>JBIMKD010000001.1:0-4557 GCA_043673815.1 Chromatiales bacterium
AAACGGCAGCGAGCTGCTGCGCTCATGGGTTGATGACCCCAATGCAGCCTCGGCCGATCTGGAAGCTTTGACAGTAGCCGATGAAACCTCCTGGATCGAGGAGCGAGAAGCGCTGCTCCTCTATTCTTGAAGGAGCCGGTGGCCCGCCGCCGGCCGAAGTGTGCCCGCGTCCGCCGGGCTCACGTTTTAACGGTTGTCCGATGGCACGCCATAATTCCGGCGAGAACGATCGCGCCGCCGAGCGCTTGCTGCACGCCGAAAGGTTCGGCGAGCAGCCCCCAGGCAAACACCGCGGCTGCGACCGGCTGCACCAGCAGGGTGACCGACGAGAACGATGCCGGCAGAAGGGCCAGGGCATAGGCGATCAAACCCTGCCCCATAATCTGGCTCACGAAAGCAAGCCCCAGCAGCACCGCCCAGCCACGCCCGCTTTGCGGCCATAGCGGCTCGTCGAGCAGCAGCACCACGGGTAGCAAAGCTGCGGCGCAGGCCAGGGTGCTCCACCACATCACTTCCACCGTCGACTCACGCTGCCGCAGGCGGCTGACGCTCAGCAAATAGCCTGCGTAGAATACCGCAGCGACCACGCCAAAGCAGTCGCCCCACACAGTCTGCGCGCTTACCGTGAAACTGTCCGCAACCAGCACCGTTGCACCGGTGACTGCCAGCGCCAGACCGGCCAGAAAGCGCTGGTTAATACGCTCGTTAAACAACCACACCGAGCCCGCGGTGACGAACAGCGGCGAGAGGTTGGCGAGCAGGGTAGCGTTGGTGACTGAAGTAAAGCGGATGGACTGATGCCACACGGCCAGATCGGCGGCAAAAAACACACCCGCTAGCCATAGCCAGCGTCGCCGGTGGGAGCTGCGTTCAGAAGCGTGCTTTTGCCGAAAATACCACAGCAGCCCCAAAACCGGCACAGAGAGGGCGACGCGCCAAAACGCGGCTGCGGTGTAGCCGACGTCGATGAGACGCACGAAAATCGGCGCAAAGCCAATGCACAGAGCGCCCGCGATGAGCGAGGCCAACGCTTTGCCGTCTGTGTGAGTAGGAGGCCGCTTCAAGAAAGGGGGATCATACGATTAGGCCGTCGCACCCGCACGAGTATTCTGGAGGGACAGCGTAGCCAGCGCAATTGGTAAAACCAAGTCTGCAATACCGGCCGGGCGACGTCGCCGCCCCTCTCAAAAAGAGCGAGAGTATACGTGAGCCCGTGAACCGCCTCGTACCGACGACGGCAAACCGATAAGATAGCGCTTGGCCAGGCACCAATCGCGGCGCACCGCCGCATGCATTAGGAGATAGCTATGTTCGGGCGACTCATGCCGCGCGAAGGGCGGTTTTTCGAGCTGTTCAATGAGCACGCCGAGGAGCTCGTGCTCGGTGCGCGCGAGCTCGCAACGCTGATGACGAGCGGTGACGACGCGGAGCGCCGTGCGTACAACATCGAGTCCATCGAGAAGCGCGGCGACAAGATCGCCCATATGGCGATCGCGCTGCTCCATCGCACCTTCATCACGCCGCTCGACCGCGACGACATCCATCAGCTGGTGAGCAAGATGGACGACATCCTCGACGTCATCGAGGACACATCGCAGTCGATCTATGTGTATGACGTGCATTCGATCACGCCGGAGGCCCGACGGCTTGCCGAGCTTTGCGTCGCCTGTGTGGACAAGGTCAAGGCAGCGGTCGGCATGCTGTCGAACATGGATAACGCGAAAGCCATCATGATCGTGTGCGAGGACATCGACCGTCTCGAGTCCGAAGCCGATCACGTCATGCGCTCCGCGATGGCGAAGCTCTTCCGTGACGAGCCCGACGTGAAGCAGGTCATGAAGATGCGCTCGGTCTATGAGATGCTCGAATGTGTGACTGATCGCTGTGAAGACGTGGCGAACGTCATTCAGGGCATCGTGCTCGAAAACTCCTGAGCCGGTCCCGCAGGCCGAATCCGAACGCGCATCACATGTCGTTCGAGGTCCTGATGTTCCTCATTGTGGTCGCGCTCGCGTTCGACTTCATGAACGGTTTTCACGACGCGGCGAACTCCATAGCGACCATCGTATCGACCGGCGTGCTGCGGCCGACATGGGCCGTCGCCTGGGCGGCCGGGTTCAATTTTCTCGCCTTTTTTCTGTTCGAGACCAAAGTCGCCGCCACCATAGGCAAAGGCATCATCGATCCCACGATCGTCGACCACTACGTGATCTTCGGCGCGCTGACGGGGGGCATCGTCTGGAACGTGATCACCTGGCTTTACGGCATACCGTCGAGTTCGTCTCACGCGCTGATCGGGGGACTGGTCGGTGCAGGAGTCGCCAAGGTCGGCGTCAGCTCGCTCATCACGAGCGGTCTCTTCAAGATCATCGCGTTCATATTCGTGGCGCCGCTGCTGGGGATGCTGCTCGGCGGACTGCTGCTGATCGCGGTATCGTGGATGTTCGTGCGCGCGACACCGCGGCGCGTGGATGGATGGTTCAGGCGATTGCAGCTCGTGTCGGCTGCCGCCTACAGTCTCGGCCATGGCGGCAACGACGCGCAGAAGACGGCGGGTATCATCTGGCTGCTGCTGATCGCGGCAGGGTATTCGACCATCAGCGATCATGTTCCGACGTGGGTCGTCATCGCCTGCTACATCACGATCGCTCTGGGGACGCTGTTCGGCGGCTGGCGCATCGTGAAGACGATGGGGCAGCGCATCACCAAGTTGAAACCCGTGGGCGGCTTCTGTGCCGAAACCGGCGGTGCGATGACGCTATTCCTCGCGACCGCTTTCGGCATACCGGTCTCGACCACCCACACGATCACTGGTGCGATCATCGGCGTGGGAGCCGCGCGCAACGTCTCTGCCGTGCGATGGGGCGTAGCAGGCGGGATCGTCTGGGCGTGGATACTCACCATTCCCTGTTCGGCCGCCGTCGCCGCGCTCGCGTGGTGGATAGGAACTCAAATTTTGTAAGCGAGGCGTGAGGCGAGCCGACGCGGGCGCCCGAGCGGTTTTACTCCTTACCGGGTAACTCTCAGCCTTCCGTGAGTAACTATCGATCACCGCATGCAGATAGACCTTGGTGGCATCGATTAGTCGAGCGACGCTCGTATCCACGTGCCAGATCTAGGCAGGCAGGACATGACGACCGCGGCATATATCTTCCTGTTTGATTCTTACGCGAGCTGAGCGCCATAGCGGCCACGTGAAGTTTTCTTGCGAAATGCGGTCTTCGGATCATTCCTATCTTCCCGCCAGGCAGGATGATGGAAATGAATAACATGATCACCATTATAAGAAATGACGGCGTTACTAAACGTCAGTTTGCCAATGTGTCGCCAGTTTGTAGAAATCAGTTTGGTGTTCGTTGGCGCACCACGGATCGTACCTTCGTCCGTAACTTCTATATGGAAAGTTAAGTTGCGCTTGGGCGTTGGATCGCCTTTATCAAAAATGTGCGCCATGACTTCATCGCGCATTTCCAAATCATCGCCTTCAATTTTTGGTTGTTCGGGTGCAACTAACAGACGCATAAATTCAGGTGAACGTGTTGGTTCCTCCTCGGGCTTGTCGAGCTCAGCAATTTCGTGGAGCTGCCGGATACTCGATTTCTTGTCGACCAGAGTAAATACGAGACCTTCTATAAGTATGATCGGGAGTCCTTTACCACGCCGCCAGACGGTGACATCCGGTGCGTTACGAAGTTCAGCTTCATTAATATAGTTGGAATAGGCGCCGCCAATATCTTCTTGAGTAAAAAAGGAGGCGGTTCGCAGCCGTTCAGCGTGATTCGGCTCCGTGGTTGGAAACAGTTTGCCGACCAGCGATAAAGAGCGAGTATGACCGCGCCGAGTTTCGCTGCAACAGGTAGAATACCGACCAATTACCAATGCCTGACTACCTTTTTTGAAGTAACCGGTGTACTCATTATATTCCGTGATTTCCCATTGGCCCGTGAGGCAGACGCCATTGGGATGAATGAGGCGACGGAAGCCTTTGCGGTCCGGACCCCAGCGTAAATCACTATGGGAATCGACAGTGCGAGCGGCCGCCTGAGCAAATAGATAGGATCGGCCAAATGATAAAATACCACGCAAAAAGCTTTGCAAGGTGACTTGATAATTGGGTAATGGTGGTGCGCCGTCGGCGCCCCATACTTTTTGATAGGGATTAGCGAAAATAGCGTCTCGCACTTCGGCGAAACGCGATCCCTGAGAGGTCCGATCTTCATCGGTAATAGCTTGGATACCAAGAAACTCTGTAGTCATAATTAGTAACCGTTGCTGGTGTTTTGTTAATCCGGTTTGTGGTTCCCGAGAACTTATACGCGAGTTTAGCATCGATCTACGTGTTCGATTCACGCTACAAGTCTAAGGTGATGATGGTGTAGAGACCACGGAGATCGGTAATTTCGATGAACGCTCGGCCGAGATGGTTCAGAGCTACTGACGTGATACATGCAATTCTGACGGATATCGAAGGTACCACCACCGACATCGCCTTCGTGCACGAGGTGCTGTTCCCCTATGCACGCGCTCACATCGGCGACTTTGTGCGCACCCACGCCC
>JBIMKD010000002.1:0-7860 GCA_043673815.1 Chromatiales bacterium
GCGGCATATCGCTTTTTATGCGGCCTTGCTTGCGTTGCTGTTCGCACGCATCGCACAGGGCTGCGACCAGCCCTCGACTATTAGAGAGGCAACCCTCGAAGAGATCCGCTCTTTCTTCAAGGGCAAGGAAATGAAAGTTCTGACCTTCTTGGGCTACTCAGCCGCCGAGTATGAGAACAAGACAGCGATGCTCGAGCAAGCGACCCGAATCCTCGACGAGTTTGACCCGAGAGCCACGATCGTGAACATTGGAGCCACTGCCGAGGGTATGGGCATCGTCTACGAGACAGCAAAGCGAAAGGGATTTCTGACCACGGGTATCGTCTCGACCCAAGCGAAGGAAGACAACGTCAAGCTGTCCCCCTGCGTCGACGTTGTCTTCTACGTAAGAGATGCGACCTGGGGCGGGTTCACGCCGGGCACCGAGCGACTGTCCCCGACCTCGACAGCCATGGTCGAAAACAGTGACGTAATAGTTGTAATCGGCGGCGGGGAGGTGTCCAGAGATGAGCTGATTGCAGCAAAGCGATTGGGCAAGAAGGCCCAGTTCATCCCTGCCGACATGAATCACGAGATAGCACGAGAAAAAGCACGGAAGAGAGGCCAACCGGCTCCAACCGATTTTCGTGGCGCGGCTGGGGCCGTGTTTTAGGCGACTCAGGCGTTTCAGCAGGCCAGGCGTGTGCCTACGCTCCGCTTGCACACGGACGCACCCGGTATGGTCTGTATCGGGATCGCTGGCGCGACTCGGCGTCGCGTGGGATGCGCGCCAACAATGAGGTCTCGTTTGCTCGTCGCGGTGCTCGCGCTTAGCAGATGGGACGGCGCAGCGGCGGATTCCTTAGCGCAGCGAATGGAAGCGCTTCGGGATTGCGCAAGAGTCGCGGCGGAGGGATTTCGCCCAATCGCGGAAGACCGCAAGCTGCGGTTTCTCGGAAAGGTGGCAAAGGAAACCGGCAACTGCAGAGGCGGTAAAAAAACACTCGCGCACAGGGCGACGCCTTGGGTGGATTGGCAAACTTACTGGGCCACGGGCGATGAGGCCACCAAGGCACCAGGAAGAGATGCCGTCACAGGAGTCGGCCAGCACTTGCAAGCGAACGGAAGAGGCGTTGATGGGGCGTTGATCGATATAGAGTATCAACGCGTGGAGCTCATCAAGTTCAATCTCTTTGACAACCAGACCTATGAAGATTACGTCAAAGGGCGCGACGGTTTCGACGGACGGGTGCTTAAGATCTGGGAAGAGATGCGCCTGCCAAGCGATCATCCCTATTTTCGGGACGTGGGCGGGGGCGGTGAGCAACTTTGTCAGGGTGAGCTCATCCGCTACCGGACGCTGACCGGGATCTGCAATGACCTTCGCAATCCGCTCATGGGATCGACGAATCAGCCGTTTGCGCGCAATGTGCCGTTCGAATCCACTTTCCCCGACCTAGGCAAAACGGAGCTGGTTCGAAACCGCCACGGCGATCGCCTGGGCTTATTGAAACCAGACCCTCAGGTCATCAGCAGAAAGCTATTTTCCCGCAAGCCATCCACCCCTGCAAAATGCAATGAAGGATTCGGGCTGCCGGGTGATTCCAAGGACGCGCAATGCGATTACAAACCGGCGCCTTTCTTCAATTTGCTCGCGGCTTTTTGGATCCAGTTCATGACCCATGACTGGTTTTCGCACCTGCGGGAAGGGCATAACGACTCCGCCATGATCAGCATGGGGTGCGCGACGCAGCGCGCAAACAACAAACAAGAGCCCTTGTCGCCAGCCGATGTTCGAGATCTCAAATGCCGCCCCGGGGATAAAATCGATCGGGCCTATTATGCGAAAACCGATGAACCACGCCGATTCACCTATCAAGACAAGGAGTATCTGGCCAGGGCTCACAAGACCACCGCGAACACCGTGACGGCGTGGTGGGATGGCTCGCAACTCTATGGCTATGATGAAGTGTCGCGGCAGCGAGTAAAGCGGGACCCCGAAGATAAAGCCAAATTGTTACTTCTAAGGCTTGGGAACAGACCGGGGGAGCGATTGGGCTATCTTCCTTCATTCATAAGCTGTCCGGAGATAAGCTTAGGCGGCTGTAAGGCTGATCCAATCAATCCCGCGTGGAGCGGCCAAGAAGCGACCGGCTTCCCCGACAACTGGAACATCGGCCTGAGCTTTTACCATAACGTGTTCGCGCGCGAGCACAACGCCTTCGTCGATGAATTCAGAAGCCGCACGGCGCAAACGCCTGGCGCCGATTCGGGGCTCAGAAACCCCGACAAACCGGATGCGATAATTCAATATGAAGAGGTGAGCGTGAACGAGCTCTTCGAGATCGCCCGGCTTGTCGTTGCCGCGGAGATCGCCAAGATCCATACCGTCGAATGGACCACGCAATTGCTTTATGACGAACCACTCTATCTCGGTATGAACTCGAATTGGTTTGGTTTGTTCAGTGATCACAAGCTCGCCGCGGACGCCTTGAAACGGGTCCTCGGCAAGCTCGCGCGAACGGGCGACTCAGGCGAAGCCGACTGGTACTCCGTGTTTGCCTCCGGACCGGGAATAGTCGGGCTCGGGAATCGAATCTATGAAACCAAGTTTTCAAAACAGGATGTCTGGGATTTGCGCAATCCGGAGCATGTGAACGGAGGCATCAATCACTTCGGATCGCCGTTCAACTTTCCGGAAGAATTCACCAGCGTCTACCGCTTACATGCCATGATTCCGGATCTGATCGAGTATCGGGAATGGGACAGGGACCCGAACACCATCCGGCACAAGGTTCCCGTGATAAATACCTTCCGCGGGAAGGCGACGCACGAGATGAGGAGCCGCGGGCTCGCCAATTGGGCGATCAGCATGGGGCGGCAACGCTTGGGGCTGTTGTGGCTGCAAAATCACGCACGGTTTCTGCAGAACCTGCCGATGCCGCGGCTCCATACCGCGACCGGCAAGATCGATGTAGCCGCCTTGGACTTGATCCGGGATCGCGAACGCGGGGTACCGCGATTTAACGAATTCCGACGCCAGTACGGTCTCAAGACCCTAACGGGCTTCGATGACTTCACCGATAAAAGCCTTTCCGCGGATCTGCCCGAGCGGGTTGAACAAGAGGATCTCGTGCAGGCATTGAGGGAAGTGTACGGCCAGCATCGATGCGACGCATCGACAGTGATCACGGATGCGCAGCTCAACGCCGACGGCTCCCCGATCAACGATTGCCTAGGACACCCAGACGGCTCGCTGGTGGATAATATCGAGGATCTCGACACCGTCGTCGGATGGCTGGCCGAGCGCACGCGTCCCCACGGCTTTGCGATATCCGAAACGCAGTTTCAGGTCTTTATCCTCAATGCGTCGCGCCGTCTATTCAGCGATCGCTTCTTTACCTCGAGCTTCCGCCCGGAGTTCTATTCCACGCTGGGAATCGCTTGGATCAACGACAACGGTCCGAATGGGAAGGTGATGGAAAAAGGGCTCCCGAACGGCCACGCGCAGGAAGTCTCTCCGCTCAAGCGCGTGCTGTTACGAACCGTACCGGAATTGGCCGCCGAGCTGGACTCGGTCGTGAATATCTTCGATCCTTGGGCGCGCGACCGGGGAAGGTATTACTCGCTGCAATGGAAACCGCGCCCCGGCGCCGAACGGGACGAAGCGTTTTGAGCGTACCGTCCACCGTTCCTCACCCCCCAGGAACGTCGCGACGGTACCCACGCTTGTGATTTCGTTGGGACGATGCTACGTGCACAGTATATCAACCGGCAGTACTGGCTTACAGGCCTCTTGTGGGACCCCACAAGGGGCTTCCGCCTTACGCGCGTTAGGTCAACGGTCGAAGGTGCTATGATTAAAGTATTAAAAACGCGGCGGGTGCTTTGAGTGTTACTGCCTGCTTTCTATCGGGACATTTGAGCCTATGACGACCAGGAACCAACACACAGCGGACGCGGTACCCCCCTTGACGAATACGTACCGGCAGGGAGCAGGCTGTCTATTTGTCGCAAAGTCGCTTGTTCCCTCGTATCCGTCGCGGCCGCTCACGCCACTCGAACCCATGCCGGCAACGCCAAGCTTGACCGACTTTTTCGCGTTCCGGTTTGCCCCGAGAACAGTCAACCATTGTCTGCAGAGCGCGACCCGATCCATGAACCAGGGATGCCCCGAAGAAACGATTTTAGCGTGTTTGCTGCACGACATCGGGATGAACCTCATGATGGTCAATCACGGATGGTGGAGCGCACAACTTGTCGAGCCCTACGTCTCGGAGAAGGTGAGTTGGGCGATCCGCTACCATCAAGCGCTCCGTTTCTACCCGGACCCTTCGGTTGGGTACGAGTACCCCGAGATGTACCGCCGTATCTTCGGGGAGGACTATGTACCTCCGCCCTACATCGAGGCGGCGTACACCTATGCGCGGAGTCATCCCTGGTATATGGAAGCGCGCCTAATTACGCTGCATGACGATTACAGCTTCGATCCCACTGCGAAGGTGTCAATCGAGCCGTTTACAGAGATCATTGGCCGGCATTTCAAACAGCCAAAAGAAGGGCTCGGCTACGACACTAGCCCCGCTGCTCATATGTGGCGCAGTCTTATCTACGCCGATGATCCCCTATAAAGCGGTATCATTCCTTTGCATAATCAGCCGGCTCGACCCCCGCGGCGCCGAAGCCAATGACTGATGGCCACGACATTGCGGTCGAGCGGATCTGCGTAGAGGACTTGCGGGCAGATGCCTCCGGGGCCCTGGTCGAGCAGATAGCGTTCCTTGCCTATAGGTCTTTCCGCGAGCCCCCTTGGAATGACGATCTCGAAAGGCCGCGCCTCCACTTCGGCGTCGGTGTCGATCAGATGCGACGTAACGCCCTGGCCTTTATTGCTAAGGCCAAAGACTCGGGCGCAATCGTCGGTTACGCTCTTGGCTATGAGGTGCTTCGAGAGAGCGAAGACCCGCGGGACCTCACGCTCGGCGCTATCTCCGGAACCACGGCGCTCGATTATCTATTCGAGGAGGGCAAGCGCATATTCTACGCGGACACGGTCTGCGTGGACCCCAGAGCCCGGAGACGGCAGATCGCCTATGGACTCGCGGCCGCGCTGACCCCTGTGCTTCGGAGTCAAGGATTTACTTACCACGTCGCGCGCACCGCGACTAACGCGACAGCGATCCGAGCCCTTTTCGCCAAGCTCGGCTTCGAAGAGCTACCCGTGCATGACGCCGTATTCGCAGATCGAACCTATTGGTTGCTCAGGCTTTGAAGCAGGGCCTTTGGGACGAGCAATAGGACACGTTGACTTCCTTTCTCTTACGACGCATCATGACAGCATATAGCCAGCTGTCATGATGTCATGAGAACCACCGTTACTCTCGATGCCGACGTTGAAGCGTTGCTGCGCAGGGCAATGCGCGAGCGCGGTGAAACCTTCAAGCAGGTGCTGAACGCCGCGATTCGCGAGGGCTTGGTCAGCGCGCGGCGAAAAGCAGCCAAACCGTTCAAGCAGCGGATCTTCGATCTGGGCGAGCCACTGGTCGATCTGACTAAGGCCCTGTCACTGGCGGCCGAGCTGGAAGACGCCGAAACCATCACCAAGATGCAACGCCGGCGGTCGGGTCAATGAAGTTGCCCGACGTGAACGTGCTCCTCTTCGCAACGAACAAAGCCAGCCGCGAGCACCAACAAGCGCGATCTTGGCTGGAGTCGGCCTTCGACGCGCCGGGAGGCGTGGGCTTGGCGTGGGTGGCGCTGCTGGGTTTTGTCCGCTTGGCGACCCGTCGCGGTATTTTCTCGAAACCACTCGCCGTGGAGGATGCGCTTTCCATGGTGCGGGCCTGGCTCGCCGAGCCGCGGGCGAGCGTGCTGCATCCGACGGATCGCCACGCCCTGATCCTCGCGAGGCTGCTGGTCGGGGCCGGCACCGGTGGCAATCTCACTACGGACGCGCATCTGGCCGCGCTCGCTATCGAGCACGGCGCCACACTGGGGTCGTTTGACCGCGATTTCGAACGCTTCAGCGGCCTTGCGCTTGAAGCACTCGGCGAAGCACCCTAAGCATTCCACATCAGGCCTCGACCGTCTCCTGCATCACGTTACCACCATCTCCCTACTCATGCGGGGGAACACCCACAAGGGGCTTCCCCCCTACCAACCCCCTATACACGCGTTATGAGAGGTGTGCGCCTCGTGCGGGATCTTCTGGTTATGATCTGAGGGCGAGATTGCCGAAGGGAGAACGAATGCTGTTTGCGCAGGGGCTTCTGGGCATCGCGGTGATCATTGGGCTGGCGTGGGCGGTGAGCGAGAACCGCCGCGCGGTGTCATGGCGAACGGTGCTAGCAGGCCTCGCGCTGCAGATCGTGCTGACGGCGATCCTGCTCGAAGCGGGCGCATTTAAGACCTTCTTCATCGCGCTCAACGACCTGGTGGGATAGCGAACCGATCACCCTGCAGCGCCTGCTCGGAATCGTCATGGCGCCGGTGGTGTGGCTCACCGGCATACCATAGAGCGAGGCCGAGATGGCCGGCGCCCTCATGGGCACCAAAATCATTATCAACGAGTTCATTGCCTATCTCGACCTCTCGCGCCTGCCGGACGGCGCGCTCAGCCCGCGGAGCGAAGTGATCATGACCTACGCGCTATGCGGCTTCGCCAATTTCGGGAGCCTCGGCATCCTTATCGGCGGCCTTAGTACCATGGTGCCCGAGCGGCGCGAGGAGATCGTCTCGTTGGGGCTCAAGTCCATCCTCTCCGGCACGCTCGCTACCCTGCTCACCGCCGCGATCGTCGGACTGTTCTGGCGGTAATCTGACTGCAGTATTGAGATATCTGCGAAACGACGGCTCATGCGGTTTCAGGCAAGCTGAACCCTCCGTCCCTTTGGTTCGGGAATCCGGTCGCCGAACTCCCTAGCCGTGTCAATCCAAAGGCCAATAGCCTCCTGAGCACTTGCCAATGCGGCCTCATAAGTGTCTCCGTGGGCCATACAACCGGGAAGCTCAGGAACTTCGGCGACAAAGGTGTCGTCTTCAGTGCTCCAGTAGATGATCACTTCGTACCTATACATCGGTAACCTCTTCTAGCCTGTAGCGTAGGATAACAGCACGGACTTGGCGGATCTGATAGGGCTTGGCCTTGGTCCCTTGCCTCTGGAGGTTTATTCGCTCGTCGACGTCAGCCCGCCGGAAGATATGGTGACTGCCCCTCGTTCGCTCCTCAAACCCCAAGTGCAGTAAGAGTGTGCGCAGATCTGAGAAATCGAAATTGGCGTCCGAGCGGCCTTCTAGGATGCGTCGGAGTAGCTTGCCGGTGTTCCCATCCGATCATTTTATCGCTGGCCCGCTCCATGCTTAGCAAACGTACCTGGGAGGTTCCCGGATATCAGGCTTGAAGATCGGCGACCACTTTGTACGAAAGATTCTGGTCGAGGAGCAGCTTCACGCGGCATGCACGCCCGTCAACTGGTGCTCACGATCGGCAGCGAAGGCGAGGCAAGCCCGAATATCATCTTTCGAGAGCTCGGGATAATCTTCGATGATCTGCTGTTCGCTCATGCCTGACGCGAGCCAAGCAAGAACGTCGTATACGGTGATGCGCATCCCGCAGATACAGGGTTTACCACCCCGCTTCCCCGGCTCGATTGTGATTCCGCTGGCGGTAGTCCATCGGGGGTTCCTCGTGGTTTGGGCTCAGCTAATCATAGCACGGTGGAGTCGATGGTTGCCGGAGGTCCGTGCCGTCCACGAAATATGGCTCCGCGTAGTCAGCTATAACAAAGAGGCGAGAATCCTCAGAATATGGGATGGCAAGTGTTGCCAGCAACCCATAACGCAGGAGGTATTCTCGCCATGAAGAAGCGTAACTATCGTGCA
>JBIMKD010000003.1:0-7037 GCA_043673815.1 Chromatiales bacterium
CGCATGCGGCTATTCGTCGCCCGCGGCAGCATCCCGTATTCGGCGGTCACCCAGCCTTTCCCGCTACCGCGCAGAAACGGGGGAACGCGCTCATCGATGCTCGCGTTGCAGATGATCTTGGTGTGTCCGTATTCGACTAACGCGGAACCTTCGGCATAGCGGGTAAAGTTGCGTTTGATCGCAATCGGCCGTAATTCATCGGCCTTTCGTCCGCTCGGACGCATATCTCCCTCTCCTTCAACGTGCATCGGCCGGGCATTATAAACTGGATTCGTATGGCGAACCCGGCGGAGATCCTCAGCCACTTGGCCGCATCGCCATGCTGCAGGGGCCACCGCTAGGGTGCGATCCGAGCGCAGCATGTATAATTAAGATAATAGGTCGAGAGGAGAAAACAATGAAACAGGCAATCTGGCTTAACTCAGTCATCGCGTTGCTCGCGGCGGGTTCCGTTCACGCCGCCGAAGGTGAATTCAAGAAAGATTGCACCATGGGTCTCGCAATGAAGCAGCACATAGCCACCGACTGCTCGGTCAACTGGACAGGGGAGGACGGCAAGACCTATTGCTTCGGCAACGAAGCGGCCAAGACTGAGTTTTTGAAAGACGTTCCGGGCAATATGGGCAAGGCGCAAATCTATTGGGAACAAGGCAAGGCGCACTGAGAGCTTGTGAATAAATCTACTGCGCAGCCCGCCCGCATCGTTGCGCGGTGCTCGGAATCCTCATGTATTTCCATATACACTGCGGTTCCTGCGCGCCGTGCGCCTCGCGGGCGGCCTTGCTCGCTACGATTTCTTCAGAAGCTCTGAGGACGATGGCCAAGCCCTTCCTTACCGACATCAAAACCTTGCGCAAGCGCGCCCGCCGGCATCTCGAAGCGGGCGCGGTCACGGAAGGTTACAAAGCCGACCGGGCGACGGTGCTGAAGCTGCTCAACGAGGCGCTCGCCACCGAGATCGTCTGCGTATTGCGCTACAAGCGCCATTACTTCATGGCCTCGGGCATCAATGCTCAGAGCGTCGCCGCGGAGTTCCTGCAACATGCGAACGAGGAACAGATGCACGCCGATCAGATTGCCGCCCGCATCGTGCAGCTCGGCGGAGAGCCGAACTTCTCCCCCGAAGGGCTCCTTACCCGCAGCCATGCCGAGTACGTCGAGGGCAATTCGCTCATCGATATGATCAAGGAAGATCTCGTGGCCGAGCGCATCGCGATCGATAGCTATCGCGAGATGGTCGCTTATCTCGGCAGCGATGACCCGACCACCCGCCGGATGCTGGAGGGGATCCTGGCTATGGAAGAGGAGCATGCCGACGATCTGGTGAGCCTGTTGGAGGAGATGGGCAGCGGCTAAAATTTCACCCCACACTCTTTGAGGGAGGCGCCCATGATCTTCCGGCAGCTCTATGACAATGCGTCCTCGGGATACACGTATCTCATCGCCGATCGCCATACCAAAGAAGCGGTTTTGATCGATCCCGTCGCCACCCACATCAGTGATTACGTGGCGCTGCTCTCGCAGCTCGGCGGTCGGCTGAGATACTCGGCCGAGACCCATGTACACGCCGATCATGTCACCGCGGGCGGGCTCTTGCGCGAACGCTTGGGTGCCGAGACCGCGGTCAGCCAGCGCTGCGGAGCAGTATGCGCCGATCACCAGCTGCGGGACGGCGATATCCTGCGCTTCGGGCAAACCGAGGAAATCGCGGTCATCGGCACGCCGGGACATACGCCGGGCAGCGTGTCCTACCTGTGGCGTGAGCGCCTGTTCACGGGCGACAGCCTCTTGATCAACGGCTGTGGCCGCACCGATTTCCAGGACGGCGATGCCGGAACCCTCTATGACACTATCACCGAGCGGTTGTTTCGCTTGCCGGGCGAGACGCTGGTCTATCCCGGCCACGATTATCACGGCCATTGGGTTAGCAGCATCCAGCAAGAGCGTTCGATCAATCCGCGCCTGGCGGGCAAGACGCGCGAGCAATTCATCACGATCATGCATGAGCTGAAGCTAGCGAAACCGCGGCTCATCGATCAGGCCGTCCGTGCCAACCGCCTGTGCGGCTTGTCTCAGGCGGAGGTCCGCCAGGGCTGATCTCGGCCTCGGCGGTGCGCTTTAATGGAAGTGCTTTGCCCTATCTCGCCCGCGGATTCGAAAAGGAATAACAGGTGACTTATGCGAAGGGTTAATGTCGCGTCGAAGCACTGCGCATGCGTCACATTGGGTTTGATCGCTTTTTGTAGTTTCCCGGCATTCGCGCAGACGCGCATCGCGGTGTTGGAGTTCGAGTTGCACGATTTGACGGCTCTGCCGCGTACGCCGGAAGAGCTGGAACGGACCGCCTCAGTTGCGCCTCTGTTACGAGCGGCCTTGGTAAAAAAGGGCGGTTATGAGTCGGTGACGATCGCTCCAGGCACCCAAGCGAAGGCGAACGCGGCGTTCGGTTACCTCTTCGACCACCCGGAGGTGGCGGCCGAGCTGGGCGCCCGTTCCGGGGCTGAATGGGTTGCGGTCGGGCGCCTTCATAAGCCGAGTTTTCTGTTCGCTTTTTTGATGGTCCATTTAGTGAACGTTAATAGCCAGCGGCTTACCGGCAATTTCGAGGTCAGAATCGAGGGTCGCGTGAAAAAAGTGACTGAGAGAGGAGTAGTACACTTGGCGGAGCAGATTGTTCAAACAATTAATGCGAAAGCCGAGAGGCTTCAAAAGTTTGCGCGGACACAGGCGGCAGCCATCAGCGATTTTCCCTGACCCCGGCGCCGGGTTACCATGGTGCAATTTCGCACGGTGGGAACCGCAAAATGGTAAGTAGCATGACGGCGTTTTCGCGCCAGGCGGGGCAGGGGGAATGGGCCGACAGCATCTGGGAATTGCGCTCGGTCAATCATCGTTACCTGGAGATCTCCGTGCGTCTTCCGGAGGAGTTACGCGGTCTCGAAGGGTGTGTGCGCGAGCTCGTCGGGAGCCGTATCCAGCGCGGAAAGATAGACTGTGTGTTACGGTACAGTCCGTCCGAAAATACCTTGATGGCGCCGGTGCTGCGGTTGGAGCTGGTGCGACAATTGATCGAGGCCTGCGAGCGAGTCAACGCGTTAATCGATCGGCCTGCTCCCGTCAGCGCGGTTGAGCTGTTGCGCTGGCCGGGGGTGGTGGCGCTGGCGCCGCCCGATGTGGAGGCGATCGGCGAGCCGTTGTTGCGGATCCTGGACACGGCGCTGAGCGCGCTCGTCGAGGCTCGGCGGCGCGAAGGGGGACGGTTGCGGAGCGTCATCGAAGAACGCTGCGCGGCCGCCGCGGCGCAGCTCGCACGGCTGCGGGAGCGGGTGCCGGAGATCATGCGCGCGCTCAAGGATCGGTTAATGAAAAGGGTGCCGGAGCTCGCGAGCGGTATGGAACCCGGGCGCTTGGAGCAGGAGATGATGTTGCTCGCGCAGCGGCTGGATGTCGCGGAGGAGTTGGACCGGCTCGAGATCCATTTGGATGAGGTTAGAAGCTTGTTCGGTACCGCCTCGCCCATCGGCCGGCGCTTGGATTTTCTGTTGCAGGAGATGAACCGCGAGGCTAATACCATCGCCTCGAAATCGGCGCACCCCGAGACAACCTCGATCGCGGTCGACCTGAAAGTGCTCATCGAGCAGATGCGAGAGCAGGTGCAGAATATTGAATGATCGACCCGCGGCGTGCGGTCTGCTGTATGTCGTCTCGGCCCCTTCGGGCGCCGGTAAGACGAGCCTCGTCAACGCCTTGACTGCGGCGCAGTCCGGCGTCTCGCTGTCGATCTCCTTTACTACGCGGCCGATGCGCCCGGGAGAGCGCGAGGGCGTGGATTACCATTTTGTCGGCGAGGCGAGGTTCGAAGCAATGGTTGCTCAGTCGGCGTTCATGGAATACGCTCAAGTGTTCGGCCACTACTACGGAACCTCGCGGGAATGGGTGGAGTCGCACTTGACGAACGGGATTGATGTCGTGTTGGAGATCGATTGGCAAGGCGCGCGGCAGGTACGCAAGGCATGGCCGCAATCGATGGGGATCTTTATCCTTCCCCCGTCCTACCAAGATTTGGAACATCGGCTTAAAACCCGCGGCATGGATGACGAGGCGGTCATTCGGCGCCGGATGCTGGCGGCCGTGAGCGAGATGTCGCATTATTCCGAATACGACTATCTGCTCGTCAATGACGACTTCGACCGCGCGCTCGGCGATCTGCGCGCGATCCTGCGCGCCGGACGTCTCGGCAGCGGACGGCAACGCGCCGCGCTGCACTCGCTGGTGCAGGATTTATTGGAGCCTAAGGTTACGTAAACTTAAACCAGAGCTTGTGAAGAAATCGTAGCGAGCACGCTCTCAGAGGAAACACTATGGCGCGAATTACCGTGGAAGATTGTCTTCCTTATGCTAACAATCGCTTTGATCTCGTGATGCTGGCAAGCAAGCGCGCCCGCCAACTCGCATTGGGGTCGCAACCCTTGGTGGCCGCGGAGAATGATAAGCCGGCGGTCATTGCGCTGCGCGAGATCGCCGAGGGCTTGATTACGCGGGATACCTTGGCTGCCATCGAAGCCAAGGAGAAGGGAGAGGACATTTTCTATCCGCTTCCCGATTCGACTAAAGCGTGACTAGCGTCGGGCCCCGGCGCGGGGGCTCGCTCGCAAGCAGCATCAACATGAAGATTTGGCCGTTTCTTCCTCTGGCTTCAACCCGAGCAGCGAAGGAATCGTCCGTGCCTTCAGCCTCGGCGCTACGCCAAATCGATGAGGTGTGCCTGCTTGCCCGCGAATACCTGAAGCCCGCTCAAGTCGCGGCGCTGCGGCGCGCCTACGAGTTCGGGGCTCGGGCGCATGAAGGTCAGCGGCGAATGAGCGGGGAGCCGTACATCGAGCATCCCCTCGCCGTCGCGCGCATCCTGCTCGGGATGCGGATGGATTATGAAACCCTGGCCGCCGCCATCCTGCACGATGTGATCGAGGATACGGCCACGGAAAAGCAGCAGATCAGCCACGCGTTCGGTGACGAGGTGGCGAAGCTCGTCGACGGTGTGAGCAAGCTCACGCAAATGGAATTCGAGACTTACGCCGAGGCGCAAGCGGAGAACTTCCGCAAGATGTTGTTGGCGATGACCCATGATATCCGGGTCATCCTGGTGAAACTGGCGGACCGGCTTCACAACATGCGCACGCTCGGCGCGTTACCGCAGGAAAAACGCCGGCTGGTAGCGCGCGAGACCCTGGACATCTACGCCCCCATCGCGCAACGGCTTGGCATCAACGCGCTACGCCGCGAGCTCGAGGACCTCGGATTCGCGGCCCTGTTCCCAAACCGTCACCGGATCCTGTCGAAAGCCATCAAGCAATCCCGGGGGAATCGCAAGGAACTGATGTTGCAAATCAAAAATTCCATCGAGCGGCGTCTAAGACAGGAAGACCTCCCCGCGGACGTCGCCGGACGCGAAAAGCACCTCTACAGCCTCTATAAAAAGATGCGGGGCAAGCGCCTACCGTTCTCGGAAGTTTTCGATGTCTATGCCTGCCGTGTGATTGTCGACACCGTGGACGCCGCGTATCGCGTGCTCGGCGTCGTGCATCACCTGTTCAAACCGGTGCCTGGACGCTTCAAGGACTATATCGCGATCCCCAAGGCCAACGGTTATCAATCGCTGCATACGATCTTATTCGGGCCGCATGGGGTCCCGATCGAGGTGCAGATCCGCACCAAGGAGATGGACGCCGTGGCCGAGCACGGAATTGCGGCGCATTGGCTCTATAAAACCGGCGACAGCGCCAGCAATACCGCACAAACACGCGCGCGGGAATGGTTGCGCACCATCCTCGAGATCCAGAGCCAAGCCGGGAATTCCGAAGAATTCTTGGAAAATGTGAAGATTGACCTCTTCCCGGACGAGATTTACGTATTCACCCCCAAAGGTGACATTCTGAAGTTGCCGCGTGGGGCCACGGCGGTCGATCTCGCCTACGCCGTGCACACCGACATCGGGAACCGGTGCGTGGCGGCGCGCATCGATCGGCGCTTGGTGCCGTTGCGCACGGCATTGAGCAACGGCCAGACCGTGGAGATTATCACCGCCCCCGGCGCCTGTCCGAGCCCGGCTTGGCTCAACTTCGTCATTACGGCCAAGGCGCGGGCGAATATCCGCCATTTTCTTAAGAACCTGCAGCGCGATGAGGCGCGGGGTCTCGGTCAGCGGATGCTGAATCGCGAGTTGCAACAACTTGGATTCGAGCTCAATACTCTACCGCGCGACCGTTTGGATGCCGGCCTCAAAGAATGCAAGATCGAGAGCCTCGATGCGATGCTGGAGGAGATCGGCCTCGGCAAGCGCATGGCGCCCATCGTCGCGCGCTATCTGATCCCGGTCACCGCCGAAGACAGCGCGCGCAATGCCCCGGCGGCGCACGCCGGGCCGCTCGCCATTAAAGGCACCGAAGGCATGGTGGTCTCGTTTCCGAAATGCTGTTATCCCATTCCGGGAGATTCCGTCCTCGGTTACGTGTCCTCCGGGCGGGGGATCGTGATCCACCGGCAATCGTGCAAGAATCTTGCTGAATACCGGAATCATCCGGAGAAATGGATCGATGTGGAATGGGGTTCGGACGTGAAGGGCGAGTTTCCGGCGGGGATCCGTCTGGAGGCGACCAACGAGCGCGGGGCGCTCGCGACGATCGCCGCCGCGATCGCCGCCGAAGGCGCCAATATCGAGTTTGTGGGGATGAACGAACGCGAGGATCGGATCGCCGCGCTGACCCTGACCGTCGAGGTGCGCGATCGCCTGCACCTGGCCCGGGTCATGAGGGCTGTCCGGCGCCTGCAACCCGTGACGCGCGTGATCCGGACGCGTACGTAGCCGGGAATTTTTACTTAAATCATAAGACAAACCATGGCACGTACTATTGTCTCCACGCACCAAGCGCCCGAAGCGATCGGTACCTACTCGCAAGCGGTACGCACGGCACAAACGGACTATTTATCCGGACAGATCCCGCTCGATCCCGCCAGCATGCAGATGGTCGAGGGGGAGA
>JBIMKD010000004.1:0-16642 GCA_043673815.1 Chromatiales bacterium
GGACCCCAAGGATCCCACCCCGTGGTTCTACGATGCAATCGCGAAACAGACCACGAACCGGCCGGTGGAGGCCTTGCGGGACATGCAAAAAGCCATTGAATTGAACGACAACCGTTTAGTCTACCGGTCACGTCTGTTGCTCGATTCGGACCTTGCGGCCCGCAGCGCGAGCCTGGCCCGGATCTACACCGATCTGGGGTTCCAGCAATTGGCCTTGGTGGAAGGCTGGAAATCGGTCAACACCGATCCGACCAACTTTTCTGCCCACCGACTACTAGCCGATTCGTATCAGGTTTTACCGCGCCATGAGATCGCCAGGGTCAGCGAGCTCCTCCAGTCTCAGCTCCTCCAGCCTCTCAACATGACGCCCATTCAGCCCCAACTCGCCGAAAGCAACCTGTTCCTCATCAGTGCGGGAGGTCCAGGGGCGTTGTCCTTTAATGAGTTTAACCCCCTTTTCAACCGAAACGGGTTCGCATTACAGGCGAGCGGCCTGGTCGGGGAGCATAGCACTTACGGTGGAGAAGCCGTTGTCTCGGGCATCTACCAGAAGACATCCTTCAGCGTCGGTGGATTGCACTTTACCACCGACGGGTTTCGAGAAAACGCCGACCAGCGGGATGAAATCGGTAACGTTTTCGTTCAGCAAGAAGTTACGCCGGACACGAGCCTCCAGGCCGAGTACCGCTACCGGGATCTGGAGCAAGGAGACGTTCAGCAGCGATTCTTCCCGGAGGACTTCTTCAGCGCTTTGAGAAACGAGGAAGAGCGGCATACCTTCCGGCTCGGCGCGCGCCACGCGTTCTCGCCGGGCTCCATCCTCCTCGGCTCGTTTATCTATCAGGACTCCGACCCCCGTTCAAGAACCGATGACTTCCCCGTTCTGGGCGGCTTCATCGACGGGAAGCTTCCGCTGACGGCCTTCAGTGGCGAGCTGCAGTACCTATTTCGCTCGCGGTACCTTAACCTGCAGACCGGTGCTGGATACTTCAGTGTCGATCGCAAGGAGGACCTGACGCTCGGGTTTCCCGGCCCCGACCCGATCGAGTTCCAGTCGGTGACCGACCTGGATCTCCAACATTTCAACGCATACGCGTACGCGGACGTCAATCTCCTAAAAAACGTGACCGCCACGCTGGGGCTCAGCTTCGACTCCCTGAGCGGCGATGCGGATGTCGACAAGGACCCGATCAACCCGAAGTTCGGGGTCACCTGGACTCCGTTCGCGGGGACCACCCTTCGCGCCGCGGGGTTTAGGGTCCTGAAGAGAACGCTGATCACCGATCAGACGCTCGAGCCGACCCAGGTCGCCGGGTTCAACCAGTTCTTCGATGACTTCGAACTGACGGAGGCCTGGCGTTACGGAGGGGCGATCGATCAGAAGTTCACGAGCAGCCTGTTCGGCGGTGTGGAGTTCTCCAAGCGAGATCTGACGGAGGTTCCGATTCAGCAAGGCCCGGTGACCCTGGTCATGGACTGGAACGAGTATCTGGGCCGTGCGTACCTGTTCTGGACGCCGCACCCATGGCTGGCACTCAGGGCGCAATACATCTTCGAGCGCTTCGAACGGGATCCCCTGGGACCCACGGAGCTGGACACGCAACGTGTACCCCTGGGGATCGGGTTCTTCCACCCGTCCGGGCTGAGTGGCTCCCTGGCGGCCACGTACTGGGATCAGGACGGCACGTTCACGGGGTTCTTTGACGACTCCGTTCTTCGGTCCGGTAGCGATAAATTCTGGACCGTCGATGCGGCGATCTCGTACCGTTTGCCGAAGCGGTATGGGTTCATCTCGATTGGAGCGACGAATCTGTTCGACGAGGAGTTCAATTTTTTTGAGGTCGATTTCGACAACCCGACGATCCAGCCGACCCGGACGGTCTTCGCGAGGGTCACGCTGGCGTTTCCATAGGGATCGGGAAGTCCTAGGTGTAAAAGGAAGTGCTGGTACACTGGTGCCGAGAGCCGGCGAGAGGCCGTGTCGGCAATAGAAAGGCGCTCCACGTAGGGCTGTGGAGCAGTATACACGCAAGCGGAGGTAGTTATGTCCAAGACAGTTAAGAGAGTGTCCGAGACAGTTAAGAGAGTAACGAGAGTCATGATGGTCGGCCTGGTCACGATAATGGGAGTCCAGGCCGAGGCGCACTATATCGTAATTGGAGGGCGGTGTTATTGGCACAGCGGTCAATGTGTTCGGCAGGATGAGGATGTGCCCCCGCCTCCTATCGTGGATATTCCAAGAGGCGACATTGTTGCGAGGAACGTATCGGTAGAAGTATTGTGCCCAGGCTTCCCGCAACCACCATTTATAACATTTGTCCTACCGGCCGAGCAGACTCTGGCTGCCCGAGCGCCCATCGATCAAGGTGATTTTACGGAGCGCCAGAAGCGAGGTGGGGGCGTTATATCTAATATTTCTACGAATCTCGAATGGGACGGTGTCATTTCTGACGCGCTTTTTGAGGAGAATCCTTTGAATCCCAATGCTGAGGATTTTGATTTTTGTGCAGGCCAGCGCCCACGTGATGTGATAATCCGCTCGATGTCTGTACAGATGAATTTATATTGCGTCGATGCTGATCTTGACCCGAAGAGTCCGACATATTGTCCGTCTCCTCCTGTTCCTCCTCCGGGGGTTCAAAAACCGCATAGTGCTTGGAAGGCCACATGCACCCTTTCGGATAAGTTCAATTTCATTAACTACCCAAAAAACTTCCCGTCTCGTGCAGCTACTTCTTTTGATTGCTCCGCGATCGCCACTTGTCACGGAGAAAACTGCGAGCTGTGATTGCCGGGCGGCCACGGTGACTGCCC
This sequence comes from Chromatiales bacterium, assembly GCA_043673815.1. GTDB lineage: Bacteria > Pseudomonadota > Gammaproteobacteria > JACCXJ01 > JACCXJ01 > USCg-Taylor. The sequence continues at coordinate 2,815 of JBIMKD010000004.1, forward strand.
GACACGATTGCGCAAGGGAAAATGGGGTCCGAGATGCTTATAGAAGAAGACGGTTATAGGCTGGCGGTTATAGGTTGGCACTTAAACCGACGGCATCGGAACTAGGATGGGTACGGTGCACGCCGTACCCTACTTACCTGACCCGCGGGCACCAAGGATGTTTCGAATCTCCTTACGCTACGGGATCCCTCTCCTCATCGTCGTATTCACGGCGGTCCTCGCGGCGTACACAGTGCACAGGGAATGGGGTGCCGCGGAAGCTGCCGTCCGGGGAGAGGCCCTTTCGGAGATGATAAGCCGCATGACCCTGCTCCAGAAACAGTTTAGCCATGCGTTGCGCCATGCTGACCGCGAGCGCATTGTACAAGAGATGTCACTCCTTGGCAGTGCTCCGGAGCCGCAGATTGCGATATTGGCTGATGATACCGACATCGTGCTGGGCGCAACGAAGAGCGAATGGGTTGGTCGACCGCTAGCGGAGGCAGCCCAAGCGCAATGGCCACGCTGGCGGGACGCGCCGCTGGAAGCGATAGTCGATCGGGTACAGGCACAATCTTCCGGGGAGCTATACCTCGCTTCGGCCGGCCGCTACGCACTGGGAATTTACCCGGTTAAGTTGGGTGCGCGTGCCGTTGGGCTTTCAGCGGATCGCGTAGGAGTCTTGATTGTGCAAAAAGACCTCTCGCGCCAGCTCGCTTACGCCCGGCGCAGGGCCGAGAAAAACTGGGTGGAGATGATCGGGGTGCTCGTTGGCGTAGCCATGGTCCTGGGGGTTCTGATTCACGTCTTTCTGACACGCAGACTTAGTGCTTTGGTGAATGCTACGCAGCACGTCGCCGCAGGGAACCTGGGGGCGCGCGCCGGTTTGCGCGGGAGGGATGAGGTCGCAGTCTTGGGCCGGGCTTTTGACCGCATGGCGGAGCAGGTTGCGGGCAGCCAGAAGCAGCTCGAGCGCCGCGTGCAGGAACGCACGGCGGAGCTGGACCGGACGGTCTCTGATCTGCAAAAGGAGGTTGCGGAACGCCGGCGTGCCGAGACCGCCCTGTTTGAAGAAAAGGGACGGATTGAAGTCACACTGGCGTCCATCGGGGATGCCGTTATCACCACCGATGTGGCCGGTCAGGTCGATTACCTGAATAGGAGCGCCGAGCAACTGACAGGCTGGTCTAAGGACGAAGCTGCGGGTCGAAACCTCCGCCAGGTGTTCCACATCATTGACGAAAGCTCGCGTGATCCGATCCAGGACCCCCTGGAGCGCTGCTTCCAGGATGGCAAGATCGTCGGCCTCGCGAACACTACCCTATTGATCTGCCGCGACGGGCGGGAGCTGTCATTGGACTATTCGGCGTCCCCGATTCACGACCATGCGGGCACGACGATTGGGGCGGTGCTGATCTTTCGCGACATGACCGAGGCACGCCGAGCGGAACGCCAGTTGAGCTATCACGCCTCGCACGATGCGTTGACGGGGCTCGTCAATCGCCGGGAGTTCGAGCGCCGCCTGGAGCGAATCCTCGCGACGGCTACGCAGGAGGAGGCGCATGGCGTCGTCTATCTCGATCTTGACCAATTCAAAGTCGTCAACGACACCTGTGGGCATGTCGCGGGGGACGAGCTATTGCGCCAGGTCGGCGCCGTGCTTGCCTCCAAGGTGCGCAAAAGCGATACGCTCGCACGCCTCGGCGGCGACGAATTCGGAGTCCTGCTTGAACACTGTCAACAGGGGCAGGCCTTGCGGATCGCCCATCAGCTGCGCGAGGCCTTGCAGGATTTCCGCTTCGTATGGCAAGACCGAGGCTTCACAATAGGCGCGAGCGCCGGTCTCGTGCCCATTGACCCGGGAGTCGATACCCTCGCCAGCGTCTTTCGGGCCGCAGATGTTGCATGCTATGCTGCCAAGGAGCAGGGTCGCAACCGGGTGCACCTCTATTACCCCGACGACCTTGATCTCGCGCAGCGGCACGGGGAGATGCAATGGGTGCCGCGCATTCAGGAGGCATTGGCCAACAGCCGATTCTCGCTCTACTACCAGCCGATCATTGCGCTCGGCTGGAGTGGTCGGCCGCACGGCGAGGTGCTCTTGCGTCTCCTTAACCGCGACGGCGATTTGATACCGCCCTCGGCGTTTATCCCCGCAGCGGAACGCTACAATCAGATGCAGGCCATCGACCGCTGGGTCATTCGCACCGTTTTTTCGGGATTGCGTGACCCGCATTGGGTCCCACCGCCAGGCCATGTTTCCATCAACCTCTCGGGCCAGTCCCTGGGTGACCGGCAGTTCTTGGATTACGTCGAGCAGCAGGTGGAGCACTGGTCGGCCCCCCTGGATCGGATCTGCTTTGAAATCACGGAGACGGCTGCCATCAGCAATCTCAGTCACGCCAAGCGCTTTTTCTCAGCGCTCAAGCCGCATGGATGCCGCTTTGCCCTCGACGATTTCGGAAGCGGCCTGTCGTCATTCGCTTATTTGAAGACGCTTCCCGTCGATTTCTTAAAGATCGACGGTGGCTTCGTCAAGGACATGATGCGGGACCCGATCGACCATGCCATGGTGGAGGCGATCCACAGAATCGGCCATGTGATGGGTATTAAAACGATCGCGGAATCCGTCGAGAACGAGAACATCCTGGCACGGCTCAAGGCGATCGGGGTGAACTACGCGCAAGGCTATGCGGTGGGGAGACCGAGACCGCTCGGACAGATAGCACAGTGCTAGGATCACCGGTTAAACACCCGCCCTTACCCCATTTGCCGGCGCTCAGCTCGGCCCCAGCAGCTTCGTGAGGGCGGCGTGATCCACCGGCTTGACAATGTGGCCGTCGAACCCGGCCTCTCTGGATTTTTGCCGGTCTTCCTCTAGGTAGTCGAGTTCCTCAGGGGTTGATTGCCGCCCTAAGACTGCGTCGCGATGAGGATGACGACCGGAGCGGGCAATTACGTCTCATCGCCTCGCCCTCGGTGGGGCGACGCAGTAAGGGCGAGGCTTCATTGACGGTGGTAGCGGCGCCGGTGCTTCGATGCCGAGCACCGCCCAGTACGCCTGATGCCGCTGGCCGGCGAGGTTCACCGGCGCTTCGGCCGCAGCTGGGAGTCTGCAGGGTCCAACTCGGTCGGGCCAAGTGACAGCTGACGGTCGACCGCTATCTCAAGCGACGAAACTCCTGGAGATACCAGCCGCTCCCCGCGGAGAACCCGACGCGCGGGTAGTAATCGACGGCTTCGGGGGCCGCGAACAGGAAGATACTTGCCTGGCCGCCCTCGGCCTGAGTGCGCCGCATCAGCTCCCGCCCAATCCCCCTGCGCTGGTACTCGGCGCGCACGGCCAGGTCCGCAAGGTAGGTGTTGAAGGAGAAGTCGCTGAGGCTGCGCGCCATCCCCACCAGGCGCTGGTCGTCCCAGGCGCTGACCACCAGGTTGGCGTGGTCCATCATCTGCTGCATGCGCTCGCGGTCGTCGACCGGGCGGTAGACGCCCAGTCCGGAGGACCGGTAAAGGTCGATGACCTCTTCGACCGAGACCTGATTTCCGACCCGGTACGAGATCATCACGCGGCCTCCCCGTGTTCGGCCAGTAGGTAATCGGTCAGCATGCCGATCAGCTTCTTCTGCCCCCACAGCGGTGTGAAGGTGTGGTCCACGCCGTCTACCAACTCCAGCCGGAAGCCCGGCGCGTCGCGCATGGCGCGGGCATTCGGTCCTAGGTGCTGTTCCAGGATGTCCACCCCCATTTCGAACGACCCGAACACGAGCATACATTTTGTCCCGCGACCGCACAGCCTCTCGAATCCGCGCCGGATGTCGCTCACCTCGACCTCCCCGGTGCGCAGGCGCGTGAACAGCGCGCGGAGCTTGCGTCCCCCCTGGGCGCGCGCTCGGCGGGCCATATCGAGGGCGATCGCACTGACGTGCACCTTGCCGCGCAGCAACCGCCGCCAGGTCTTCGGCCACAGGATCTTCCGCAGGTAAATGCGCGTCCTCGCCCCCGCCGCAGAACGGGCCGCCTGGACGTTCACCATGAAATCGCCCTCCGTCCAGTGGAACGTCGCCACGTTGATCATCACAATCCCCGACACACGGGGATCGGAGAGGGCGGTGTGATACGAGACGTAGGCGCCGGAACACAGCCCCATCAGCACGAAGCGGCTGGCGCCGCGCCCAGCGGCGAAGTCGATCGCGGCGCGTGTGGCCGGAAAGGAGGCCGGGGAATAGATGTCGTTTTCGGGGCTGCCGTTGCGCGCGGGACTATCTCCCACACCGGCGAAGTCCAGCCGGAGCACCCGATAGCCCAGCTGGGCCCAGGCCCTGGCCATCTTCACGTACAGGCGATTGCTGCCGACGTGATGGTCGGCCCCGACGTTGAGCAACAGGATCGCCGTCGGCCGGCGCTCGGGCTGGGCCGGCTCGGTCCACACCCCGAAGAGATCGCCGTCCACCACCACCGCCTCTTCGCGGACGCTGGGAGCCGGCGTCGCCGTGCTCATGGCCGAGGGGAGCTGCGGGGGGGCAAACGGGCGCGCCCGCTCCTGCTCCGCCGTGGCCAACCAGGACTGGATGGCGTCGAACAGGTTGTCGGGGAAGGTGGGCCGGACCGGATTCCTTACCACCATGCCCGCGTACCCCGGTTCGGTGCAGACCGAGACCTTGGCGCCGATCTCGCGGAGCTTCTTGGCCAGGTTCTCCTCTCCGGCGGGGACGTCATCGCGCGCGATCACCAGGACGCGGCGGGCGGGGCGCGCCGCGAAGAGCTCGAGCCCCAGCAGCGCCTCGCGCGTGGCCGCATCCAGCGGAAACCCCACCACGGCCTCCTCCGGCTCCTGCGACATCCCAGCCGGGCGAGGAGGTAGGGGTTTGAGCCCGTGGATCGCCGCCATCTCGCGCATCAGCGCCTTCGCCGACTCGGGAGGTGCCAGGAGGACCAGCCCATCGACTGGCCGACGCGCGGCGTAGGCCAGCGCTAGGAGCGCGCCGAAGCGGGCCCCGAAGAGGACCGTCCGGGACACGCCGCTCGACCGGGCGAGCTCTAAGGTGGCCGCCTCGATGCTGGCCAGCCAGGCCGGCACGCGGTCCGGGTCGGAGAGCTCTCCGCCAGAGTCGCCGGTGCCGTCGTAGTCGAAGCGCAGGACGGGGTGACCCGTGCTGGCCAGCCGGGTGGCCAAGCGCCGGTATGCGCGATGTACGGCCATCGCCTCGTAGCCGAAGGGATTGCAGAGGACCACGCCGGTGTCGCGAAGAGCGGCGCCGCAACCCGGGTGATACCAGCCGAAGAGCGGTCGGTCCCGAGGCCCGAACCAGAACGCCTGAGGCGCTGGCGCCTCGTCTGCCATCGGCACGGCCGCGCCCAGGCTCACGAATCGATCCTCACCTTAGTCGGACCATGAGCATTGAGGGGCCGGACCAGACCTTGCGGTCTGGCCCCGTTGGAACGGGCCTGCAGCAACACCCGCCGCTCGGCGCCCGGCGCCAGGTGGAAGTACGAGTCTTCGGGAACGAAACCCCGGATCTCGACCGCGATCGCCTGCGCGAACCGCATGCTCCGTACCGACAGCTCCCATCGGTCCTTGCCCCCCGGGGTGGCGGCGGCCTCGATCCCGAGCTCGCCGCGCGCCAGCGCCAGCGAGCCGGGGACATGGTAGCACTCGCCCAGCACCATGCCCGAGCCCGCCTCGACCAGGGTCGCAACGGCGACCTCGAACGCGGGTGGCCCGAACCGGTAAGCATAGGTAAGGTCGAGGAAGTGATCGAAGAGGCTCGCCCCGGCGACGGCGGCTGCGCCCCGGGCGGGTAGATGCACCCGGCGCGCCCCCTCGGCCACCCGCACGTCCCCCTGGCGGTAGAGCGTGACCCTCAGGTCGGCGTCGATCGGCCTCGCCGTCTCGTTGATGGCGTGAAACCAGAGCCCGTTGAGCCCCTCGTCCGACACCAGCAAAGCCACCGGCTGCATGACCCGCTTGCAGGCGTAGTAGGCCGCCTTGGGGATGCCGTTGGCGTCGATGAGGCCCCAGCCAGCGCCGGGCCACAGATCGCGCAGGAACCAGACCAGGGCGCCCCGACAAGTGGAGTCGGCGCGGCGCCATTCGGCGATGGCGCGCGCCATCGCCTCGGCCGAGGTCACCCGCCCGATCGAGAGGGCGCGGCTCGGATCGGCGTACCGAAGCGCTACCGGATCGTGACCGAACAGCACCCGCACGTAGTGGTCCCGCGCGTCGTCGAAATCCCAGCCCGAACCGGGGTCTCGCGGCACCCGGCGCTTCCAAGCCGGATGGTGGAACGGAGCCTCTCCGTCGCTTAGGAAGGCCTCGATGGTCTCATCCTCGGGGATGTTCGCGAAGGCCAGGCACTCGGACGCGAAGCGCACGCCCGCGTGCCGCGCATCCTCGAACGGGCGCAGGTAGGCACCGACGCCATAGTAGTGCGCCACGCCCGCGTTCACCTGGAACGGCAACGCGCCGCCGGTCGGGGTGGCGGGGAGGTAGGGCACGTCGGGCCGCCGGCTCCGACTCACCGCCGCGAGGTCGTCCTCGAACAGTGGCTGCTTCCATTGATTGGGCGGCAGCCCCAGCATCGCCGCCTGCTGCTCGATCTCGCTGTTGCCGCACAGGACGGCCAGGCAGGGGTTAGTCTCGATGCGCGAAAGGAACTGATCGGCCTCGTGCCGGACCCCGGCGCGGAACCCCTTGTCGGTGCCTGGATAGTCCATGTTCGCGAACATAAAGTCCTGCCACACCAGGATGCCCCGGCGGTCACAGCCCTCGTAGAAGGCGTCGTCCTCGTAGACCATGGTGCCGCCGACCCGGAGCATGTTCATGCCGGCGGCCCGTGCCTGATCGAGGATGGGCCCGTAGTTCCCAGGCGCGCCGCCCGGCGAGAGAGGGTCGGTGGTGGTGAAGCAGGCTCCCCGGCAGAATACCTCCACGCCGTTGAGGCGAAGCGCGAAGCGGTCCCCATCGGTGTCGGCCTCGACGGTGCGGAAGGCGACCGGGCCCAGCTCCACCTCGAAGGTCCCGGCCGGAGTCTCCAGCAAGGCGGTGGCGGCATAGCTGGCCGGCGCCCCATGCGTGTGCGGCCACCACAGCGCCGGCGATGGGAGCGAGAGCCTGCCCGACAGCACCAGACCTCGCTCGTCCGCCGCGGCGGTGAGCGGTGCACGCACGTCTCCCACCCGCAGCACCGCTGCCTTCACTGGGACGGTGACCCCCGTCAGCAGCAAACGCAGCGACACCGCGCCCGCGCCGCCATCGAGGCGAACGTCGAGCCTGGCGTCCTCCAGCACGAACCCCCGGTATCGTTCCAGGGCCACCGCGCGCCAGGGGCCGACCGGGGCCGCCGGCGGCGTCCAGGCGGGGATGCGCCCGAGCAGGGTGGTTCGGAACCACCGGAGCTGCTGGCGATCGACCAGGCGGGCGCGCCAGCGCCCCCGCGGCCGTCGCACGGCCAGAGCGGCGTCCAGCGAGGCGAAGCGGATGGCGATCTCGTTCTCCGACCTCACCAGCCGGCTCACGTCGACGGCGTGGCTCAGGAACATGTTCTCGGAACGGAGCAGGTGCTCGCCGTTGAGCCAGACGTCGGCCAGCGTGGCCAGCCCCTCGCAGCGCAGCCGCAGGGTTTCGCCGGCGCTCGCCGGCGCGGTCGAGAAGCGCACCCGGTACCAGAACTCGGACGCATCGAAGTTGCGGCGGTCGTCCCAGCTGAAACGGCCCTGGGCCCGCAACGCCGAGGCGACCGTCCCCGGAACCTGGGCCGGACTGAAGGACAATGCCTCCTGGTCGAGGCGCGCGGGTGACTCCGGCCGCGTCGCGCCGGCTGGCACCTCGGCTAGCTGCCAGCCGTCGCGCACGGGCTCGGTTCGAAGGGGGGTGGCGCGTAGGATCCGAGCCATGCTGATTCAGCGCGGGCTGCGTGTCTCGAGCGTGCGCATGGCCGTGTCCCAAGCCGTGGCCATCTCCTCGATGAGCGGGACGAAATCGACATTCTGGTTTCCACCGACCGCGCGGGCGGCCTTCAGGATGAGCGTCTTCGACCCGTTAGAGATGGCGTCGAAGAGCGGTGCAGCGCGGTCGTAGCCGGAGGGACGCTGTCGCTCGAGCCAGCGGAGATACTCGGCGGTCAGCTCGAAGTTCGCCCCGCACTGGCGCATGGTGGCGAAGGCGTAAGCGTGGTAGGCAGCGATCCCCTCCTTCTTGAGCCCGTCGATGTCCGATCCGAACCGGGCCGCGAAGCGGCGGAACGGATTGGTACGGGGACGGCGCGGCAGCCACAGCGCGAGGACCTGCAGCGAGCGAGTGGTCAGCTCGGCCGGCTCGAGCCGCCGGATCCGATCCAGCTTCACCAGCTCGGCGAACAGGGGCATGAAGGTCGGGTCCGGCGGCGCATCGACCCGCAACAGCTTGATGAAGTCGTCCCCCTCAAGCTGGAAGTAACCGGCGTTGTGGAAGTACCCCAGGCGCCGTCGCTCGAGATCGATGGTCTCGATGACGATGGTGGTCTTGACGTGGTTGGTTCGGTAGTCGGTGCCGCTGGTGTCGGGCAGGTAGTAGGCGTCAGCCTCGGTGAAGATCAGCCGCCTCTCGGCCAGGTGGAACAACACGTGCTGCAGCAGCGGTCGCCAGAGGTTCAGCTCCTGCACCCCGAACCCGTAGAGCGCCGTCAGGTCCTCGTGCGACGGTTTGAAGAAGGTCCATTGATCGCCGTCGAAGTCGCTGGCCAGCGTGAAGGGGAGCATCGCCATCGGGTCCAGGCCGGCGGCGTCGGCCACCTCGATCCAGACGTCGACGTAGCAGTTCTTCTCTACCCAGACGGCGGACTCGCCGTGCACCCGGTGGCGGGTGTAGCGCGCCACATCGAGGTTCAGCGCGGAGAGGGTGCTCACGGCCAGAGCTGATCTCGCACTGACTTCGGCCATTCTGCCGGAACGAAGCCGTGCGTGCTGAAGAGCGCCATCGTCACTCGTTCCATGCCGAAGCCCATGCAGGCGGTTTGCGCGTAGGCACCGTCCTCGGTGTGGATCTCAAAGGTGTGTCCGAAGTGGTCCTGGTGGTAGTTGAACGAGCACACCGCTGTCTGCTTCTCCTCGGAGATGACCGGAATCAGGATCTCGAACTTCAGCTTCTGATCCTTCTGGTTGGCGGCCAGCATGCGCCCGCCCCGCCCGAAGAACGGGTCCGAGGCCGCGTCGGACGACGCCGACAATCCCAGTCCCTGCAACACGTCCAGCCCGCGCTGCAGCCACATGTTGAGCCACTCGATCACCACGTCCAGCCTCCCCACGCGGATGAACTCGCGCATGCGGAACGCCTGCATGCGGGTTGGCTCGGGCGACGGCTCGTGACGGAACACCCAGTTGGTCGTGTCGATCAGGCGTCCGGCGGCGGGGACGGTGCCGGTGAAACTGGGGTAGACCGGATAGCAGGCCGCCGGAGTCAGCACCACGTCGGTCATCCCCTGCAGATCGGCCCACGGCTTGTCGTCCTCGACGCGCTGGAGCAATTCCTTGAGCTGCGCATTGGTGCCGGAGAACGAGAAGATGGTCCCGGCCAGGTGCGGGAACGACTTCAAGTACCCGCTCTTCTCGAACACCTTCCGGTTGAGGATGGGCGGGTACGTGACCGCCTCGGCCCCGTCGTTGCTGGTGAGCCGGGTGACTAGATTATCGAACCGGTTCAGCACGTCCTCGAACACCGCGGTCCGCGCGAAGGCCCCGGCCACCCCAACCGGGATGATGAGCTTGTGCGCGACGAGCCCGTCGTAGAACTCCTGCACCGAATATTTGCTGGCAATGGTGGTCATGGCGGCTCTCTTTCGAAAATCAGTCGTCTTTCAACACCAGCAGCATCGAGGCGTTCGTGGCGTAGATCCGGTCGTTGCCGACCATCAGACACGCCGAGAGCACGTCTCTCATGTGCTGCCCGATCGCGAATTTCGAGTCGTTCTTGTAACCCTGGATGCCGCAGATGAGCAGGCAGCGGTGGACGATGTCGACCGCCACTTGTGAGGTGCACACCTTGAGGTTGTTCATCTTCAGGCCAAAGGCGATCGACGACAGCACGTCGGTGCCGGCGTCGGGTTGGCCTATCAGCTGCTCGCACTCGGCCGCCACATCGTGCACGTTGGCGCGCATCATCTGCAGCATCCCGGCCGCCTCGGCCAGCCGCAGCGCCGTGGGTGGCGTCGACCCCGGCTTGGCCCGGGCCTGGCTGCGCACGAAAGCCCGCGCCCGCGAGACCGCCGCGGTCGCGATGCCCAGCCAGCAGGAAGCCCACAGGATGTGAGAGAACGGGACCATGGTGTGACTGGCGATGTTGGCGAACGAGTCGGGCAGGATCTGGTCGACCGATCCGCTCGAGGTCATCTTGAACGAGGGGCTGCAGGTTCCGCGCATGCCCAACGTGTCCCAGGTGCCGGTTGTCTCCAGGGTGCAGTCCGCCTTGCCCACCAGCACCAACGACTGGTCGCTGGCCGGCGAATCCGGCGATCGCCGGGCGGTCACCAGCAGATCGTCGGCGCACTCGCCGTAGGAGATGGTGCTGGCGTTCTTCTCGAGGCGAAAGCGGTCACCCTGGCGTTCGACGGCGCAGAGGCTGGTACGCAGCTCGCCGCCCACGCCCACCTCGGACGTCACGGAGGCGATCAGGTTCTGGCGCTTGACCAGCGCCCGCAGGTACTTGCGGATGTACTCGGATCCGCCGTGATGCCGAACCAGACACGCCACCTGGATCTGGTGCATGGCGAACACCATCGCCGTCGACGAGCAGTGCTGACCAAGGGTCTCGCACATGCTGGAGAGCTCGAGCATCCCGCACCCGAAGCCCCCCAGCTCCTGTGGCACGAAGGCGGACAGGAGACGCGCCTGCTTCAGCGCATCGATCGCCTTGTCCGGGAACCGGGCCTCGGCGTCCACGCGCCCGGCCGCCGGACCGGCCACATCGATGGCGATCCGCGCGGTGGCTTCGATGTTCGGCGATCTCGTCGACGTTGTGGCCAATATCTGCCTCCTCGGGGTCGGGGGCTCGGGCTCAGCGACCCTCGGTGAGCTCTTCGATGGCGCTGCGGATGGAGGCGATGCTCTCGAACACGCTCCGCTTGAGCATCCGGTCCGGAAACTCGATATCGAACTTGCCCTCGAGGGCAAGCATCACGTTGACGCTGGCATGAGAGGTCATGCCCAGCTGGTAGAGGTCCTGGGTTTCGGAGAGGGTCGTCACGTCGGAGTTGAGCCGACCGTGGTCTTTCAGAATCGCTCGTATGTCGTTCGTCATCACTGCTCTGCTCCTCCGGTATCCGCGGATGCCGCCACGACCACGGCCAAGGCGTACTGCTCGGCGTGGCTGAGGCTGACTTCGAAATTGTGGAGGCCGGCGCGGCCGCCGAGGCGGGAGGCGGCGCCGTGCAGTGCGATCCGGCACCAACCACCGTCGCAGCGAACCACCTCGATGCTGCGCCAGTCGATCCCTTCGTCCTCTGGTCGCGGCCTGAGCACCTTGACGGTGGCTTCCTTGGCGGCAAAGCGCGCCGCCAGGTGAGGGGCGGGATCGGTTGCAGCCGCCTGGCAGTAGGCGAGCTCTCCCGCGGTGTAGATGCGCTGGAGATAGCGGGCTCCGAAGTCCCGGACCGTCCGGGCCACCGCGCTCACCTCCACGAGGTCGGCCCCCACCCGCATCCCTGAGGCGAAACGATGCCGGAGGGGCGCCATGAGTGCGTAACGACTCTGTGTTTGCATTGTAAGTTGAGAAAGGCTGGCGTTTCAGGTGACCGAAAGGGTCTTGCAATCCGGATGGGAAGTCAACGGGTGTCTCCGAAATCTGTGATTCGAACACAAGGCCCCACGCGAGGATGCCGTCGAAGATCCGATTGAAGAATGCGGAGCTTCGGGCTGGCTCGCAGGCGATAGGCACATCAGGGTAGTTCGGGCGGAAGGCGGCTGCCAAAGTGAGTGAAGCATCGACGCCATATACGATCAGGCCGTCCTCGATCAAGACTTGGGAGATCGGGATGCCGGACCCGCAGCCCAAGTCGAGCACCGTCCCACTGGCCGGCCGCGACCGCGAGATCCTGGCAGCCGACGTGCGTCGCGATGCAGTAGGCGACGATGTTCGCGAGGGAATTGAACGTCCGCAGGGCCGTCGTTTCCGGACCGTTGGGAGGAAGGCGGAGAACGGCGGCCACGGCTCCCGTCCTCGGATTGACCATGTTCGCGGCCATGCGGACGGCGTTGACGATGCCGTACCGGTTGCCCCCGATCGCCGATCCGTCAACGAACTGCGCAAAGGCGAAGGCGGTCGCAACAGTGGTTCGCTCGTTGACGACAACGGGGCCGGTACCGGCGCCTGACCGATCGCGCTCGCCAGCATGGCCGGGCCGCTTTCCGCGCGAACGAAGAGCAGCGGAGCGACGAGGGCAGCCCGTGAGGCAGGTGGTAGTCGATCTTGAATTCGCCGGAGGGACCCGTGGTGGCGCGACCGAGGACTCCTGCAGTTTCGAGGGGCCCGACGAAGCGCGCGTACAAGGAGACCTCGCCCGGCCAAGCCGGTTCCGCGGCTTTTCACGGTACCGTGGAGGCTCGTCCTGCTCCCACTCTCGGCGTTCGGCAAACCGGCCACGGTCAAAACCAAAAGTGCGATAGTCCAGGTGAATAGTATTCGCTATAGAGGCATGACGCTCCCCGTTCTTTGGAGTTGACCCCTGCTTCGTGGCACTGGACCGGCCGCCCGAAGAAGGGAAAAAGGAGAGCACGGCGCTGATTGCTGTTCAGCTACGGCGAATCCTCCTCTCGCTCGGAACACTGATTCGACTTTCGCGGTGCATCTCTTCAGACTGCTAACGCCTAAGATCAGCCGCGCCCGGGCAAGAGGGCTCGGAAAAGCGACGGCGATCCACGGCGTCGGCTGCAGCGCCGAGTTCAAGTAAGCCGCTACGCGGCAGATTCGATTTGCCGATCCTGGTTGCCGTAGTTCGGTTTGTCTCATACCCATCGGTCGCCGGCCTTTAGCCCTCAGGTCAACTCTGTTCTTCTGTCGTAGTCCGTGGAGCTTCCCGGACTTCTATTCCCTTTACGACAGGAGACCTTCCATGATGAAAGATTGGTACGAGAAATCCATTCAAGCCCTCCAGCTCAACGGTAAAGGCGAGCGTACCCAAGAAGCTTACAGTCGTGCGGTGCGCATGCTCGTTGAGTTCTACCATAAAACCCCTGAGCTCGTCACCGAGGAGGACCTGCAGCATTATTTCCTCCACCGGCGAAACGTCGATCAGTGGTCGCCCGCTACCCTGCGCATCTGCTACAGCGGGATCCGCTTCTTCTTCGAGCACGTCCTTCACCGCGACTGGCATACGCTGAAACTTATCCATGCTCAACGCGCGCACACCCTACCCACCGTGCTTAGCCGCGAGGAGGTCCGCAGGCTTCTGACCTGCGTACGTACCCCGCATAACTACGCCTTTCTCTCAACAGTCTACGCCTGCGGTCTGCGCTTGCAGGAAGCCCAACACCTCGAAGTCCCCGATATCGACAGCCCCCGCATGATGCTCCACATCCACCGCGGCAAAGGAGCCAAAGACCGTCTGGTCCCCTTGCCTCAAGCTACTCTCCAGATCTTGCGTAAGCACTGGGCCTCACATCGTAATCCTCGGCTTCTGTTTCCCGCCATGGGTCGCGACGCCAAGTCCGCTCGTTCCGCCAATCACCCCATGGCCAAGAGCTCGGTGCAGGGCGCCTTCCGGCGCGCCAAGTTCGCAGCCCAGATCCGAGCCCGAGAAGCCTGCGTGCATTCTCTCAGACACTCCTATGCCACACACCTCCTGGAAGCGGGCGTCAATATCCGCACCATCCAACGTTA
>JBIMKD010000005.1:0-5634 GCA_043673815.1 Chromatiales bacterium
AGTGTGCCTGCCGGATGACAAACGATGCGAACATGGCCCCTGAACGATGAAAAACGAACCTCACGGCCGCGTTTCCGTCTGAAATCGATTCGTATGCGCGCTGCCCAACCATTTTTGATTACTTGTTCAGAGTTTCCTTAAATCTCGGCTGCCATCAGAATTATATCGCTCAACAACAAATTCGGGATTGGCATTGTCATTGGAATCTCCTGCCACCACAATCTTGGCGTCAGGCTGAATGGCTATGGCTTTGGCTCGGTCAAAAGCACCAAAGTTGGTACGCACTCTACCATTAATGCCAAAAGCGGGATCCAAATCGCCGTTGGTTTCGTAGCGCGCTAAGACTGCGCTAGAGTCGCCACCGAGTTGAATCTGCTCTTTGGACCTCCCTGTTACGAGAATCTTGCCGTCGGACTGAATGGCTAGGGCAAAGGCCTCGTCAAGGTTGTCAACTAGAGTACCAAAATCAGTAATTACCTTGCCGCCGACCCCAAATGTGGGATCCAGGTCGCCGTCTTCCTCATAGCGCGCCAAGGCAAAGTCGAAGCTACCACCAGCATCGGATTTTCCTGCCGCCACAATTCTACCATTGTTCTGGATAGCAACAGTGAAGGCGTCATCAAAGCTGTCGCGATTAACACCGAAGTTGGTGGTTACTATGCCATTGTTGCTAAAGATAGTATCTGAGCTGCCACTCAGGTTATATCGCGCAAGGGCAAAATCAAAGAAGCCATTTTCGTCGGAAATTCCCGCTACTACAATTTTTGCATTATTCTGGATGGTAACGGCTCTAGCAATGTCACCGCTGCCGCTTTTGAAGTCGGTTGTCACCTTGCCGTCGCCGCTAAAGCTTATGTCAAGGTCTCCCGGAACGGCTTGCACACGGTGCACAAGGCTCAGGGTTAAAAATAAAATAGGTAGTAGTAACCCTGTTATTACTTTTACAATTGAGTGATGTTCACTGCGAGTTACAGGTGGCTTGAGATCATTTCTGGTCATCATGCTATTCATCGTCATGTCTCCTAACGGTCATCGTAAACGAACGCGGCGGCCTACCATTCGAGTGACGCGCACCGCTCCTTCGAAGGGGAAACAACCCCTCGCGCCTATAATTCCCAGGAAACGTAAGAAAGGTTCAAAACCGATAATCGGGCTAAAGGGCACTTCGAAAAATTCCATCCGTGGAATTTTTCGAATCGCAAAGCAAAAAATGCGATCTTTGCTTCGCTCCATTTTTCAAACAGTACCTGTTTGAAAAATGCGCGGCATATCCCTCCCCATGGAAAATGGAGTGTAGCCAAGCCACCGAGGACCCGGTACCGTGAGGAGACCCCGTTATCCTTCAGAACATTTTCTGAGATCCATTTGAACCTTTTTACCGATTCTTGGGAAATCGTTAAGCGAGGGAAGGGATGAAGCCCCGCCGCCATCTCAACGCGAAAAGGGCGTTTATTTTTCTTATACTTCCGGGCCTAGGTCCTTAGGCGTAACGGCGTTAAAATACGGTTCGCGATGCGGCTTCCGAGTGGAGAAAAGGCTATCGTCGACAGCGTAAAACTGCGCGACTATTGCTTGAGCATGAATCACCCTGAGGGACGACATAAGGCACGGGTATTCATGTCGGCGCTCGGCTTAACAGCGGAGCAAGCACACGAACTAGAAGCGGCTTTACTTTCGGCGGCTCGAGACGGTGAGGCAAATGTTACCGACCGTGATCAATACGGGCAGCGTTACGCGGTCGATTTTCGGATGGAGCGTGGTGAGCGAGAAGCGACGATACGCTCTTCCTGGATCATCCGTAGGGGCGAAAAGTATCCACGGCTGACAAGCTGCTATGTTTTGTGAGGATCATTATGAAATTGCTCGACGTCGTTGCATTGACGGAAGACTTGCCTGAGAAGGGTCTTCGGCGCGGGCAGGTCGGGACGATTGTTGACGTACTTGCGCCCGGGGTTTTCGAGGTTGAGTTTGCCAACACCGAAGGGCGGACTTACGCCTCGCTCGCTGTCGCAGAATCTCGACTGATGCTGTGACATCACAGGCCCACGGATCAAGCGGCCTGATAATTTACCGATCGTGTCGCTCTCTACTGAAGCGTGAATCACGTTGGAGGCCCTAAGGGCTCTTTAAAACCTTTAAGCGTAAGCGGGCGACGCTTCCTGTGGGGTCCGCCGCGACTAACAGCTCGGACGCTGCATCAGTTTTGCTAAGGCGCTACACGCATCGACCATCTCATTCGCAGAGGCAGAGCCGGCTGCGGTCAATAAAGCGACTATCTCCGCAGGCCCGAGATGGGGTTGTTTTTCCAGTAATAAGGCGATGACACCACTCACCTGCGCGGTCGCCACGGAGCTACCCGACAAGAAATCATACCCGTCCTGCGGAGCGGTGGTCAGGATCTCGAAACCGGGCGCTTTGAGGATGTCCTTGTTCGCTCGCCACTCGGGAGGAGGCATGCGTCCTTTATCATCGCTTGCGCCCACTGCGATGACATTTTCCATGGACGCGGGGAATCCCAGACCGGGTGCTTGCGGTTCGGCCACCGCCGCCACCACGACTATTCCGCGGCCCGTAGCCGCTTCGATGAGTCGCCCCAGCAGCCGGTCGACAGGCCCAGTGAGGCTTAAGTTTACGACCTGGGCGCTGGTGACGATCGCGAAGTCGATGGCCTTGGCCAGGGTCCAACTGCTGCAGACCGCCTGCGTGTCACCCGCAGGATACCAGCACGCTTTCTCTGCGAGGATTTGCGCTTCGGGGGCGATGCCGAAGATCCCTATGTCGTTATCGGCCCTGGCCGCGATGATTCCGGCGACGGCGGTACCGTGCAGATCCTGCGAAAACGACCGCTCGCCATTTTCAACGAAGTTCGCCACCTGCATGATTTGCCCGCGCAGATCGGGATGACCCTTGTCTACGCCGGTGTCCACGATGGCGATCCTGATCCCGCGGCCGGTGCTCACACCGTGCGCGGTATCGGCGCGAATGAGCTCGGCTCCGTGCTGCATGGGCGCATAGGGATCGGTGTGCACCGATCCCAGCCCTGCGAAAACTTGGTTAATCTGTACCGACTCTACGCGCGGATCGGCGGCCAGTTGGTCCAGTACGGCATCCAGTGGTTTCCCCGAGGGGACCTCAAACACGATGCATTGCACGCGGATGGAAGAAAGCGGGAATTCCCCGACTAGCCGCAGGCCGTAGTCCGCGCCCAGCTCCCGCGTGAAGAGCGGCCAGTGCGACTCGGCTTCTGCCGCCAGGGTGACGATGAGCTGCCGTTCTCGCAGTTGTTTGGGCGCGGCTTCGGCAGCGGTCTGTGACATCAACCCTGCCTGTCCCGCACAACCGACCATCAACGCAAAGCCCAGCAGCCACAGACCGTTGCGAGCGCGCACGCTTCTTCACCGCGTTGCGGCGCGCTCTGCAAACCGCACCTTGGGATGGGCGCGCAGCTCCCGGAGCACCTGTGCCAGCTGCGCTGGCGAGTGCTTCGGCAGAGCCACGACGTAGACCCCCAGCGAGTTGGGACCTTGCACGATGCTGGCGTGCATGCCGAGCAACAGCGAGCGGATCTCTTTTTCTTTTGCATCCTCGCTGAGGGCGAGCTTCACTCGGGGTGCATCGGTGGGATCCGCTTCTGTTGGGGACGAAAGCGTTTGATAGTACTCAGGCTGTTTATGGGGCATGAGCACAATCAGGGCTCCTGCGAGCACGACCACGGTCACTGTCTGCATGGCTAGCATCCAACGCATCTCCGCGGGGCTTTGTCTGATGGATTGGACGAACCGCGTAAACCTATCGCGCCAAGCCATGGTCAGTCTTTGTGCCGGCGAAGAAGCGTTGACTTTTTCCATCAGGCTATCGAAGTGGCCGGGCGAAGGAACCCACTCTTGATCGTCCATGGTTTGCACGCTGTGAGCGATGTCTCGACACCACCGCAACTCTCTTTGGCAGCTAGGGCAGCCCGCAAGATGCGCTTCCACTTCCATGGCCTCCCGTGGATCTAAGCTTCCGTTGGCATACCACGGTAAGATCTCGATGATGTGCCGATGGGGATCGTTCGCTGAGGCCGATGTGGTTTTGTTACTCATGCCTTCACCTTTGTTCGGTTAAGATTTCAGCCAGCCGCCGGCGCGCGTGAAACATCCGTGTTTTGATGGTATTGACCGGAGCCCCCACGATCTCCGCGATCTCTAGGTAGGGGGTTCCATGGAAGAAAGTGAGCTCGATCACGGCGCGATGCTCGGCAGACAAAGCCGCGATCGCTTTGGCGAGCGTTCGGCTCCGTTCATGGCGATCCAGATCCTGCTCCGGCGTTTCGTGGTCCGACGCGTCGTTCGAGACACGCTCTTCGCAACTCGACTGAAGTTCGCCATCGGACCCAGCGCCATGTCGCGACGCGCGTTTGAGCGCCTTGAGGCCCTTTTTGTGCGCAATGCCAAAGAGCCAGCTCGATAAACGACAACTGGAATCGAAGCGCCCGGCATTGAGCCACAAGGTCATCATGGCATCGTTTAGCGCCTCTTCGGCAAGCTCGCGGCTCTTTAGCAGCCTCGAAAGATACCGTCCTAGCATCGGCGCGTAACGACGGTAGAGCAGCTCAAAGGCTTGGCGGTCCCGCGCGGCCACGCGCATCATCAAGGCACCATCCGTTTCTGCACCGGAAAAGTCGCAGTCCGTCACCTTTGGGTACTTACCTGCCAGGCCCGAGTGATTCTTGCATGCTACTGAAATCATGAGTTATTCGCCAGTCTCGACACTATGCGACCGAGAAACCTCATGCCGCGAGGTTCTGTTTGAGTTTCTCCATGTATTTCCCGATTTCGCACCAAAGGTTCAAATCATCGGGTGTTTTCGCGAAGCACGAGGCGAGAGCGCGCGTTGCGTTGAAGCTTTGCGGTTGACAGAATACCCGCCGAAAACCACTAGGGAAAGCGAAAATGGGAACAGGGCAAAAAAGCCGTAGCGGCATTGCTTCGTTCTTCTGCCTATCGCTGGCCGCTATGGTATCTAGCCCATGCCATGGGGAGAGCTCTCTCATCGATGCGTTAAGCACCGGCCAGTTCGACCTCTTTTTGCGCTACCGGTTTGAACACGTAGACGATGGCGAACCCGGCATCGAAGACGCGTATGCCAACACGCTAAGAACGGCGCTCGGTTACAATACCGGGAGTTTTTATGACCTGGGCGTGTACCTGCAGCTAGAAGACGTACGCGCCCTGGGGAGGGAGTCGTTTAATGACGGGGGCGCAAACGGCGTTACCGATCATGCGCTGGTGGTGGATCCGGAAGGCACGGAAGTAAATCAGGCCAATCTTCGCTACGAGGGCCTGCCAAGGAGCGTCTTACGTGTGGGGCGTCAGGAGATCGCCCACCGAGAAGCGCCCCTGCACCGCTTCGTGGGGAACGTGCTTTGGCGGCAAAACTGGCAGTCCTTTGACGCCTTCCGGATCCTGAACCTCAGCATTCCCTACGCCGCTCTGGACTATGCCTATGTGTGGAACGTCAACACTATTTTTGGAGAGGATAACCCCTTGCCCGGTCGCAGCGACTTTCCCATGGACAGCCATTTGTTGCGGGCCGAATATACGGGTATCGCCTTAGGAAAGCTTGAGGCGTACAGTTACCTGCTCGATTTCG
>JBIMKD010000006.1:0-45142 GCA_043673815.1 Chromatiales bacterium
AAGTCGACCGAGTGCCGCCAGGCGTCTGGGATGAGTTTGCCGCGGCAGACGCGTCGGGTACCGCCTCGCTCAAAGGCGCTCCTGAGGTTCGCGGCTCCGTGGCGGGTATCGAGACGGCGGTCACCGCCTGACGTGGAATCTTCGACCTTTTCGCGGTTGTAGTGTTCGACATGTTAAACCCTGATCTTGCGTGAAGGTTACGCGTATAGCATGTGAATGGTGCGTTGCAATAATAGCCGGGGATATAAAATCGGGGGAACTTCGAGGTGGAACGACTAGCCTTGGTTATGTTGGTTGGGGGACTGGCGGCCGGGCTCACGGAGGCGCAGACGGCAAAGCCGCCGCTGCCTGAACTGGGAGCGGCGGCTGTAAGCGAGTTATCGGCGCCCGGCACGCTGCCGAAAACTCCGCTAGGGCTGGAACAGCTCATCCAGCTCGCCTTTGAGCGCAATCCCAATCTGCGCGCCGCGGCCGAACGCATCGGCGAGGCCCAGGCGCGTCTCACGGAAGCGAGCGCGGCCTTTTACCCGCAGCTCGCCGCCCGTGTCGGCTATCAACGCACTAATGACCCGTCGCGGGCCTTCGCCATGATCGTGGCGCAGCGCCGCTTCACCAACAACGATTTTCTGAACATTAACAATCCCGCGGACACCAGTGACTTCCGCCCCGAGCTCCTAGGTACGATGTCGCTCTACCACGGCGGGCAGGACTACGAAGCCCGCAAGGCCGCGGAACTGGGCATCGACGTCGCCGCGTTGGAACGCCTCGCTCTGCGCAACGATCTGGCCGAGGCGGTGACGGCGGCCTATTTCACGACCCTCGCCGCACAAGAACAGATCAAGGTCGTGCAGCAATCGCTGGTCGCGGTGGCGGGTGCACTCAAGTACACGGAGGCGCGCTACGCCGAAGGTGCGGCGCTCAAGGCGGACAAGCTGTCCCTGGATGTGCGTATGGCCGAGGCCTGGGACGCAGAGATCCGCGCGAAGAACAGCGTGGCCTTGGCACTCACTAGCCTTAAAACTCTCTTAGGCGTGTCCGATGCGGTGGAATTGAGTCTCACCCCGCCAGCGGTCGCCACGGTGTTCAAGCTGGACGGCTCGCTGAATGAACGGCGGGCGCAGGCGCTGGCTCGGCGCGCCGAGGTCCAGGGCGCCGTGCGCCGGGTACGAATGCGCGAGCACGAACTCAAGGCCGCGCAGGGGGCCAACCTCCCCCGCGTCAATGCCTTCGCGACTTACGGGCAAAATACTCCGGACCCCGACTTCTCGCTACGGCACGATAACTTCACCGTCGGGATCGCCGCCGAGGTTGATCTCTTCACCGGCCAGCGGAATGCCGCGCGAATACAAGCAGCGCGACAAAGGTTGGCCGAAGCCCAGGCGCTGGAGCAGCAGGCCCGGCTCAACGTGGAAGCGGAGGTCAAGAAGGGTTGGCTCAGCTTAGAAGAGGCGCTCGCGCGGATCGCGGTGGCGGATATGGCCGCAAACGCCGCCGACGAGGCCCTGCGGCTGGTGCGCGAGCGCTACGAGGCCGGTGCGGCACCGATCACACGCTATCTCGAAGCCGAAGTAGCCCGCAGCGAGGCGCAGACCCGTGCGGTGACGACGCGCTTTGAGGCGAGCCAGGCGCAGGGGATGTTGGATAAAGCGGTGGGGCGCTGGAATGAGTAGGGAGCACTTGCGTAAGCTTTCGGTGGCCAGCGTCGCCATCGCCGGCTTGGTCCTGCTGCTCATGGTCCTGCAGGGGACCCTCGGCGGCCACAAGGTCCAGCCTGGGAACGTCGCGATCAGTACCCCGCCGCTTCCGGACGGCATGCGCAAGGTCCAGGTCGTGCGGCGCGAAACCGACGATCTCATGACTTGGCCCGGCACGGTCCAGGCTCACAACTATGCGGAACTTGCGCCCAAGCTGATGGGGCGCATCCTCGAAGTCAGGGTCGTCGTTGGGGACACGGTCAAGACGGGCCAAGTGCTCGCGGTTCTCGATGACCGCGATCTGCGCGCGCGCCTCAACGAGGCCCGGGCGGCGCTCATCGCGGCGCAGGCCCAGGCGAGGCAAGCGGCGGCCGATGAGCGGCGCACGCGCCGCCTCTTTGATAAACAGGCGGCCACGCCGCAAGAGCTGGAGGCGGCCGTGGCGCACGGCCAAGCCAGCCGCGCCGCTGTGGCGCAAGCCAAGAGCAAGGTCACGGAGACCGAGGTACTGCTCGGCGAAAACCTTATCACCGCCCCTTTCCCCGGCAAGGTCGTCCGCCGCTTGGCCGACCCCGGTCAGATGGGCCTGCCCGGCCGCCCCATCGTGACCGTGCAAGAAAATGCCCGGCTCAAGTTCCTGGTCCAGATCCCCGCAAGTTGCGCTGAGCCTCTGGTCGTAGGTCGCTCGCTCGCGGTCCGGATCGGGGCCCAGGAACTCCCCGCCCAGATCGAGGAGCTCGCCCCTGCGGCCGATCCGCAGAGCCGGACGATCGCGGTCAAGCTGAGCCTCCCCGAGAGTGCGGCCTTGCGCCCCGGCAGCTTCGGCTGGCTCATCCAGGCGTGTGGCCGACATGAGGCCTTGCTCATACCCACCGAGGCGGTCGTGCGCATCGGGCAACTCGAACAGGTCCAGGTGCTCACCGACCATGGCCCGCGGCGGCGGCTTATCCGCACCGGCAAGACCTATGATCGGGAGGTCGAGGTCCTGTCCGGGCTCAAGGAGGGTGAGACGGTCTTGGTGGCGCAGGTGACTGAGTGAGCGAGGATCGCGACGCACCGGCCTCCGCCATGCCGGAGGCGGGAGGCGAGCGCGGCCTCACGGCGCGCATCGTCGAGGTCTTCATCACCTCCAAGCTCTCGATCCTGCTGCTCATCGCTTCGCTTTTGGCCGGCGCCGCCGCACTGATCCTCACCCCGCGCGAGGAAGAACCGCAGATCATCGTGCCGGTCGCCGATGTGCTGGTGGACTTCCCCGGCGCCTCGGCCGAAGAGGTGGAGAAGCTGGTGGCCACCCCCTTGGAGGCCAAGCTGCGCGAGATCGACGGGGTGGAATACGTCTATTCCGCCTCCCGCCCCGGTGGGGCCGTCGTGACGGTACGCTACTATGTGGGGGAGGACCGCGAGCGCAGCCTGGTCAAGACCTGGAATAAGCTCATGTCGAACCAGGACTTGATCCCGCCCGGTGTGACCCGCTGGCTGGTGAAACCGATCGAGATCGACGACGTCCCCATCGTGCTCCTGAACCTGTCCTCGGCCGATCCCCTCTATGGCAGCGCCGAGCTGCGGCGGATCGCGGATGAGCTCCTCGATAAATTGGGACGGGTCGATGAGGTCGGCAAGACCTGGGTCGTGGGTGGCGAGCGGCGGCGCATCAGCGTCTACCCCGATCCGGTCCGGCTCGCCGCGCATGAGGTCACGCTGGACGAGCTCTTGGGGGCTCTCAAGGCCGCCAACGTCAATCTCCAGGCCGGCCGCTTCGAGCGCGCCGGGCGCGAGGTGCAGCTCGAAGTTGGTCCCCATCTGCAATCCGCCGAGGAGGTTGGCGCCGTCCTGGTCACGCGCCCGACCGCCGCAGCCAGCCCATCGGAGACGAGCGGGCCTGTCTATGTGCGCGATGTCGCCGCGGTGCGCGACGGCCTCGAAGAAGCCGAGAGCTATACGCGCATCGGCTTCGGTCCGGCGGTCGCGCGCATGCGCACGGTGCGGGCTGAGGCCGTAGCGGCGAAGGCCGGCGAAGAACGCGAGGCCGTCACGCTTGCCATCACCAAGCGCAAGGGCAGCAATGCGGTGAAGGTCGCAGAAGAAGTCCTGCACACCGTGGAAGATCTGCGGGGCAAAGTAATTCCCCAAGACATCATGCTCACCGTCACCCGCGACTACGGCGAGACGGCCAACCACAAGGTCAACGAGCTGGTGAAACACCTCTGGATCGCCATCGCCACCATCCTCGTGCTGCTGGCCCTGAGCCTCGGGATCAAGGAGGCCTTCATCGTGGCGCTCGCGGTCCCCATGACGCTGGCGGTGACGCTCCTCATGGATCTCATCTTCGGCTACACGATCAATCGCGTCACTCTCTTTGCGCTCATCCTGTCCTTGGGTCTTTTGGTCGACGATCCCATCGTCGATGTCGAGAACATCTTTCGCCACTTCAAGCGGCGCCGGGAACCGCCGCTCGCGGCGACCCTCACCGCCGTTGACGAGGTCCGCCCCCCGACCGTCTTCGCGACCTTCACGGTGATCGTCTCCTTCCTACCCATGTTCTTCATCACCGGCATGATGGGCCCCTACATGGCGCCCATGGCCTTCAATGTCCCCATCGCCATGCTCGTCTCTTTGCTAGTCGCCTTCACCGTGACGCCCTGGGCCAGTTACTACCTGCTCAAGGGCGAGTACGAGAAAAACGGTGGACACGGGGATGGGGGTAGCGATTGGAGCCAGCGCGTTTATCGCGCGCTCTTGGGACCGCTGCTGGAGACGCCGCGGCGGGCGCGTCTATTTTTGCTTGGCGTATTCGTCGCCCTGGTCGCGGCAAGCCTGCTCGCGGTGACCCGTGCGGTGCCGCTCAAGCTCCTGCCCTTCGACAACAAGAATGAGTTGCAGATCCTGATCGACATGCCCCGCGGCACAACGCTGGAGGCTACTGACGCCGTGGCGCGCGAGCTGGGGCATTATCTCGCAACCGTCGCCGAGGTAACGGACTATGAGAGCTATGTCGGCCTGGCCTCGCCGCTCGACTTCAACGGCATGGTCCGCCATTACTACCTGCGCCGCGGCGGCCACGTGGGGGACATACGGCTCAACTTGCTGCCCAAGGACGAGCGCGAGCAACAGTCGCACGAGATCGCTCTGCGCATCCGCCCCGACATCGAGCGGATCGCCAAGCGGTTTGGAGCCAATCTCAAGATCATCGAGATGCCGCCCGGACCGCCCGTGCTCTCCACCGTGGTCGCGGAGGTCTATGGTCCGCCCGAGGCTCGCTACGCGGACTTGACCCGGGTCGCCAAGAGGGTACGCGAAGACTTCGAGAAGACCGAGGGGGTGGTCGATGTGGATGAATTCGCCGAGGCTGCACACGAGCAGGTGCACTATGAGTTGGATCGGCAGATGGCGGCCCAGCATGGCATCACCGTGGCGCAGGTCGCCGACACTTTGAGTGCGGCGCTCGCCGGCGTCGCGGCCGGCATCGTCCATGTCGCAGGTGAGCGCCTGCCATTAGAGATTACCCTGCGTTTGCCGCGTGCGCTGCGCTCCTCGGTACCGGATCTCTTGGCGCTACGCGTTCGCAGCGCGAGCGGCGCGCTCGTGCCGCTCAGTGAGATCGGACAAGCCAGCGAAGAAGCGGGCGAAACCACCATCTACCACAAGAACCTCAAGCGCATGGCGGTCGTCATCGGCGAGATGGCCGGCCGCAGCCCGGTCGAGGCGGTGGTCGACCTCAAACGTACTTGGCGCGAGCGCCCGCTGCCCGAAGGCTATACCGTGGATCTCGCGGGCGAAGGAGAGTGGAAGATCACCGTCGATGTCTTTCGCGATCTCGGTCTCGCCTTCGCTGCGGCGCTGGCGATGATCTACGTGCTGCTGGTCGCCCAGACCGGCTCGCTAGGCTTGCCACTCATCATCATGGTGGCCATCCCGCTCACGGTCATCGGGATCATGCCGGGGTTCTGGCTCCTCAACCTCTTCGCGGCACCGATCGGCGAGTATGCCAATCCGGTCCTGTTCACGGCAACGGGGATGATCGGGATGATCGCGCTCGCCGGTATCGTCGTGCGCAACTCGATCATTCTCATCGATTTCATCGAGCGCCTGAAGGTGCGTCCCGGCCATGCCGGCCTGGCCGAGGCCATCCTCGAGGCCGGCGCCACGCGCCTACGGCCGATCTTCCTCACGGCGGGCGCCGCGATGTTCGGCTCGTTCGTGATCACCCTCGACCCGATCTTTGCCGGCCTCGCCTGGAGTTTCATCTTCGGGATCTTCGCTTCGACGGCGTTTTCCTTGTTGGTGGTGCCGGTCGTCTACTTCTTGATCTACCGTGAATAGCGGCCAGGAAATTGAAATGGCTTTCCCGAATTCCAAAGAGACGGCGGCGAATCCCTACGGCAGTCACCATACCATTCTGCGGGTGCAGCCGCCGGCGTGACGTGACGGCGGTCCGTTTGCGCCACGCCCAGTCCAAGTGCCGAGAGGAAGAAACACATGACAACCAACACGACCGCCGCGTCTGACAAGCCCGCGGAACCCAAGCAGTCCGCGCTCGCCCGTCGCTCACTGCTAACCGTTCTGAAAGTGCTCGTGGTCGTCGCGTTGGCGGGCTTGCTCGTTTACAAGCTCAATATTTCGCCTGTGCCGGTGATCGCTCATTCGGTTGCTCGCGGGCCGGTGGTGGCCGAAGTGATGGGAACGGGCACGCTGGAGGCGCGTGTGGAAGCCACCATCAGCCCGAAGATCCAGGGCCGGCTCGCCGAGCTGCTTGTGGATCAGAACGACCCGGTCAAAGCCGGACAACGCCTGGCCCGTCTCGACGACGCGGAATGGAAGGAGCAAGTCGCTGTTGCCAAAGCTGGCCTCGACGCCGCACTCGCCACGGTCGAACGTGTCCGTGCCGACGAAACGCGTGCCAAAGCCGTGCTCCAGCAGGCGCAGCTCGACCACAAGCGGGCGCTGGATTTGCGCAAGATGAACGTCGCGTCCCAGGCCGATTTGGACAAAGCGGTCGAAAGCTTGCGCGTGGCTGAAGCCGATTTGAAACGCGCTCAAGCCGCCAGCACCGAAGCGGAGCGGCAGCGAGTAATGGCGGAGAAGAATCTCGCCTATCACGAGGCGCGGCTGGCCGACACACAACTGTTGAGTCCCTTCGATGGGCTGGTCGTGAGGCGCGATCGTGATCCAGGCGACGTGGTCGTGCCCGGCGGTTCCATCCTGCGACTGATTTCTACCAACGAGCTGTGGATTTCCGCCTGGGTGGATGAGACCGCCATGGCCGGCTTGTCCACCGGGCAGAAGGCCCGCCGCCGTTTGGCGGGGAGCGTTTAGTTTATAAGGTCAGCACCTTCCGTCCAGCCCGCGACCCGAACGCCGCAGGCGTCGCAGCAACAGGGCCAATCCAGGGATGGATCGCGATGCGATAGGTGCACGCGGCCGCTTGCAGGGGTGCCAAGGCGCTCTCCGAATCGGGGTCGGCGAAGTAGACCATCCCCCTGCTCTTCTACGAGATAGCCTTGGCGGGTCAGTAAGCGCATAAGCCGCTTGATGAGGCGCGTGAGTAAGGCCTGTAGCTGCTCCGCGCTGCGAGCGCGTACGCGGTGGAACACCGGCACGCCTTCTGTGGTGCAATAGACCCCATCGAGCACTAAACAATGGAGGTGTATGTGGCTTTAGCCCCAGGCCGAGGCGCGAAGCGGTGCATCCATAGCCTGCCTAAGTAAACGGCATAACGCGCGCTTGTCGCACGATAACCCATTCCATACAGTGCTCAGCCTTGCCGGCGTGAGGGCGCACGGGAATACCGGTCCAATCTCGAGGTGCTGGCGCGTGCACCGCAATTCGATGTTCACCGGACGCAAACGCCTCGACTGACCGGTTGCCGCCGATGCGCCGTCAGCAACGCGCACCAGATTCTCGCGATGCACGTAACTCGCTAGCAGCACGCCGGCGTCGACGGCCACTGCCGGTGCGGACACATCCGCGAGCGGTTCGCCAGACCAGATACATCACGTCGTGATCGTCTGGCTGAAGGAAGCCGGCAATGAGGCCGTGCGGAAACAATATATCGACGCGAGCAAGCGACTAGGAAAATTGCCCGGCGTGGTGACCTACCGAATTGGTCGCGTTATGCCCGGCAAGGGCGAGGGCTCTACGGGCGTCGCGGATAATTCGTTCGATATCGCGGTGACGAGTACTTTTGAAAACCAGCAGGCACTAGCCGCATACCTCCAAAGCGAGGAGCACCGCCGGATCATCGACGAGGAACTTCGTCCTATCGTTAAAAAATGCATTGTCTACGATTTCGCGGAATAAAGCCTTGTAGCGTAATGGGGTCGCCGACCACGCCTTGTAGAGTTTCGTGGGGATCGGGCGAGGAGTTCCTAAAAAAAGAATGCTGCCGATCCAAGATCTGCTCAATAGGATCCGTTGGGACCCCGAGTTTGGCCGGGGAGTATTTACGCTCGGCTACTATGATCGCGTGGAGGGTCGAATCATCCGTGTCCCTTTTCACCACCCGCACTTTGATACAGCGGACCGCTTCTCTTTTCAGATCGTCGATGATCACGGCGAGGTCCACGAGATCCCTTTGCACCGGATCAAAGAGGTCTACAAAGACGGCCAACGGATATGGCTGCGGGAGCATTAGCGCCGTCACTACAAGTGAAAATGGAAGCCGCAAGTTCAATCATACTCCACCGCGGCGGCGGTCTGACCTACGCACTCGCGTGCAGCCGCAATGAGATCGCCGACTCCGCGATCCTATCGACAAGCGAAACGTCTATCCGACGTCTATCCCGGAATCTGCCGCGACGGTCGCAATCGGCGCGATCCATTTCCAGCCAATCGGGGATCTACGCCTGACGGTCGGCGGGGCGCCAAAATCATCGACAGCGGCGGCTGGTACGCGCTCCTACGGGTGGGGCCGGCGTACGAATTGGGCTACCGAGTTTCTTCGTTATCGCGCCCACCCTCGTCGCTATCATCAATGACAGGCACTTTCTCGTATTCGGCGGGGCTTATCGGGGCAACAAAACGCGCCGGTCAGTCGGAGCCGGAAATTCGGAAACCATGCCGGCGCAGTTTGGCTTCCTCTTCATCGATGAGGCGCGCGCACTCCGCGGTGCCGATCGAGACGATGCAGCTCTCCTCGATACGATACTTGAGCATGAGCAGTCCGCGCAGCTCTTGTCGCTTGGGATTATCGCCGTGCTTACAAACGCCGTAGTTCCCCTTGATGAGATCGACGATCGTATCTTTTTGCCTAAGATCGACGCCGCAAGCGATCGCGAGTCTACCAATACGCTCGTCGATTTCGAAAAGCTCTTCTTCGTAGTGCTCGAATCCACTCATGCATGATCCCTTAGGGGCTCCCGCGGGCGTTTCATCCGAGGCCGCCGAGGCCGCACCCAAAGGATCGTACTCACTCCACGCCGCGATCTCAACGTCCACCCAATCACCGGGCGCGAAAGGCTTAGCGTTGTCGATACACACCTTCGCCGTCGATGCCGCGCGCGTCCAGAGGCCATAGGCGGGTGCATGATCCATTTTCATTCTCCCTTGCCATCATGGCGGTGTCCGCGGTGCATCAGAAAGTGCATCAAGGGACAGGCCGCGACGAGCAAATAGGGCAGCGCACCCAACAAGTGGGCGCGATGCTCTGTGAACAGGAAAAACAGTATGACCAGGAGAAATCCCCAAAATCCGATTTTGTATTTCATCGACGTGTACTTAGTCCTTGCTGCGTTTTCTAAAATTAGGATACCTACTACCCGAGGGTGGTATGTGATCTAGATCAAATCCCTTCCTGAATTGGCCTGCATTCTTCCAATCCTACCGAATTTGCGCACGGCCATCGGCTTGGGCCTGCTGTTTACCGCCTGGGAGGATCAGCCCTTGCGGTCCAAGCCCTGGTCATCGTAAGAAACCGGATCCTCGATCGGTTCGATGTGGGTGAAGGCCGTCACGTTCGGAAGGCGGCCCGCGAGGGTTCTTTCGATTTGTTCGAGAAGATCGTGGCCGCGCTGCACGGTCCAGGCGCCAGGAACCAGGACATGGAACGACACGAAGCGTTGTGCGCCCGAAATCCGGGTCCGTACGGCGTGAAAGGTGATCTCCGGCGCGCGGAACCCATCCAGCACCTCCTCCAGGACCCTCTGCTCGGCCTCGGGCCAGCTGTGGTCCATTAGCCCCGAGACCGAATCGTTCGCCAGCCGCCAGCCCATCCACAGGATGTGCAGGGCCACGGCCAGTGCAATCAGTGGATCCAGGATGTTCCAGCCGCTGAGGGCCACCATCCCCACGCCGGCAATGACGCCGGCAGAGGTCCAGACGTCCGTCATCAGGTGCTGGCCGTCGGCCTCCAGAGTCACCGAGTGGTGGGTCCGGCCTGCGTTTAGAAGAACGTGCGCAAGGGCAAGGTTGACCAGCGCCGCCAGCGCCGAGATCCCGAGCCCAATACCCGCCTGCTCCAGCGGCAGGGGGTGGAGCAGCCGGGAGAGAGCGGCGGTCACGATCATGCCGCCCGCCACGAAGATCAACAGGCCCTCAAATCCGCTGGAAAAATACTCCGCCTTGCTGTGACCATACGCGTGGCCGGTGTCCGGCGGCCGCGCGGCGACGCGCAACATGAGCAACGCCATTACGGCGCCGCCCAGATTGACGAGGGATTCCAGCGCGTCGGAGAGCAGGCCCACCGAGCCGGTCAGCATCCAGGCCAGCAGCTTGAGGGCCATGGTGCCCAAGGCGGCCGCCACGGACAGCCACGCGTATCGGGTCAGGAATGCTCGAGACATGCCCAGTATGTCCGATGGTGCGCCCGCCAGGTGATCCGGAATTTCAGCGGCGGCAGCGGTATTCCTGGTCCGAAGGCGCGCCCGCGTAGCGAGAGTCTGAAACCAAATGCCCTGCTTCGTCCAGCTCCGGCGAAGCCGCCGGCAGCAGAAGGTAACGAATCAGGCTCATCACCACACTCTCGTGGGTGGGCAGGATGCCTCATCGCAACCCAGGCAGGGGGCCGAAGTGTCCAGCAATGCGCGCAGCCGCAGCATGAAGGCATCAAGCGGATGAAGGTGGTTATGAGTCTGTCGATCTTCTCACAAATTTCAGACCGTGAAACTCTACTTACACTTGAACCAGAAGAGCTTGCTGGATACTTCATGGAACGTTTTCTGATCTTTGATAACGCTAAAGGAACGGAGCCGCTGCATCCGATCGGGCCACCTCGGTATCATGTGGTGAAATGACAGTCAACGAGACACGCGACTCCTCAACCTCTCCCGAGCTGGTGACAGGGCCTCATACGCTGGCGGCCGAAGAGGTGGCGGCACGCCTTGACGTGCGATCCAACTTCGGTCTTACAAGTGAGGAGGCAAGACAGCGCCGGGTACAGTACGGACCGAATCGGTTGCCCGAAGCACCACCGCGGTCGGCGTGGTGTTCTTTGGGCAGTTCAAGAGCATCCTGATCCTCATCCTGATCGGCGCGGCGCTACTCGCTGCACCAATCGGTAACGCGAAGGACGCAGTCATCATCCTGGCCGTCGTCGTGATCAATGCCGTCGTCGGGTTCCACCAGGAATACCCGTGCCGAGCAGAGCCTTGGGATGTTGCCCGTCAAGACCCGCGTGCGGCGAGATCGCAAGAAGCACGAAATCACTGCGCCCGGACCGAGAAGGGCAGTTCCTTCAACGCGCACTTCTTCGACAACACGATGCTTTGGGTCTCGCTAGCGGGCATAATCGCCCTTCCGGCGCTCGCCGTGCATTGGCCGCGGGCGCAGCCGATCTTCGGGACGGGGGGCATGAACCTAGCAGACCGGGGGTATCGCAACCGGCGTGGCCGCTTCGGTCCTAATGAAGGGCGTAAGCTCGCCCTGGCGATGCTTGGGCGCCCTGGGCGCTGGCGCGACGCCAGCGGGGAGTGCGTAACGGCGCTGAGCCGACCGGATGAGCCATGCATGAGCTTGAAACGAGCACGCCGGGGTCGCTCAGCACGGGTCTTCATTCGTAGCGGGTTTGAGAGGATAACTATGCGAACCATGAAAGCGGCGGTGTTCGTCGAACCGGGTAGGATCGTTCTCGATGAGAAGCCCATACCGAGCGTCGGCCCCGGTGACGCACTTATCAAGGTGACCACGACAACGATCTGCGGAACCGACGTGCACATCCTGAAGGGCGAGTATCCGGTGGCCCCTGGACGCATTGTCGGACACGAACCCGTGGGCGTTATCGAAGCGCTCGGGTCCGGTGTAACGGGTTATGCCGTCGGACAGCGGGTCATCGTCGGCGCCATTACCCCATGCGGACAATGCCACGCCTGTCTAGACGGGCATCAAGCGCAGTGCGGAGGGAACCCCATCGGTGGCTGGCGCTTCGGCAACACGATCGACGGTTGCCAGGCCGAGTACGTCGTGGTGCCGCACGCCATGGCGAACCTCGCCCCCGTGCCCGACGGGCTCAGCGACGAACAGGTGTTGATGTGCCCCGACATCATGAGCACAGGCTTTGGCGGGGCGGAAAGCGGTAGCATCA
Source organism: Chromatiales bacterium (assembly GCA_043673815.1). Lineage (GTDB taxonomy): Bacteria > Pseudomonadota > Gammaproteobacteria > JACCXJ01 > JACCXJ01 > USCg-Taylor. The sequence continues at coordinate 12,208 of JBIMKD010000006.1, forward strand.
AGATCGGCGACAGCGTTGTCGTGTTCGCCCAAGGCCCTATCGGCCTTTGCGCCACCGCGGGCGCGAAGCTTAGGGGAGCGACAAGGATCATCGTGGTCGATGGCATTCCGGAACGTCTCGAGATGGCGAGGCGACTCGGCGCCGATGTCCCCATCGACTTCAGGAAGACCGACCCGATCGCCGAGGTCATGCGGCTCACCGAGGGCCGCGGCGTGGATGTCGCAATCGAGGCGCTTGGCACGCAGCAAACCTTCGAGAGCTGTCTGCGCGTGCTGAAAGCGGGTGTGGCGTGCTCTCTAGCCTCGGAGTCTATTCAGGCAAGCTCTCGCTCCCGCTCGATGCGATCGCAGCGGGGCTCGGCGATCACAAGATCGTGACGACGCTCTGCCCGGGAGGCAAGGAGCGGATGCGCCGACTGATGAACGTGGTTGCCGCAGGACGGGTGGACCTCAAACTGCTCGTCACCCATCGCTTCAAGCTCGATCAGATCGACCAGGCCTATGACCTATTTACTCATCAGCGCGATGGTGTGCTCAAGGTAGCGATCACGCCTTGAACGCGGGTTCCTTGCTCGTGATGCATTTCGGCCGCCCTGCCCCGGAAATGCACTGGCATGACGCGACAAGCTATTGGTGCCGCGATTCGTCCTGCGTCAGCAGCTGTGCACCGCTACGCGGTGCGACACAGCAAAATGCTCGGGATCATCAACGCGATGGCGAAGTCGGTTAGCCCTTGGAACCTTCGCCTCACTTAGCTTGACACGTAAGACATTTGCTCGTCATTTTCTTCAGAGCCCTTAGTTTCCGCGCGACTACCTCGCAGCTTGCGGCGTTGCGGTGTTTATCTTGATGTAGCTCAAAAACGGTGACGCCTAGTCTTTTTAGACTCCAAGCCCTGCGTTGCGATCCGGCTGATGCGGGAGCCCATTATCGGACACCAACCCTCGCGGAGCGCAGGCATCTCGCCTGCAGTCGCTATGACCAAGCGCATTGCCATCATCCAGGGACATCCGGATCCGCGCGGAGATCGGTTCGGCCACGCGCTCGCAAACGCCTATCGACAAAGCGCGGCCGACGCAGGGCATGAGGTGCGGGCCATCGATGTGGCGAAACTCGACTTTCCTTTACTTGATACAAAAATCTCAGGCGCAACATACTCGCCTTCTCCGGCATAGGGCCGATCAGGGAAGGCCCGATCGGCATGATCGAAGACAAGAACGGCGCAAATCGCGAAGCGTGGCTCGCGAAAATGCGCGCCTTCGGACGCAACGGCGAGTAGGTGGGACAAGAGCAACCCGAGTATAGGGGGTTTACGTAGCTGAAGCCGCTATTTCCCCAAGGCCCCGGTGCGCACGAGCCACTTGGCGAGCTCGAGCACCGGGGCCACCGAGAGCGCGCTCGCCGTGACGATCGCCCACTCCTCGGCACTGAACCGGTAGGTACCGAGAGCGTGCTGCAGGAAGGGTACATGGACGATTAGGTAGAGCAATATCAACTCCCAGAGCACCGCCAGGTTGAGCCAGCGGTTGGCGAAGGGCCTCTTGAAGACCGAATCGCGCTCGGAGCGGAAGTTGTAGGCCTTGACGAGCTCGATGAGCACCAGTGCGACGAAGCAGAGCGCCATCGCGTGCTCGGGGGCGCGTCCGGATGTGAGGGCCCAGCCGAAGAGCCCGAGATTGACCAGCATCGACCACAGGCTGCCGGCCAGCATCAGAAACACGACGGGCCGGGTGAAGATACCTTCCGTCGGGTCCCTCGGCGGGCGGCGCATCGCGTCGGGCTCGGCGGGATCGACCGCGAGCGCAAGCGCCGGCAGGCCGTCGGTCGCGAGGTTGACATAGAGGATCTGGACCGCGCTCAAGGGCAAGGGCAGGCCCGCAAGCGTTGCGCCCGCCATGAGGCCGATCTCACCGATGTTCGACGACAAGAGGTACATGAGATACTTCTTGATGTTGCCGAAGATGGCCCGGCCTTCCTCAACGGCCGCGACGATGGAGGCGAAGTTGTCGTCGGTCAGGGTCATGTCCGCGGCCTCGCGGCTCACCTCGGTCCCCGTGATCCCCATGGCAATGCCGACATCGGCCTGCTTCAAGGCTGGTGCGTCATTGACGCCATCGCCGGTCATGGCGACGATGTGGCCATTCTGCTGCCAGGCCCGCACCACCCGCAGCTTGTGCTCGGGGGAGACGCGCGCATAGACCTCGATCCCCGCGACCTCGCGCGCAAGGTCGAGTGCCGACATCGCCTCGATCTCGGCGCCGGTCACCACACACCCCGATCCAAGAAGGCCGATCTCCTCGGCGACCGCGGCAGCGGTCTGCGGGTGATCGCCCGTGATCATGACCGGCCGGATCCCCGCCGCCTTGCAGGTCTCGATGGCGCGCGCCGCCTCGGCCCTGGGCGGATCGATGAGGCCGATGAGACCCAGGAAGACCATCTCGCATTCGGCATCCCCGATGTCGGCATTCGGCTTCTGGGCCACCCCAAGCACCCGTAACGCCCTGGCGGCCATCGCCTGCACGGCCTCGCGGACGGCATGGCAGGTGGCCTCATCCAAGGCCATCGTGCCGTACGCTGCGCGTCCTCGGGTGCAGGAGGCGAGGATCACCTCGGGTGCGCCTTTGGAGCACGCGATGACGCCGCTCGGTCCTCGATGAAACGTGGTCATGCGTTTGCGCTCGGAGCTGAAGGGGATCTCGCCAACCCGCGGCCAGTAGGTTTCGAGCGCCCGTGCATCGAGGCGGGCTTTGGCGGCCGCCACCACTAGCGCCGCCTCGGTGGGATCACCCTTGACCTCGAAGCCGCCGTCGACCTCGATCAGGCGCGCGTCCGAGCATAGCGCCGCGGCGCGCAGGCACTCCATCACCGGGAGCGCGGGGCGGATCGCCGCGCCGTCGACGGTGAACCGGCCTTCGGGTGTGTAGCCGCCCCCGGTGATCGCGATCTCCTGTCCATTCACCCAAAGCCTGCGCGCCGTCATCTCATCGCGGGTCAAGGTGCCGGTCTTATCCGAGAGGATCACCGTGGTGGCGCCCAGGGTCTCGACCGCCGGGAGATGGCGGACCAGGGCGCTGCGCCTGGCCATGCGCTGAACGCCGAGGGCAAGGGAGATCGTGACGACGGCGGGCAAGGCCTCGGGCACCACGGCGACGGCGAGGGCGATGCCGAACATGAACATCTCCATGAGGCTGGCGCCGCGCATGAGCCCGAGCACGACGATGAGCGACACTACAGCGAGCGCCGCGGCGGCCAGGCCGCGGCCCACGCGGTCCAGGTTTTCTTGCAGAGGGGTCTTGGAGGCCTTAACGCCCGTGACCAGGCGGGTGATCTTGCCGAGCTCGGTCTGCATGCCGGTGGCGACGATGAGCGCCTTGCCCCTGCCATAGGTGACGGCCGTGCCCGCATAGACCATGTTGTGACGCTCGGCGAGCGGGAGCGTATCCCCCGCCAATATCTCCGGGACCTTCTCGACCGGCACGGACTCGCCGGTCAAGGCCGACTCGTTGAGCCTCAGATTGACCACTTCGACCAGCCTTCCGTCGGCCGGCACCTTATCGCCGGCCCCGAGCAGGACGAGGTCTCCGGGCACGACGTCCTGCGCCGGGACCTCGGTCTCCGTGCCACCACGGAGTACACGCGCCATCGGCGCCGCCATTTGCCTGAGGGCCGCAAGGGCCCGCTCGGCGCGGTACTCCTGGACGAACCCGAGCAGGATCGCGAAGCCGACGATCACCCCTATGGCGATGGCTTCGACCACCTCTCCTAGATACGCGGAGAGGGCGGTCGCGATGAGCAGGATCAGGATGAGGACGTTCTGGAACTGGGCTCGCAACACCGACCAGGGCGAAACCGGATGTGCCTCCCCGAGCTGGTTGGATCCGAACGCGAGGAGCCTCCGGCGCGCCTCGGCCGCGTCGAGTCCGGCGGGCGCCGCCGACAGGCGCTCGCAAAGCTCCGAAAGCGCGAGCGTGTGCCAGGACGCAGGGGCCGTCAGGGTGAGCCCGCCGAGCGGATGGTCAGTACCGGCTGGACCTCAGAGTTGCGCACCACCCGCTCTTCCACACTCCGCAACATCTCAAAACCTTCCATGTCATGGACCGCTTCACTCGATGCGCTCCGCCGTGCTAAGAATGCCCCCAGACGATCCAAGGCGCTCTCAGTAGTAGCGTACGCAACCTGTTCATGTAACCCTTTCATGCGGGGCAGTCTTCCGGATTTCGGTGTGTTTGACCACTTCCTATTATCCGCGAGATGTCCTGCCCCTTCATCTCCTCCACCCACCCAACAAAACTGTCATATCACAGGCCCACTGATCCCCTAACTTGTTGATTCAACACTGCCAAGAGACCCTCGGAGGAACTCGTCGCTGCCGTCGGGGCGATGAAACGGCAGAATCCAACGTTCGGCTGCCTGAAGGTAGCCCAAGAGATAGCACATGCCTTCGGGGTAGAGATCAACAAGGACGTCCTTAGAAGGATCCTCGAGAAGCATTATGGTCCCACATCGAACAACGACGGGCCCTCCTGGCTTACCACCCTTGGCCACATCAAGGACAGTCTGTGGAGCATGGGCCCCTCAGACGGTGATGACGCGAATGAGATCCGTGCCGCCGGCCCGCTGCGTATGGCCGGAAGTGGCGACCACGACATCTCCGTCTCGCACATAACACAGCGCCTTGGCCGTGGCGATGGCGAATGCGATCCTGGACTCGTCCGAGCGCTCGCCTTCACAGAGGATCGGCAGGACCCCCCAGTTCATCGCCAGCCTGCGGGCCACGCGCTTGGAGGCGCTGATGGCCAGGATCGGGCAGTCGGGGCGGTGCTTCGAGATGAGACGCGAGGTGAAGCCGGTCTCCGTCAGGCTGAAGATGGCGGCCGCGCGCAAGTGATTGGCCATGGTGACCGAGGCCTGGCTCACGGCCTCCGTCACCACGTTCGAGGGATGTGGCAAGATCTTTTGTAGATAACCGTACTCGCGCAGATGGGCCTCGGCCCGGTGTGCGATCTCGGCCATGGTCCGCACGGCCTCGACGGGGTGCTGCCCGACCGCGGTTTCACCGGAGAGCATGATCGCCGAGGTGCCGTCTAGGATGGCGTTGGCGACGTCGCTGGCCTCGGCGCGCGTCGGCCGTGGATTGAGCTCCATGGAGGCCAGCATCTGGGTCGCGGTGATCGCTGGCTTGCCGTTCTTCACGGTCGCATGAATGATGTGCTTCTGCATGGCCGGGACCTCCGCCATCGGCAGCTCGACGCCGAGATCGCCACGCGCCACCATGATGCCGTCGGCCGCCTCCACGATAGTCTCGAGGTTCGCGAGCCCGGCCTTGTTCTCAATCTTGGCGATGATCGGAATGCGCGCCCCATAGCCACTCAGGATCTCCCGGATCCGGTGCACATCGTCGGCGCCCTGCACGAAGGAGGCCGCGATGTAGTCCACATCGCCTTCGGCGGCGAAACGCAGCTCGGCGGCGAGCGCCTCCTGATCTTCCGGTTGCATCGCCGAGCCCGAGAGCGCTGTGTCCGGGAGGTTGACGCCCTTGTTATTTCGTAAGACCCCCCCGACCACCACCCGGCACTGCACGAGGCCGGTGCCGGCCGATTCGACGGAGAGCTCGATGGAGCCGTCGTCGAGCAGGATCGGGGTGCCAGCCGAGACCTCGTCGGGCAGCCTCCGGTAGGAGACCGACACGCCCGCGGCATCGCCCAGGCGTCCGTCGGTGTAAAGCGTGAAGCGCGCGCCCGGTGCTAGCGGCACCGCCCCGTCCTCGACCTTCCCGGTGCGGATCTCGATCCCTCGGGTATCGGCCATCACAGCGACGTGGGCGCCTCGCCGCTCGGCGACTTCCCGGACGCGCCCACTGCGCTCGCGCTGCTCCTGCAAGGTCCCGAAGGAGAGATTGAGACGGGCCACGTTCATCCCCGCGCCGATCATGTCGTTCAGCACGTCCACGCGGTCGGAAGCGGGTCCGATAGTCGCGATGATCTTGGTCTTGCGGAGTCTGAAGCCTGGCATGGAGATCCCCAATAGCGCCGGCCGCCCTATCGGGCAAATAACTCACCTATGGTTCATCTAGCTGCACCCCAAGTGGGCCAACTATATACAATAGTATGTACGAACGTCCATTATTATGTACACTATAATGCGATGCAACAAGTAGCTCTTCGCATACGTCAGTTGCGGGAGGACAAGCGACTCTCGATCCGCGCCTTGGCAGAGCAGGCGGGTATTTCAGCGAGCGCCCTCTCCCAGATCGAAAGCAGCCAGGTCTCACCGTCTGTCGCGACGCTGCAGAAGATCTGCGGGGGATTGGAGCTGCCTATCGCGGCCCTTTTTTACGAGCCCGATGGCGGCAGTAGGCCCCTCATCATGCGTGCCAACGCCCGTCGCCAGGTCTACAGCGCTGAATCGCACGCGATTATAGAACCCCTGGCCCGGGGGACCACACGCAACAAGATGCAGCCCCTGCTCCTGACCCTGGAGCCCGGCGGGCAATGCGGTGAGCATCCTTACACGAGCGTGGAGGGTGAGGAGTTCGCGATCGTCCTCCGTGGACGCATTTTATTCGAGCAGGAAAATGCGCTGCACGAGTTGGGTAGTGGCGACGCGCTGTATTTTAATCCCCATCTGCCGCATAACTGGCGCAACAATAGCGAAAAGATCGCAAAGGTCCTGATCGTGGTAGCCCAATGACACCCGCGCAATTCGTGTCCCCCGTTGAGCTTACGTTGGTCACGGTGGCCGCTTGGCTGGTTTTGGGAGTTGCGGCGATCGCCTTGCAGCAGCGTCCCCAGCTCTTGCTGCGCATGATCTTTCCGCTCACCGCCGTGGGCGGGCTCTGTCTGATGGTTGCAGGGTGGTGGGGGATACACGCCCCCCCGAGCACGCTTGTCCTCCCGCTTGGATTGCCTGATCTCCCGTTCCATCTGCGAGAGGACGCACTTTCCGGGTTCTTTCTATTGCTTCTAGGAAGCGTCTCCTTTGCCGCCTCCATCTACTCGGCAGGTTATTTCCGCAACGGCCTAGGCGCGCATGCCCTAGCGCTCCTGATCCTGCAATACAACGCCTTCCTCGCGGGCATGGCCCTGGTGCTCCTTGCCGACGACGCCTATTCGTTTCTGGTGGCCTGGGAGGTGATGGCGGTTTCCTCGTATTTCCTCGTGACCACCGAACACCACGAGGAACAGAACCGCCGGGCCGGGTTTATCTATCTGCTCATGGCCCATGTGGGTGCCGTGGCAGTTCTGCTGAGCTTCGGGGTCCTGCATGGGGGTGCGGGACAAGCGGGCTATGCCTTCGCCGCCATGCGACAGGCGCCGTTGAGCGAGTTCTGGGCCTCGGTCGCCTTCTATCTCGCCTTCATCGGGTTTGGCGCCAAGGCGGGAATGCTGCCCCTGCATGTCTGGCTGCCGGACGCCCATCCTGCCGCGCCGACGCCGGTCTCGGCGCTCATGAGCGGGGTCATGCTGAAGACCGCGATCTACGGGATGGTGCGCGTGACCTACGATCTCATCGGCCACATCCAGTGGCAATGGGGGCTGGCCGTGTTGCTCGTGGGCACCGCCACGTCGCTTTTCGGTGTCCTGTACGCGCTCATGCAGCATGACTTGAAGCGACTGCTCGCCTATCACTCGGTGGAGAACATCGGGATTATCCTGATTGGCCTAGGGCTCTCCTTGATCTTTTTCGGTACGGGACACGCGTTGCCGGGGGTGCTCGGACTCGTGGCCGCCCTCTACCACACGCTTAATCACGCGGTGTTCAAGGGACTCTTGTTTCTGGGCGCCGGCGCGGTTCTGCACGCGACCCATGAACGGGACCTCAACGCGATGGGCGGGATCATCCATCGGATGCCTCATACGGCCGTGTATTTCCTCGTCGGGGCGCTCGCGATCTCGGCCTTGCCGCCTTTAAACGGCTTTGTCTCCGAATGGCTCACTTTCCAGACGGCCTTGCAGGCGTTCACGCTGGAACAGAGCGCGCTGCGCAGCCTCATTCCGCTCGCCGCGGCGGTGCTGGCGCTCTCCGGGGCGCTCACGGCCATGTGCTTCGTCAAGGTCTACGGGATCACCTTCCTGGGCAGGCCACGGCGGATCAAACCCGAGGATGTCCGGGAGGCGGGCTTTGCGGAGCGCGCCGGCATGGCTTGGTTGGCCGCGGGCTGTTTCTTGCTGGGCCTGTTTCCACTCTGGTTAATACGGCCCTTGAGCACCGTGAGCGAATCCTTGACCGGTCACGGATTGAATCAGGAGACCTTGACCGCCGGCTGGCTCTGGCTCATCCCCGTGAGCCGAGAGCAGGCGAGCTACAGTCCCGCGATCTTCTGTGGGGTCGTTATGGCGGTCGTTGCGCTGACCTTTTTCGCGGTGCGCTACATCTATCACGGCCGGTTGCGCCGCAGCGACCCCTGGGATTGCGGTTTTCCGGCCCAGACCGCCCGGATGCAGGATACGGCCGATGCCTTCGGCCAGCCGATCCGGCATGTCTTCGCCCCCATCTTCCTCATGCGCCGGCGCCTGCCCGCCCCGGACGATCCGGCGCCGAGCTTCGAGCTCCATATCGACGATCGGCATTGGCATTCGTTGTACCAACCGCTTGCCCGTCTTATCGAGGCGGTGTCCGCGCAGATTGGCAGGATCCAGCACGGGCGCATCTCCATCTACCTCCTGTACAGCTTCGTGACCCTCATCGTCCTCCTCGCCCTGGTGTGACCTTGATGCTACTAGCAAGCGCTCTCTCACAACTCCTGCAATCGCTCCTCGTGGTCCTGCTTGCCCCCTTGTTCCTGGGCTGGGTCAATAGCCTACGCGCGTGGTGTCAGAACCGCCGCGCGGCCGGGATCCTGCAACCGTATCGGGACCTGCGCAAGCTTTTTACCAAGGAGGCGGTGGTGGCGCACAATGCTTCGTTCCTCTTCCGCGGTACGCCTTACATCCTCTTTGGTGCCATGTGGCTCGCGGGCGGGATCGTGCCGGTGCTGGCCACGGACCTGCCCTTTGCCCCGGCCGCGGACGCTATCGCGCTCGTTGGCCTCTTCGCCCTGGCCCGAGTGTTCATGGCCCTCGCCGCCATGGACGTCGGCACGGCCTTCGGGGGCCTGGGCGCCCGGCGCGAGATGTTGATCGCGTTCCTCGCCGAGCCCGCCATGCTGATGGCAATCTTCACCGCCTCGCTTATCAGCCACTCCACCGCGCTCAACACGATCGTCGAAAACATCGCTTTCCGCGAGCTCGTTCTCTATCCCAGCATGGCCTTTGCCGCTATTGCCTACCTCTTGCTGTTGCTCGCGGAAAACGCCCGGATCCCGGTGGACAACCCTGCGACCCACCTCGAGCTCACCATGATCCACGAGGCTATGTTGCTCGAGTATTCCGGCCGCCACTTAGCGCTCATGGAATGGGGAGCCGCGAGCAAGCTCCTGGTCTACACCACCATCGGCATCGCCCTGTTCGTGCCCTGGGGGATCGCCGAGGACGGCCACTGGTCGGATCTCCCGGTGGCATGCTTCGCGCTCCTTGCGAAGCTCCTCGCCGCCGGGATGGGACTCGCGCTTCTCGAGACCGTGCTCGCGAAACTAAGGTTGCTCCGTGCCCCGGAGTTCCTGACGACCGCCTTTCTACTCGCGGCTGTCGGTTTACTGGTCCATTTCATGCTCGAGGTATGATGCCCACACCCTATGCCGCACTGCCCTTAGCTGCGCAACTGGTCCATGTGCTGGCGGCCTTTCTACTCCTCGTCGCCTTTGCCATGCTGGCGCAGCGGCGTATCCTGGCCCTAATCCACCTCTTCGCGTGCCAGGGTCTGGTGCTCACCTTGAGTACCGCCACCGTCGCAGCGGTCTCTGGACAAGATCATCTCTACTATTCCGCCATCCTTACCTTGTTGCTCAAGGTCTGGATCCTCCCTCATGTCCTACACCGGCTGGTGGTGCGCCTCCATCTACTTCGAGAGCTCGAGGCCCTCATCAATATTCCGGCCACGATGCTTTCGGGATTGGTGCTCGTGATCTTCGCCTTCGGGCTCGCGACCCCCATCTCCGCGCTGGCGAGCACGGTCACGAAGAGCTTGATTGGGATCGCGCTCGCCTCGGTGCTGCTCTCCTTTCTCATGATGATCACCCGCCGCCAGGCAGTCACCCAGGTCATTGGTTTTCTCGCCATGGAGAACGGGCTCTTCTTCGCCGCCACCAGCACCACCTACGGCATGCCCATGGTGGTCGAGCTTGGAATCGCCCTTGACGTACTGATCGGTGCGGCCATCATGGGCATTTTCTTCTTCCATATCCGTGAAGCCTTCGACAGCTTGGACCTCACGCATCTCGAACAGCTACGGGAGCGGTAACATGTTCTTGTACCTGGTACTGGGCATCCCGCTCGCCGGCATGGTGCTGTTGGCCTTTCTGGGGCATAGGCAAGTCGCTGCGGCGCTTAACATCGGTGTGAGCGCGCTCACCTTTTTCGCCGCCGGTGCGCTCACCCTGCAGGTCGCGCGAACGGGTCCGATGAAGGTATTGTACGAGCAGTTCTTCGTGGACGCGTTCAACGTGTTCCTGGTGGTCTTGACGGCCTTCGTGTCTCTGACTACTGCACTCTTCTCGCGCCCCTACATGCGGGTGGAGCAACACCACGGTCGGCTGACCGCGCGTAGGCTGCGCCTCTACCACAGCATGTATCAGTTGTTTATGTTCACCATGTTGCTCGCACTTTTGACCAACAACGTGGGGGTCCTCTGGGTGGCGATGGAAGGCGCTACCCTCGCCACGGTGCTGCTGGTCAGTCTCTACCGGACGCCGGCGAGCATCGAAGCGGCCTGGAAGTATTTCATCCTGTGCGGTGTCGGCATCGCTCAGGCCTTGTTCGGCACCATCCTGCTCTACTTCGCGGCGGAGAAGGTCCTGGGCACGGGCAGCACCGCCCTCTTGTGGACGCATCTCAACGAGGTGCGCACGAGCCTGGAACCTCGGGTGCTGAGCCTCGCCTTCATCTTCATGTTGATCGGCTATGGGACCAAGGTAGGGCTCGCGCCGGTACACAACTGGCTACCGGATGCCCACTCGGAAGGGCCGACGCCGGTGTCTGCCGTGCTCTCGGGGCTGCTGTTGAACGTGGCCCTCTATGCCTTGGTGCGTGCCAAGGTCTTGGTGGACGGGGCCCTGGGTACCGCCTTCGGCAGCCGGCTGCTCATGGGATTTGGCCTGGTCTCGGTGGTGATCGCGGTGTTTTCCCTGGCACGCCAGAACGACATCAAACGGATGTTCGCTTATTCCTCCATCGAGCACATGGGACTCACCACCTTCGCCTTTGGCTTGGGAGGCCCCATCGGTACCTTCGCGGCGCTGCTCCACATGACCGTGCATAGCTTGACCAAGTCCGCCATTTTCTTCGCCGCCGGGCATGCTTCCCAGATCGCCGGGAGCCAACAGATGGCCCGCATTCGCGGGCTTATCCAACAGTGCCCCACGGTGGGCTGGGGGCTATCGCTCGGTACGCTAGGCATCCTCGGCTTGCCGCCCTTCGGCGTCTTCACCAGCGAGTTTTTGATCATCACGACTACGATGCATGACCAGCCCTGGGCCACGCCGATTCTGCTCATCTCGCTTGGGGTCGCATTCGCCGCCATCTTCGGCAAGGTGCAGCCCATGGTGTTCGGCGCCACGGACGCACCTACCTTACCACACCCGCCGGCTCTGTTGCCGGTCTTCACACACATGGCCCTGGTGCTGCTGCTCGGCCTCTACATCCCCCGCTTTCTCACCGAGTGGTATCACCAGGCCGCGTGCTTTATAGGGTAAATAAGTCATGCGACTCGACGAGCTCGAAAAGCTGCCCAGGATTCGACGGATCGGTTTGGACCAAATCTTACTTGCATGGCACGCGGTGGTGGACGAGGAGAACTTCCGTACGGTGGCGGCAAACGTAAAGGCCAAGGGGGGGCGCTTGGTCGCCTTGTGGGGCTCAGATAACCTGTCGCTATGCCAGGTAGCCGGTATGGAGCGTGGGCAGCCGTCAGTTCGGTTCAGCGTCCATGCGGCGTTTTATGTTCAGGTGCACGCAGAATTTATCGTGAAGCCGGGTTTGCTTTGGATCAGCCTGGATGTGCCGGACGATTTGACCTCGTCTCAGACCTTTCCGAGTCTCTCCGGTCTTTTTCCTGCAGCCGCGCGCATGGAGCGGGCGATCCATGATCTCTTAGGCGTGGGCGCCGTGGGGGGGCTTGCGGACGGTAGACCCTGGCTCCGTCATGGCGCCTGGCCCGCGGGTCAATTCCCCCTGCGGAAAGATTTTCCCGCTCCCAAAAGCTTCGCAGGCACCCCCGATGACTATCCGTTTGTACGCGTTCAAGGCGAAGGGGTGCACGAGATCCCGGTAGGGCCCGTGCATGCGGGTGTCATCGAGCCGGGTCATTTTTGCTTTCAAGTGGTGGGGGAGAAGATCCTGCGGCTGGAAGAGCGCCTGGGTTACAAGCACAAGGGTATCGAGAAGCGCTTCGAAACCATGGATTTTATGACCGGTGCCCGTCTTGCGGGACGCATCAGCGGTGATAGCACGGTGGCCCATACCTTTGCCTATGCGCTGGCCATCGAGCATTTGACGGAGAGCAACGTACCCCCGCGGGCCGCGTGGCTGCGCGCGCTTTGTCTCGAGCGGGAGCGCATCGCCAACCACTTGGGTGACCTCGGGGCGCTTGGCAACGACGCGGGACTCGCCTTCGGTCTCGCCCAATTCAGCCGGCTCAAGGAAGGAGTGCTGCGCATCAATCACAAGCTCGCAGGGCATCGCTACCTTATGGATGTCGTTACGCCGGGGGGTCTCGCCAGAGACTTCGACGATGATGGGGTCGAACTGATCGAGCAGGAGTCCCAGTCGCTCCTCGGCGAGATCGACCGGTTGCAGGAGATCTACGAAGAGCACGCGGGCCTCCAAGACCGGCTGGCGAATACGGGGCAGATCCGGCCCGAACTTGCCTCACGGTTGGGCTTGATCGGCGTGGCCGGCCGCGCCAGTGGCCAGTGCTGCGACCTGCGTGTCCAATGCCCCCTGCCGCCTTACGACAGGCTCAAGGTGAAAATGTGCACGCATCAAGACGGTGACGTGGACGCGCGGGTCGCGGTGCGTTTCGGCGAGTTGCGAGAATCCTTGCGTCTCCAGAAAGAGATCCTCGCGCGCTTGCCCGAGGGCGCCGTCCAGGCGCCGCTCAATGTGGCCGCGCCCTACGCCTGCGGCTTCGGCTGGGTGGAAGGCTGGCGCGGGGAGGTGTTCACCTGGGTACGTGCGGATGACGACAATCGCATCGATCGCTGCCATCCCCAGGACCCCTCCTGGGTGCTTTGGCCAGCACTGGAATACGCAGTCCTGGGAAACATCGTCCCCGATTTTCCCCTGATCAATAAATCCTTCAACCTAAGCTATAGCGGGCACGATCTGTAGACCCAGAACCGTAAACAATGTATAGGATCCTCCGAGACACGCTGCGTGTGGGCATCATTACGGAAGTGCCGCCAGCCTCCGACCCCTGTCTTCGCACCCAGTCCCAGAGGCTCGAGGCCGCGGCGCTCAAGCATTTTGGCCATAGCCTCGCCATCCGGCACGTGGACGCCGGCTGCTGCAATGGCTGTGAGCTCGAGATCCATGCCCTCAACAATCCGTATTACATGCTGGAAGGGCTGGGTTTTCGATTCGTCGCCTCGCCCCGCCATGCGGATCTGCTCCTGGTCACGGGCCCGGTATCTCGACATATGGAGACCGCCCTCAAGCGGACCTATGCAGCGATGCCGGACCCGAAGCTTGTGGTGGCGGTCGGCGACTGCGGGCGCGATGGCGGGATCTTTGGCTGCAGCTATGCGAGCCTCGGGGGGGTGAGCGCCGTGATCCCCGTTGATGTGGTGGTATCGGGTTGTCCGCCCTCGCCCAACGCCCTGCTCCAGGGGTTGATCACGGCGGTAACCGCAGAGGATCAGACGGTCTCTACGTAAAAAAAGCAACAGGTCGAAATGAGCGAACGTACTATCGGGCGTCTTGGCACCGAAGCGCTAGCCACCCATGATCCTCCACGCCTTGGCCGATCTCGGCGTGACCAGCACAGCCGGTCGCACATATCAGATGACACCCGTACTCGGAGGGCCAGTTCAAGACCTGTCAGCCCGCGCTCATGCTGGCCTGTCTCACCTCCCAAACGGGAGGTGAGTGATAGAGACGCGACAACAGGAGCTCGCGCTCCAACTCCATCGCCCTTGGTAGGTGATCGCCGAACCGGGTAAAGAGCTCTTCTTGGTCGTTGGCCTCCTGTCGCGCCCGCTCGCGATCGATGTTCATGATCTCGGAGAACTTTTCTATCGGAAAGTCCAAGCCTTCCCAGGTGAGTTCCTCGTAAGGCGGCACCCAACCTAAAGGGCTTTCGACACGCGGGTGGCGCCTCATTCATACCCTCCCACCAAACGTCGCTGTCGTCTGTCAAAGCCACGTTGGTAAAGAATGCAATTTTCCTTGAGCGTCAACATGGCGTTGGGGTTCGAGAACATAGAGGTACAGGGCCAGGGCGCATACAGAACACCACTAACCCGTGGATAGTAGTAAAACCAGCATCAAGGGGTAATCGCCGGTCCGCGCTGCCAGGTATGGAAACGCTCCATCGATCGCGAGAGCCAGATCGGCCCCTGCCCGCTCACGGCCCACCCCGGAACTGTCGTCTGACGCTGCACACCCCCAATGCCGGGGTAGGGCGCTCTCGTCGTACGCATTTTACTGAGACCAATACCGTGGGCCATCGCAACAGCGAATTCGGTGATTAATTGGCTTGCGTTGGGACCGACGATCGTGGTACCTAAGATCTTGTCTTTACCCGGCACGGTCAGCACCTTTATTAGCCCTTCGCCTTCGTGGGTTACCATGAGGCGGCCAGGGGATTCGTCATAACCGTATTGGGCGGTCTCATGCGTGATAGCACGGGTTGCGGCTTCCTGTTCGTTGATTCCAATTCGTGCGATCTCGGGATCGGTAAGTGTGGACCAGGGCATTAATGAGTAGTTCACTTTGTACCGTTTAAGGCGAAACAGCGCATTGAAGGCGGCATACGATGCTTCGCCCATCGCTTCGTGAGTGAACCGAAACGGTGCCGCTACGTCGCCACAGGCATATATGTTTGGATATATTGTCTGTAGGTGCTCGTCAACATCGACGGTTCCATTATCGCTGACCGAAATCCCCAACGTTTCGAGGCCGATGTCGCGTGTGTTCGCAATCCGCCCACACGCGACGATAAGCGCATCAAACTCAACCCGCTGTGCATCTCCAGTGCCTGAATAAGCCAGTGCTTTGCCATATTCGGTCACGGTAAATTCCTGAGCGCGGCAACCGAAGCGAACATCGATTCCGTCCCGTTGAAACTGCCGCAGCAGCAACTCTGAAACCTCCACGTCTTCACTTGCCAGAAGGCGCCGCTGCGCTTCGATCACGGTGACTTGCGATCCGAGGCGGGCGAAAAGTTGGGCGAGCTCGCAGCCGCTTGAGCCTCCTCCGAGTATCAGTAAGCGCCGGGGCGGCGCGCGCAACGCCAATAGGGTATCCGCGGTGTAATACTTCGTTTTCTCTATGCCCGTGATGAGCGGGATGGACGTTCGGGAGCCGGTTGCAATCACGATGTTCCGGGTCGTCAACGTGCGATCATGCACTTTCACCGCATAGGGCGATACGATCATCGGCTCACCGGAAAGACATGCGATCCCCTGCTTCGAGCACCATTCGGCCTCATGACGCCGATCGTCCGCTATGCGACGCTGTACCTCAGCGACGAGATCAGCCAGATCGCAAGAGCTGCGCACCGAACGGATGCCCCGTTGGTGGGCTCGGTGCGCCTCAAACAAAAATCGCGCGCAGCGGGCCAACTCTTTGGACGGAACGTAACCGGACGCGCTGCCTGGGTTCGTCGGAGGCGCGATCAGCGCAACCTTTGCCTTCATCGAGGCAGCAGCGTTGGCAGCAACGATAGCCGCCGTGCTCCCACCGAGACAGATCAAATTGCAATCAAACTGTTTCGGTTTGGCAAACCGGCGTAACAGTCTTCGGGCTCTTAGATGCGTTGTAAATTTGCGGCCGAGCAGCGGAAGTACTCCGAGAAATATCAGCGATGCTACTAAGCCCGGCGACAATAACCCACTGAGATCGTCGAGCGCGGCGACTTCGGTGCCCGCATTGACCAGGATGGCGATGACAGGAATCATTCCCACCTGGCTAACCCAGATGAATGTCAATGTCGGGATGGGAGTCAGCCCCATCACCACATTGACCACGAAAAACGGGAATAACGGCGTCAGCCGAATCAAGAAAAGATACAGGGCACCGTCCCTTTCGATGCCGGAATTTATCGAGCGTAAGCTGTCAGCAAATTTGTTTTGAATAAGGTCACGGAACCAAAACCGGGATCCGAGAAAGGTGATGGTGGCGGCAATTGTCGAAGCAATGGATATGACTACGGTCCCCCACAGCGCCCCAAAGAACGCCCCGGCAGCCAAGGTCATCAGGGCGCCACCGGGAAGGGAGGTCGCCGCTACGGGAATATAGATCAAGGTGAATACCAGAGCGGCATACCAAGGGTGTTCGACATACTGGGCATGTATCGCGGCGTGCTGCGATCGAAAATAGGCAAGCGTAAAGTACTGACCGAGATCGAACATGAAATAGGCGAACAACCACGCGATGACGACCAACCCGATCAGGATCCTTGTTATTCTCATTCGGGCCGGGCCACGAGACTCGCTATATCGCGCAGAATACGAGCCGTCTTGAAGCCACCGGGCGAGGCCAGGTATTTTGGGCTCCATAGGGGTTCGAGCTGCTCGGCGAACTGGCGGTAGCTATCGCTGTCTCGAAAATGTTCACTCTGACGATAGAGTATACGTCCTACTCGCTGCCAAAGCGGCGCAAGTGCATGACGCTCCAAGCCAGTGAGGGGCACCAATCCTAAATTGAACCAGCGATAGCCGCGAGTCCGACCGCCGAGCATCAGCTCCATCACCATGAATCTCACGATGCCTTCGGGAGCATCGCGCTGATAACGCATGAGATCCAAAGCCAGCTCTTCTTTGTTGGCGCTGATCCACAGGACGGCGAAGGCGATGATGCGATCATCCTTGCGGACGACCGCGCATGGAAAGTTGGCCACATAAGCAGGATCAAAGAAGCCCCGCGAGAAGCCCCGCTCGGGCTGCCGCGTGTGGCTTAGCCAGTCATCGGAAACCCGCTTAAGCTCTGGAATCAAGGGCGGTACATCGGCGGACTTTACGATGGCAAAATTGACACCTTCCGCGAAAACGCGATCGTGGCCTCTGCGTAGTTCTGCTCTATCGGAGCCTCGCAGAGTAAATGTCTCAAGCGGCACCCGGGCGTCATCGCCAAGCTTGAGCAGCGATAACCCCAGATCCACGTAAAGCGGCAGATACGCGGAATCGACCTGATAAAATACCGGCCAGCCACCATAGCGATCGCAAAGCTCCCGAAACATAAAGACGAGCTTGCTATGCTCGCGCCCGGGGCCCACGGGGTCCCCAAGCGCCACCCAACTCTTACCCTTGACGCGGTACATAATGAAGGCGTTACCCGCGTCACTGAACAGAAAGCGCTTATCGCCGAGCAACGCGAGATTCGCGCGGCTGTTCGGATCTTTCCTCACGATACGACGCGCCTGATCGAGGCCGGTGGTCTGTGGTCGGTCGGGAATAGGATCGGGCCGGAGCAGATTGATCAACGCGATACCGCCGGCCAGAAAAAATACCACCGCGGTGGTGCGGAGGAAGCGCGGTAATTCCGCGGTGTAGTCGAAGTGCCACCAAAGCTCATGAGAATAGTCGGTGGCTTTGTACGACCACAGGCCTAACCAAACAGTCAGCGCCAACATTGCCAGCAAGGTGGAACTCCATTCCGTAGGATAGCCTTGGTCGAGGAGCGAGCCTTCACGCGGAAATTCGGAGCGCGTGCTTAGCAGCACGGCGAGAATGAAGCCTAAGAAAATCGCGCCTTCGTAGATGAGCCCTTTTAGTAACAGCGCCGTGACCGCTATCCCAAGCAACCCGGCAGCCAATTGATAGGCTGCATGGAGCCGCAAACTAAGACCGCGCGCCAGGATGATAAGTCCGAGGCCGGCCGCACCGCCCAGCACATGGGAAGCCTCCAGTACGGGTAGGGGCACGTGATTTTGCAACAACGCAAGCCGATCCGGCGGCGCCGGTACGGCGCCCGAGAAGAACAGCACGACACCGGCGAAGATAACGATCAACGCCATCACCTGCGGTCCAAGCTCGGCCAGCCAATCCGTCGCCGTATCGTGCACCTGCTCGAAGCGGGCTCGTTGCAAGCTTGCCTCGTGGACCGCGAGCGCTACCGCCGCCAGGCCCAGGGGGGCCAGATAGTAAATACAGCGGAATAATAGGATGGCGCTTAAGAGCGCCGCCGGAGGCACGTGCGGTAGACCAAGCAACATGACGGACTCGAAGACACCGATACCACCGGGAACATGGCTGATGACCCCCGCGATCATGGCGAAGGCGAATACGCCGAGGAAGGACGGAAAGCTCATGTCGGGGTGTGCAGGCAGAAGGACATAAATAATCGAACCGATCAGCATCAGGTCGAAGGCGCCCAAGAGAATCTGCGCCGCGGCGGTTGTAGCCGAGGGGAGCCGAAGAGACCAGCTCTCGGTGCGAATGCTCAGCGGGCGAAATATGGCCACGGTGATATAGACCGCCATGAATGCCAGCATCAGCCCGCCCAGCGTGCGCCGTATCGCGACCGGCAGGTGTATAGCGGAATCCGCGACTTCGCCGGTTGCGAATAACAGGGCAAGGGTGAGGAGGGAGCCAATGCCCAGCGTGGCGGTGAGCGCGCACATCGTCGTTACACCCGCGATTTCCAACGCTGACAGGCCCGCGCGAGAATATATACGGTATCGGACCGCTCCGCCCGTGACGACCGCGAACCCTAGATTCGTACCGAAGGCATTGGCGAGACAGGCCGCAAACGCCGCGCGCCGGTAGGGCAGAGGACGGTCAATGTGGTTCAGGGCCAGCACGTCATAGCCGGTCACAACAAAATAGGCGGCAGCAGCAAGCAAGAACGCCAGCAGAACCGATGAGAACGATAGCGCACGAAATTGCTCCAGCACATCGGAAGGTTGGATGTCTTGCAGTGTGTGGTACACCACCCAGAGCGCGAGACAAACAATTGCGAGACTCAGGAATGCAGTGAGCTGGACGAGCAGTTTCT
Source organism: Chromatiales bacterium (assembly GCA_043673815.1). Taxonomy (GTDB): domain Bacteria; phylum Pseudomonadota; class Gammaproteobacteria; order JACCXJ01; family JACCXJ01; genus USCg-Taylor. The sequence continues at coordinate 31,457 of JBIMKD010000006.1, forward strand.
TAGCGAACCGATTCGACAGGCCTCGGCTTTCGCGTAATTCGTCCGGGGCGGTACTCATAGGCTTTAGTCGAGCGGTTGTTTTACGGTTATATCCGACAATTCGCCGTGCCGTTGGGTTTGAAGAGGTGGCTCACAGGGGTGTTTAAAAGAAGTCCTCGCCTGCTCAAATCTCTAACCGCAGATCGAGCTCCATTACCCGGTGGGTTGGGATCCTGAAAAAGTCCGTGGCATGCGCCGCATTTCTCAGCATCATAGCAAACAGCCTTTCTCTCCATAAGGCCATACCTGGCTTTCCAGTCGGTATCACCCGCAGGCGACTGAGAAAGAACGAGGTTTCGTTGATTTCGCACTTCAGTCCAAATGGCCGGCACTCGTCCAGTAACTTCGGTACATCCGGGAATTCCATAAACCCAAAGCGCGCCGTAAGGAGGTAGAAATTATGCTCTAGGCTTTGCAACGCGTAACGATCATCACGGTCGATGCGGGGCACATCCTCCACCAGAATAGTGAGGAGAATCACCCGCTCGTGCAGCACCTGGTTGTGCCGGAGGTTATAAACCAGGGCGTGGGGTACGCCTTCGCCCGGGGCCGTCATGTACACGGCGGTTCCGGGCACACGCGGAGGTGAGGCCTTTGAAAAGCCCGCGAGAAACTCCTCCAGCAAGCGGGCCTTGGGATAGAGAGTTTTAAACAGGATCGTGCGACCCGCGCGCCAAGTGGACATGACGGTATAGACCACTACGCCGACTCCGAGAGGAAACCACCCCCCTTTTGCGATCTTCAAGGTGCTCGCGCTGAAGAACAGCAGATCGACCAGGAGGAAGAAACTTATCAAGAGGATGGTCTTGAGCCGATCCCATTGCCAATGACGATGTGCGACAAAAAACAGGAGCAAGGTGTCCATGAGCATCGTACTGATGACCGCGATGCCATAGGCCGCTGCGAGATTGCTAGACGACTGAAACCCCAGCACCAGGCCGATGATCGCCGCGAGCAGCGTCCAGTTCACCGCCGGTAGATAAATCTGGCCACGTTCGGCTTCCGAGGTGTGCGCGATCTCAACGCGCGGCAGATAACCGAGCTGCAAAGCCTGTTGGGTCAGCGAATATGCCCCGGAGATCACCGCTTGGGAAGCAATGATGGTGGCGGCGGTGGCCAGTATGACTAGTGGCAATTGCCCCCACTCCGGTAGCATCAAGAAAAACGGATTTATAACCGCCGCTGGGGTTGTCAGCACCAGCGCTCCCTGACCAAAGTAGTTAAGCAGAAGTGCCGGCAAGACCAGGCCGTACCAGGATAGCCGAATGGGCTTGGCGCCAAAGTGCCCCATGTCGGCGTACAGGGCCTCCGCCCCGGTGACGACCAGAACGACTGCTCCCAATGGGAGCAATGCCGCGTAACCGTGCCGCGTCACAAACTCGCCCGCGTAGGTCGGACTGATCGCCGACAGCACCTGCGGGTACGACAGGATCTGCCAGACGCCCATGCCTGCCAGAAGCGTAAACCACAGGGTCATGATCGGGCCGAAGAACTTGCCGATACGGGCAGTGCCATGACGCTGGACGGCGAAGAGCGCAATCAACACCACAAGCGTGATCGGGATCACGTAAGGCTTGAAAAAGGGTGTTGCCACTTCCAAGCCCTCCACCGCGCTCAGCACGGAGATAGCGGGCGTGATGATGGCATCCCCATAGAATAGGGATGCGCCCAGTAATCCGGTGACCATCAAGAAGCGGCGCGTGCCCGGTGACTTCCCCGCCGATCGCAGGGCCAACGCGAGTAGCGCCAGGATACCGCCTTCCCCCTTGTTATCGGCGCGCATGACGAAAACGACGTATTTCACCGTGACCACCATGAGGATCGCCCAGAAGATGAGTGAGAGAATGCCAAGCACGCTGGCCCGGGTAGGGCTAAGCGCATGCGCGCTCAACGATTCGCGAAAAGCATAAAGTGGGCTGGTCCCGATGTCACCGTAGACGACGCCAAGCGCTGCGACGGCCGGGCCGAGCTTAAATTCTTTATGATCCGAAACCACCGCCATGGTGGAAACCCCCTGTTGCGTCCCTGACCTTTATCGACCCGCACCGCTCGCAAGCGCCGACTGGGCAGGCGCGCGCCGCGCGGTCGGGCCTTCGTTTACCATGTAGGCCGCAATTCCCGTCGCGGCCTTCCTATCAACACTCAAGTTACACGATTCATCCACTCCCTCTCCGCTCCTAAAAAACCCGATCGCTGTAACCAAGTTTAAGTAATTTCTTGGCGGCAAGCAGGGAAGGCCATCAGACCCAGCGGGAAGAGAGCGCTCAGGGAATCGAGCTTTAGTTCCGTCCGCCCGTTCACGGCGATGTCAGGCTTTGGCGCGGCCAATGAGGTTCGCGACATCGCGCAGGATCCGCGGCGTCTTGAGCCCCCCGGGGGAGGCAAGGTATTTCGGTCGCCACACGGGGTTGAGTTGTTCTGCGAACCGGCGATGGCTTGCACTGTCCCTGAAATGCTCACTCTGGCGATACACCATCACTCCGACACGCTGCCAAAGAGGAGCGAGCGCATGGCGTTCGAGACCCGCGAGCGGCGCCATGCCCAAATTGAACCAGCGATAGCCTCGCTTCCGTCCGCCGAGCATAAGCTCCATGACCATGAACTCCAGGATCCCCTCGGGCGCGTCGCGTTGATAACGCAGGAGATCGAGCGCCAGCTCTTCTTTGTCGGCGCTGACCCAGAGGATGGCAAAAGCGAGGATCCGCTGATCCTTACGTACCACCGCGCAGGGGAAATTGGCCATATAATCAGGAGAAAATATCCCCCACGAGAAGCTTTTTTCCGTGCTCTTCGTTTGCACGAGCCAGTCGTCGGAAACCCTTTTTAATTCCGGTAGCAACCCCGGCACCTCAGGCGAATTTACGATCGCGAAATTGACGCCTAGCTCGAGAACGCGATCATGGTGCTTGCGAAGCTCCGCCCGCTCGACTCCATCGAGCGAAAAGCTCTCCAGCGGGACGCGGGCATCGTCGCCGAGCTTGACCAGCGATAGCCCGAGATCGACATACAGCGGCAAGCTCTCGCCATCGACTAAATAGAAAACCGGCCAGCCCCCGTACCGATCGCAAAGCGCTCGAAATATCCTGACTAACTCTTCGTGCTCCCGCTTCGGACCCACCGGATCTCCGAGGGCGACCCAGCTCTTGCCGCGGACGCGATACATGATGAAGGCCCGGCTTGAATCGCTGAAAAGGAATCGCTTGTCCCCGAGTAAGGCGAGATTCGCCCGCGTATTCGGATCCTGTTTGATGATGTGCCGGACCTGGGCGAGGCTCGCCGCGTGCGGCCGATCCGGGATGGGGTCCGGCCGCAGCAGATAGAACAATGTTATACCGCCGGTCAGGGCCCACACCGCCACGGTCGTGCGCAGGAAGCGGGGGAACTCCGCCGCGTAGTCGAAATGCCACCAGAGCGCATGGGAGTATTCAAGCGGCTTGTAAGAGAACAGACCGAGCCAAACCATCACTGCCAGGATCGCCGTTAGTGTAGACACCCATTCGGCCGGATAGCCCTGGTCGAAGGGCGAGCCTTGGCGCTGAAACTCCCGGCGCGTATTCAAGAGCACGATGAGGATGACGGCGATGAGCGCGGCGCCTTCGTAGATCAGGCCCTTCAGCAATAAGGCCGAACCGCCTATCGCGAGGAGGACCACGGCAAAACGATAGGCCGAATAGAGTCGGAGGGAAAGGCCGCGCGCCACGATGATGAGCCCGAGTCCGGCGGCCCCGGCGAATAGATGGGAAGCTTCCAGGGCCGCGAGCGGAAGGAAACCCTGCAGGGCCGCCAGGCGCTCCGACGGCACCGGGACAGCCCCCGAGAAGAGCAGCACGACGCCGGAAAAGATGATGATGAGCGCCATCACCTGCGGCCCGAGCTCGGCCAACCAGTCCCAGGCGGTATCCCGCGCTCGCTCGATCCGATCTCGCTGCATGGCGGCCTCATGCAGCGCCAGCATCACGGCGGCCAGTCCCAGCGGTACCAGATAGTAGATACAGCGGAACAACAGCATGGCACCAAGAAGCGCCGCCGGCGCCACTTCCGGGAGGCCGAGTAACATCACCGACTCGAAAACGCCGATGCCCCCGGGGACGTTGCTTACGGCCCCGGCCGCGAGCGCCAACGCGAATACGCCGAGAAAGAGGAAAAAGTTCGTGCCTGTGTGCGCCGGCAACAGGACATAAATCAGCGTGCCGACCAGCATCAGATCGATCGTGGCAAGGGCGATCTGTGCGGAGGTCGTTTTAGCCGAGGGAAGCTTGAGCGACCAACTCTGGGTGCGAATGTTTATCGGACGGATCATGGCAACGAGGATATAAGTCACCATCACGGTAAGCATTACCCCGCCCATCACGTGCCGCACCGAGGGCGGCAAATGCAGCGCCGACTCTGCGACTTTCCCCGCGCCGAATAGCATCGAAAGCGTGAGGATGAAGCCGATGCCCAAGATGGCCGTCAGTGTACACATCGCGCTCACGCCCGCGATCTCAAGAGCAGATAATCCTGCCTGTGAATAAATGCGGTAGCGAATGGCCCCACCGGTGACCACCGCAAAGCCGAGATTGTTGCCAAACGCCGAGGCGAGAAAACCGGCGAGCCCGGCGCACGAATAGGGAAGCGGACGGTCGATGTGGCGTAGCGCCACGACATCAAAACCGGTGACGGCGGCATAGCTCCCGGCCATCGCAGCAAAAGCGAGGAGGATCGCTGCGGCAGGAAGCGCCCGCACATGCGCAACCACATCCGTGAGCTGGATCGCATGCAAGGTGCGGTAGGTGACCCATAGGGCGACACAGACGATCGCGAGGCTCAGGAATGCACCGACCTGCATGAGCAGTTTCTTGGCGAACTGACTCGACAAGCCGGGGGTTGCGGAGCGTAGCTCGTTAGCAGCAACACTCATGCAGCGGTCTCGTTAAGGTTTTGCCACATCATGACCCTTGCGGGTGAACAAATTTTCTCCGCGAGCGGCTTCCGCCACTGGTTTAATGCGACCCCATCAGGCGCAAAGGCCATCACATGCGCTACATCATGTGCTGACCGCCATTGAGGGCGAAGTCCGCGCCGGTGATAAACCCCGCATAGTCCGAGACCAGAAAGTCCACCAAGTAGGCCACTTCCTCGGCGGTGCCGAGCCGGCCGACCGGGATCTGGGCGATGACTTGCTTGCGAACATCCTCGGACACCGCCATGACCATATCCGTGGCGATGTAACCAGGGGCACCGTATTCACCGTGATCCCCTTCCTTGCGACCTCCTGGGCTAAGGACATCGTAAAGCCATGCATGCCGGCTTTAGACGCCGTGTAATTGCTCTGGCCGATCTGACCCTTCTGGCCGTTGATCGAAGACAGGTTGATGATACGCCCGAAGCCGCAATCCATCATCCCTTGAATCACCTGCCGCGTGACATTGAAAACGCTGTCGAGGTTGATGCGCAAGACGGTGTCCCACTGTTCCTTGGTCATCTTGCGCAGCGTAACATCCCAGGTGATGCCAGCGTTATTGACGAGAATACTGACGGGGCCTAATTCTTTTTCGATATGCGCGACCATCGTTCCGCAGCCCTCGAAACCCGAGACATCAACGCGGTAAGCCTTGAATTCGTAGCCCTGGGACTTGGTTTCGCTCAACCATTTCTGGGCTGCCTCTTCGTTACGGTAGTTGGTCGCAACCCGCGCCCCGGAGTCCGTAAGCTGCTTGCAGATGGCGGCCCCGATGCCGCGAGTGCCCCCGGTAACTAATGCAATTCTGCCTTGGTGGTTGGTTTTCATGTTTCTACCTCCACACGATTATCGCTCTACTGCCAGGGCCACACCCTGGCCCCCTCCGATGCACAGGGTCGCCAAGCCCCGGTGCGCATTCCGTCGCTTCATTTCATAAAGTAGCGTCACCAACACGCGGGCACCCGAGGCGCCGATGGGATGGCCGAGCGCGATGGCGCCCCCATTCACCTTGAGCTTCTCTGGATCCCATCCGAGATCGCGGTTGACTGAGATGGCCTGGGCGGCAAAGGCCTCGTTAGCCTCGATGATATCCAGATCCTCGACACTCCAGCCGGCCTTTTTGAGGCATCTCTGGGTCGCCGGGATCGGGCCTGTTCCCATGTTGAGCCGCCAAAGCAACGGCCTTGAGCCCGCTCCCGCAAACCTTGTTGATGGTCATGCAGGGAACCGCATGCGGAAGACCCGCAAGGATCGCCGCCTGGCGAGCCGCGTTCATACCATGCGGCGGCGGTCAACACCTGCCCCAGGATGACCTCATCCACCTCCTCGGGTTTGACGCCAGCGCGGCCAAGCAGCACGCTGATCACCTTCGCGCCCAGTGTGGCGGCCGGTATGCCGGACAAAGACCCACTAAAGGATCCGATGGCCGTGCGGCCGGCGCCAATGATTACCACGTTGTCATTCATGTTCCACCTCTTTCTCTTACCGCTACAGCCTTGAATCAGTCGCTACTAAAAACCAAGTCCCCACCTAAGCCCGGTAGACCGGGAACCGCTGGCACAACTTCGACACGCCCAGCCGCACCGCCGAGAACCGCTATCCTTGTCAGAAAGGCCCGACGGCGCCCCAGCCCCCTTTATCCCTGTGTCTAGTCATAGGGTTCTCCCAGATAACACTCTTCCGTCTTGATGAAGGCTGCACCGAATCGTCCGACAGCTCGGTAGAAATGCGCAGCTTTGGCCACTTGCATATCCCTGAAGAAACTACCCATCCACGGCCCGAGATGATCCTGGAAAAATACCTTCTGCGACCCAATCGGTATCTCACTATCGCTACTAATGATGAGCGCCATGGTCTCACATAGCGCGGCCGCATGGTCTTCGGGTTCACTCACCCCCGGCTGTCGTTCGATGCCCAGGGCAGAGAGGTCCCGGCGCAGCATCGCGAGCCGTGTGCGCATCAGCGCACCGGTCTGGTACCACGATCCGTAGGGCACCAGTTCTCCGCATCCGAGTCCTAAAAACAACGCGTGGAACTCCTCTTCCAAGGTCTCAAGATCAGCGTGCTCACTGGCCTGCTTCAATGCCCGCCAGGCAGCCACTAGGCTACCGTCATCGCTTTCCGGATCATCGCTCTCCCGCAAATAGGCGAGGACAGCTACAGAGGGTGGCTTTACTAACAGCATGGCCAAGGAGTGATAGGCATCGGCTCGGATCCCGTCCCGGGTCTCTGGATCGGCCAGCTCACAGATCTGCAGGGTCCGCTGTTTCATGAATGCTCCCCCTCCTGAGTAAACATGGATTGCCCGCGGCAGAATACGCACATCTGCAGGTGTCGCTTCGCCTGGTCCGCCCCGTCGCCGCCCAGTAGCCAATCGCGATGGCCTTGCTCCAAGCGATAAACCCGAGTTTTTCAGAGAGCCGAATGCCCAAGGGCATGAACCGTACCAGTGCGCCAAGTTGATTGCTCAAGACTTCGATGCTCGAACAAAGTCAAATACAAGAGCCTTTAATGAATCACCCCAAGTGATCTGAGGCAGGCGTTCGCTAATAGAACGACTGGCTTATACTTGTGGCAGATAACTACGCAGTGTTGCGGTTTGCAACTGTATCAAGGAGCGACATGTATAGGATTGGATTCGGCCAAAGTACCTCCGCAAGAACGAGTATAGACGGCTCCACCCGCGCTGCGGTCGTCTTACATATTGGCATATACCTAGCTACCGAAGTCGAGTCGTGAGCGCTACCACTAAATGAAGGCATAAGAACTTATGGACAAACGAACCATCATTCACATGTTCGATCCGATGCCACATACGAGCCCCTTCGATATCAATATGGCCGCCGACGCCGGCTTTGACGTGGTCGTCCCGTACAATAATGTCGAGCTCGATCGTGTACACAGGTTGGTACAGGACGCTATCTTTTCCCGCGGTCCGGCGGGCGTAAAGCGGACCGCAATCTTTATCGGCGGGCGCGACATCGGACTTGCGATGGCCATGCTGGCCGCTGCGCGAAAGGCGATGGTTCCGCCCTTCCAAGTCTCGGTATTGGCCGATCCCAGCGGTGCGTTTACCACGGCTGCTGCGTTAGTCGCCTGCGTCGAGCGGGAGCTTAATGCTAAGCACGGCGCTAAATTGGACGAATGTCGCGCGGTAGCGTTTGGCGGCACGGGACCGGTAGGGATCGCCACGGGCGTGATCGCCTCGTTAAACGGGGCACAGACGACGCTCGTGGATCACCTGTCGAGCGATAATGCCCTAGCCGTAGCCAACGAGTACAATCACCTGTGCGGATGTTCAGTCCGCGCTACCTATGCCAGTTCGGACGCCGATAAGGCCTTTTTGCTCTCCAGTACCGATGTTGTGTTCTCTACCGCTAAAGCGGGGATCGAAGTCCTCAACGCAGCGGTGCTAGCACATGCGAGACAGCTCAAAGTGGCCGGTGACGTCAATGCCGTACCGCCACTCGGCATCGAAGGGATTAAAATTAAGGACTTTGGGGCACCCCTCAAGTACGCCACCGCATCGAAAGGCGCAGTCGGTATCGGCGCGCTCGCGGTCGGGGACGTGAAATACAAGCTGCAACAGGCCTTGTTGCGAGCCATGCTCGAGGCTGAGCAACCAGTCTACCTGGACTTCCGCGACGCCTTTCAAAGAGCGCGCTGTTTGGTCTAAACCAAAGGCGTCGTCACCTCTGCCGCTTGGCGCAGAACCAGCGAAGAGCTAGATGAAATCCCCTTCTTGGCCGGCACCCTCGAACTCGGTGTAGACCCTCACATCGACGTAGGTATGCCCCTTGCGGTAAGGAATCGGGAACGGTCAAGGGCCCCTGCGTGGTGGCGTTACCGCCCATTGAGGTATAGCCGAATTAACTACTAAGGAGGTTAGACAATGAGAGTGTTAATATCAGTTATCTACGTGTTTTCAACGGCAGCAGTTACGATATTCGTTCAGGCTATAATATTGTGAAGAACGGACGGCTCTGAGGAGACAATGGCATTACTCATTAAAGGCAAGGGCGAAAAAGAGGGCCGGCGGCGCGGCCGCAAGGTCGAACCGAAGGCGCTCGCCGAGATCCGCGAGTTGCTGGGAGACACCCCGAGGCGTCGCGATCTCCTAATCGAGTTTTTACACAAGATCCAGGATCGCCATCATTGTATCTCGGCGGCGCATATCGTCGCGCTCGCGAAAGAGATGAACCTCCCGACCACCGAGATCTACGAAGTCGCCACCTTTTACCACCATTTCGATGTCGTCAAGGAGGACGATATACCTCCTCCCCCGCTCACCGTGCGAGTCTGTGACTCGGTCACCTGCGAGATGTTCGGCGCTCAGGAATTGATCATGGATCTGCAGCGCCGCATGGGGCCGCAGTTGCGCGTTACAACGGCGCCCTGTGTCGGACGCTGCGGCGGGGCGCCGGTCGCCGTGGTCGGCACCCACGCGATCGAATGGGCCTCCCCCTACAGCGTGGAGAAAGCCATCGCCGAGAAGCAAACGGAAGCCATACCGCCCGCCGGGATCGACTATCACGATTACGTCGTACACGGCGGATACAAACTCTTGGCGGCCTGCGTCAACGGAGAGCGCGATGTCGAGAGCGTCATAAAGGCATTGGAAGATTCCAATCTGCGCGGATTGGGCGGGGCCGGTTTTCCGGCCGGGCGCAAATGGCGCATCCTGTGCGGCCAACCCAAGCCGCGTCTGGTGGCGATCAATATCGATGAAGGCGAACCGGGTACCTTCAAGGATCGCTATTACTTGGAACGCGATCCGCACCGCTTCCTCGAGGGCACCTTGATCGCCGCCTGGGCCATCGAGGCAGAGGAAGTCTATATTTATTTACGCGATGAATACGCGGGTTGCCGCACGATGTTGACCGCGGAGCTCGAAAAACTGCGCCGCAACACGCCCTGCATCATTCCGCCGATTCATTTACGCCGCGGCGCGGGGGCATACATCTGCGGTGAGGAATCCGCCATGATCGAATCGATCGAAGGCAAACGCGGCATGCCGCGCTTGCGTCCGCCCTACTTGGCAGAGGTGGGGCTCTTCGGGCGCCCGACGCTCGAGCACAACCTGGAGACCCTGCACTGGGTGCGCGACATCATCGAGCAGGGCCCCGAATGGTTCACCTCGCAGGGCCACCACGGCCGCCAGGGCTTGCGTTCGTTTTCGGTCAGCGGGCGGGTGCGGACGCCGGGGGTTTATCTGGCCCCGGCGGGCATCACGATGCGGGAGTTGATCGAGGAGTATTGCGGCGGCATGCTCGCGGGACATGAATTTTACGGCTACTTCCCCGGCGGGGCGTCGGGGGGTATCCTACCGGCGTCGCTCGGAGATGTCCCGCTCGATTTCGATACCTTGACACCTTACGGATGCTTCATCGGATCGGCCGCTATCATCGTGTTGTCGCAGTACGACAGTGCGCGCAAGACCGCACTCAACGCCATGCGTTTCTTCGCCGATGAGTCCTGTGGCCAGTGCACCCCCTGTCGCGTCGGCACCGCGAAGGCGGTCGCACTGATGCAAAAGCACCATTGGGATCACGCCTTGCTGGAGGAATTGGCGCGCGCCATGGAGGACGCGTCCATCTGCGGTCTCGGCCAAGCCGCGCCTAACCCGCTCCGATGCGCGATGAAATACTTTCCAGAGGAGTTCAATTAAGGCTCTTCCGCAGAGTTTGTGGTCAGTGGATAGACGGTCCGGCAATGATTCGGATGATAATCCGGGTCTGTTTATTCGGGCTTCGCCCAAGAGTTTACGGGTTCGAGATTTCGAGAAGGCGCCACGGTTAACTCCCTCTCCCTTCGGGAGGGTTGGGGTGAGGGGATAGAAAGACCGATGAACAATCTGGCCCAGGTACTACGGAAGATTCGATGGAGGCAGAGCGGTGCTTGTGGAGTCGATTGCCCTCGACGGCTCGAGGTAGTCAAATTTCGACGTCAAGAGATCCTTGGACCCTCGTGGATTTCCTCTCCTCCCCAAAGTTGTCATCGAGGTCGATGGTGGCCAGCATGCCGAGCAGGTCTCGAACGACTTGCAGTGAATATCTCGAGGTATTGGGTTATCGCGTGCCTCGATTTTGGAATCATGAAGTGCTTGGAGATCCTGAGGCGGTGTTGGCGAGTATTCGCGCTGCCTTGGTTGAAATCCCCTCCCCTGCCCTCTCCCGGAGGGAGAGGGAGTTAACGGAATGCCCATAGATTCTGTCGAGGAACCTTAATTAATGGCGGCAAATCTAAAGGTCGTGTCGGAACAACAGACCATTCGTTTCAAGCTCGACGGGCGCGAGGTCGACGCGTTGCCCGATGAGACCATTCTGCAAGCGGCCATACGGCTTGGGACCGAGATCCCGTATCTGTGCTACAAGGAAGGCTATCGCCCCGATGGGAATTGCCGCGCCTGCGTGGTCGAGATCAAGGGCGAACGGGTCCTGGCGCCCTCCTGTTGCCGAAAACCCACGGACGGCATGGAGGTCGCGAGCGCGAGCGAGCGGGCGCTACATTCGCAAAAACTGGTCTTGGAGTTGCTGCTCTCGGACATGCCGAGCCAGGGCCGATCGCCCTATACCCCGCGTTCCGAGCTCGATCACTGGGTAGAAAGGTTGGACCTCGGGCGGTCCCGTTTCCCCGGCCGCCAGCAACCCCGTGCCGATCTCTCCCACGCCGCCATCGCGGTGAATCTCGACGCCTGCATCCAATGCAACCGCTGTGTGCGGGCCTGCCGCGAAGAACAAGTCAATGATGTGATCGGCTATGCTTTCCGCGGCTCGCACTCGCAAATCGTCTTCGACCTCGACGATCCGATGGGCGTGAGCACCTGCGTCGCCTGCGGGGAATGCGTGCAAGCCTGCCCGACGGGCGCGCTCATGCCGGCCGAGAATGCGGGCCTCGTGCGTTCCGACAAGAAGGTGGCCTCCTCCTGTCCCTACTGCGGCGTCGGGTGTCTCCTCACCTTCAATGTCAAAGACAATAAGATCTACTACGTCGAGGGGCGCGACGGCCCGGCGAATCACGGACGCCTCTGCGTCAAGGGACGTTTCGGCTTCGACTACGTCCATCATAAGGAGCGGCTCACAAAACCCTTGATCCGGCGCGACGGGATACCGAAGTCGCCGAAGCTCATCTTCCCCGAAGAAGTCTATCAATACTTCCGCGAGGCGACCTGGGAAGAAGCCTTAGAGCGCGCCGGTGGCGGCTTGCGCCGCATCCGCGACCAAGTGGGCCCGCAGGCGCTGGCGGGGTTCGGGTGCGCCAAGGGCAGCAACGAAGAAGCCTACCTCTTCCAAAAGCTCGTGCGCACGGGGTTCGGGACGAACAATGTCGATCATTGCACGCGTTTATGTCACGCCTCTTCGGTGGCCGCGTTGCTGGAGACGATCGGCTCGGGGGCCGTATCCAATCAAGTCGCCGATGGGGTCGAGGCGGATGTCATCGTCATCATCGGCGCGCGGCCCAATGCCAACCATCCGGTCGCCGCCACCTTCATGAAGAACGCCGCGCGCGCGGGTAAGAAGCTCGTCGTCATCGAACCGTTCGGCTCGGACATCGCCCTGCATGCGACCCATTTCCTGCAATTACATCCAGCCACGGACGTCGCCTTGCTCAACGGCATGATGCACACGATTGTGTCGGAGGGCCTCCATAACCAGACCTTCATCGAAAGATATACGGAGGGTTTCGATGATCTCTGGACGCGGATTGAGGGCTACAGCGCCGAGAAGGTCGCGCCCATCTGCGGGATCCCGGCCGAAACCATCAAGGAGGTTGCGCGGCTCTATGCTAAGGCCGAGCGCGCTATCATCTTCTGGGGCATGGGGATCTCCCAGCATGTGCACGGGACCGACAACGCCCGCTGCATCATCTCCTTGGCGCTCATGACGGGCCAGATCGGCCGGCGCGGGACAGGCTTGCACCCTCTGCGCGGTCAGAACAACGTGCAAGGGGCGTCCGATGTCGGACTCATCCCGATGGTCTATCCCGACTATCAGCCGGTCGCCGATCCCGGCGTGCGCGCTAAATTCGAACAACTCTGGGGAACCGCGCTCGATCCCAAACCCGGCTTGACCGTGGTCGAGATCATGCACGCGGTCCATGAGGGTAAGATCAAGGGGATGTATGTCATGGGCGAGAACCCGGCGATGTCCGACCCTAACCTGAACCATGCCCGTAGCGCGCTCGCGGAGCTCGACCACCTGGTGGTCCAGGATATCTTCTTCACGGAAACCGCGGGGTTTGCCGACGTGGTCCTGCCCGCCTCGGCCTTCCCGGAAAAGACCGGGACCTTCACCAATACCGACCGGCGCGTGCAGCTCGGCCGCCAAGCCATCGATCCGCCGGGCGATGCCCGCCAGGATCTCTGGATCATTCAAGAAATGGCCCGCCGCTTGGGTCTCGATTGGTCCTATTCCGGCCCGGCCGAAGTCTTCGCGGAGATCCGCAAGGCATGTCCCAGCATGGCCGGGATCACCTGGGAGCGTTTGGAGAAAGAGGATTCGGTCACCTATCCCTGCGAACAGGAAGGAGACCCCGGTGAACCCATCCTGTTTCAAGACGGATTTCCCACCAAGAGCGGTAAAGGCCGATTCGTGCCCGCGGCTTACACCAAAGCCGCCGAGCTTCCCGATCACGATTATCCCTTCGTGTTCCTGACCGGCCGTCAGTTGGAACACTGGCATACGGGGAGCATGACGCGGCGCTCC
>JBIMKD010000007.1:0-9951 GCA_043673815.1 Chromatiales bacterium
CCCACCCAGCCTGTCAACTTCTGGACCTCGCCAACAACGAATTCTGCGGCATCTCGCTGTGCCCGCAATGCCAGGTCCTCCACCTGCGCATCGGGCCGCTGAGCCTGAAGCTCGCGCCGCACGTTTTCCAGTCATTGTGCGGGGCGATGCAGCAGGCGGCCGAAAAACTACCGGCGCATATGCCCTGCGAGGCGTTGGACCGGAGCTGCCAGGACATTCGTCATTGAACCAAATCAAAACCCAAGGAGACACGACTATGTTGATGATCGGAAAAAAGTCATCACCAACTTCCATGACAAGTACCGCACCCGCCTCGAGCCCGGTCGGAAGACGCTCCGAAACGACCTCGTCTTGAACGCCTGGGGTCTGGCCTTGCGTCCGGCCGGGGCGGGCGGGCATTGGTGGATCGCCAACACCGATTCGGGGACCGTCGTGACCTATGTCGGTGATACCGATACGACGCCGCTCTTCCAGGACGCCCTCAAGACCGTTCTAGTCGAGCCGGCGCCGGCGACGCCCGAACAATCACCGACGCCGACCGGCCAGGTCTTCAGCGGCTCGGACGAGTTCCCATGTTCGGGCACGAGCTTCACCGGTACCCTTATCGCGGCCCCGAGCCGGTTCCTCGTCGTAACCGAGGATGGGAATCTCCAGTGCTGGGCCGAGACCGGATCGAGCCAGCCAGAGCGCATGCGCTCCTTCAGGATCGGTGTACAAAGGACTCGCGATCACGCCCTTTTCCTCCGGCAACCGCCTCTACGCCGCCAACTTCGGCCTGCGCCGGATCGACGCCTTCGACGGCGCCTACCAGCCGATCCCGAGCGGCGCCTTTGCGCGTCCTGCCGATGTGCCCGAGGATTTCGCGCCCTTCAACATCCAATTCCTGGACTACGAGATCGACGGTGGTGCGAGACAAGGCCTCTTCGTCGCCTACGCCAGGACCACCGCCGATCCGGTCGAGGAGGCGCAGGGGCCGGGGCTCGGGGTCATCGCCGAGTTCGACCTCGACGGCCGGCACCTGCGCACGCTCGGTCATAGCCGGAGGCTCAACGCACCTTGGGGCATGGCCGTGGCCCCCGAGGGGTTCGGCCCATTCTCCAAGCGGCTCATCGTCGGCGGCACGCTCGCGGCCTTCGGCTTGAAGAGCGGGCGGCAGAGGGGCTATTTACGCGGCCGCGATCGCCAGGCCATCCAGATCGATGGCCTCTGGGGCCTCGCCTTCGGCAACGGCGCGAGCCTAGGCCGTGCGAATTACCTGTACTTCACCGCAGGGCCGAACGGCGAAGCCGATGGCCTGTTCGGCAGCCTGCACTTCGCGGAAATCCGAAAAGTTTTTACGCGCAGGTGTCGCTGCGGTGGAGACTTCGCAATCAGCGACTCAGTCACTCTGGAGGCAGAAGATCCAACCCCATTTATGCGGTGAACGGCGAGCTTTTTAACTTAGCCGGCCGGGTGCCGAGCGATAGCGCCTAATCTTCAGTAAGTTACATAACTATCGTCAGCGAGAAAATCAGTGCTAGGATTGATATAGTCTTCCAGGTAATCTTCCGCAAGATCGGCGACAACCGTCCAAGCTGCATGCAGGAGGCTCCAATGCCGAAACGCTCACTGATGCTCGCAGGAGGAGGCGTAAAAATCGCTTTCCAGGCCGGTGTGTTACAGGTGTGGCTCGACGAGGCTGGCATTGAATTCGATCACGGGGATGCCGTGAGCGCCGCCTGCTTCAATCTCGCCATGTGGACACAGGGAATGAACGGCAGACAGATCGCCGACAACTGGCGTAACCTCGACCCGATCATTGGGGTCGACGTCAACTGGTCACAGCTCGCGCGGCTCGTCTATGCCGAGTCGCTTTTCGAGCTCGACGCCTACCGTCAGAAGGTCTTCCCGGCCTGGGGCCTCGACTGGGAGCAAATCCGCGGGAGCCGGCGCGAAGCGACTTTTAACGTCTACAACTTCTCGAAGCACGAGCTGCGACCCCTCACGGCGCCCGAGATGACGGAGGATTTTCTCGTCGCCGCCGCCTCGCTGCCGATGTGGTTTCCGCCGGTGCATATCGACGGCGATACTTATATCGACGCCGTGTTTAATACGGCGAGCAACATCGAGGAGGCGATCCGGCGCGGCGCCGACGAGTTGTGGATCATTTGGACCACGAGTCAGCGCGGCGAATGGTTCGACGGCTTCGTCGGCAACTTCTTCGGCATTTTCGAGGCCACCGCGAACGGTGGCTACAAGCAGGTCCTGGCACGCATCGGGCACAGCAACGACGCCATCGTGCGTGGTGCGCAGGGCGAGTTCGGCCGGTTCGTTACGGTGCGCGAGCTGAAGGCAGAGGTGCCGCTCCACTACCTTCTCAACTTCAGCAAGGATCGCACTGCGGAGGCAGTCAACCGCGGGGTGGAAGCCGGGCGCGCATGGTGCCGCGCAAACGGAGTAAGCTATCGCCGCGGGGACGCCTATCCCGCCGAAGTCCACACGGCCCAGACCAGCCTGCGGTTTAGCGAGGAAGTCACAGGCTATGTCGGGTTCGGCGCAACCGACTACCGCGACGGTTTTGACCAGGGGCGCGCCGATGAGTGCCGCGTGGATGCGCACATGAGCATCCGCGTCGACGGCGTGAACCGTTTTATTACGATGCCGGAGCACCAGGCGGCGATCGCGGGCGTCGTCGTGTGCGAGCGCCTCGGCGGACGGCGGCCGATCAGTCGAGGGGCTTTCAACATATTCGTCGATGAGGGGGATCCGGCCCGAAAGAAGGTGACCTATCGGGTATTCTTTGACGATGCGGAGGGCAACCCGCTGACGCTGAGCGGGTTCAAGGATCTCCATGACGATGCCGGCGTCGATGTCCTGGGGGACACCACGGTGCTGTTCACGAAGATCTACCGTGGCATGGTGCTGGGCGATGAGGAGGGAAGCGCTGAAGTGCTCGCGAGCGGGATCCTGCGCGTCGGCATGATCGCCTTTCTCAAGCAACTCGCGACCTTTCGCGCCGAAGGGCCGACGCTCGCTGATCGCACTTCCGCTCTCACGCGCTTCGGGGTCTTTTATTTCGGAAGACTGTGGGACGTCTATGCGCGCAGCCTGCTGTCATCGGGGCCCTTTTGAACGCGGTGCCCGTTAAGCAGCTTTGGAGTTATTTCGCCGTGACCATGCCATACTCGCCCGTGCGATCGCGCCGCCGGCGCGCCGCCGCGGCCAGATCCTCGAGGAGCGCCTCGGTCTGGGTCCAACTGATGCAGGCGTCCGTGATGCTCTGACCGTAGACCAGTGGACGGCCTGGCGTCTGATCCTGACGCCCGGCCACCAGATGGCTCTCGATCATCAGCCCCAAAATCCGCCGATCGCCCGCGGCGATCTGGGCACCGATCTCGTGGCCGATCTGTACTTGGCGCTCGTGGTTCTTGGCGCTGTTGGCGTGGCTGCAATCGATCATGATGCGGGGCGGTAACCCTGCCTTCGCTAACAGTGCCGCGGCCGCATCGACGCTCCCCGCATCGTAGTTCGGCTGGCGTTGGCCTCCCCGCAGGATGATATGCCCGTCGGGATTGCCCGTCGTGGAGAGGATGGCCGCATGCCCGCCTTTGGTCACGCCCAAGAAATGGTGCGGATTCCGCGCCGAGATGATCGCGTCCACCGCGATCTGTAGTCCCCCATCGGTCGCGTTCTTGAAGCCGATGGGGCAGGACAATCCCGAGGCCAGCTCGCGGTGCACCTGGCTTTCGGTAGTGCGCGCGCCGATAGCGCCCCAGGCGATCAGATCGGCGTAATACTGCGGGCTGATCGGATCGAGAAATTCCGTGCCGGCGGGTACCCCCATCTCCGCCAGATCCAGTAGCAGCCGCCGGGCGATATGCAAGCCGTCGTTGATCCGGAAGCTCCCGTCGAGCTTTGGATCGTTGATGAGACCCTTCCAACCCACGGTAGTCCGCGGTTTCTCGAAATAGACGCGCATCACGATCAAAAGGTCTTCGGCGTGGGTTTCCAGCGCGCGTCTCAGGCGTGCGGCGTAGTCACGCGCGGCGTCGGGATCATGGATCGAACAGGGTCCCGTAATGACCAGCAGCCGGTTGTCCCGTTGGCCCAGTAAGGCCTGGATCGCGGCGCGCGCTTTTAGCACGGTGCCCGCGGCGGCGGCGGTAACGGGCAGGTCGGCGTGCAGCGTCGCGGGTGCGAGGACCTCGCGGGTCTCCGTGATGCGGAGGTCTTCGGTGCTCGATTGCATCATTGTGAGGTACGAGTGCGCTTGCGGCTGGTGTAAGCATATGGTAGCGCGCGTCTCGCGCCAACGGAAACAGCGAGGTCGATCGTAGCAGAAATCATCCCGGGCAAGGACGCGCCGGGTCTAGCTCCTCGGGGCTCCGTCCGATGCGCCCGAGAGCGCTTTCCTCTCGTTCGGCTTCCTGTTCCTCGATGAGATCGCCGAGGATGTTCTTCAACCGCGCCTCGATGCGTTGCCGCTGGTAGTGATCGACCAATGGTGAGCGGCGGGCGAAGCATAGTTGATCGCGCGCCAAGTGGGTCTCGCCGGCCAGGTAACTTTGTTCTCCTAGCGCGATCTGTGCTTCGACTTCCGCCCCGAGTTTTCCTTCCGCTTCCGCCAAGAGCCCATAGTAGGCGCTGTCCACCTCGTGGCTTAGGGCGTAGTTGCGCAGCACCCGGCGGGCTTCCTCGGCCCGACCCGATGTGAGCAGCGTTTGCGCCTGTCCGAGAACCGCGGGGCGGTAGTTGGGGTAGAGCTTCAGCGTCTCGCCGTAGATCGATAGCGCCTCGTCCGGCCGCTTCTCGGCGAGCGCCAGCCGCGCGGCCGCAAGGAGGTAGGCGGTCTGCTCGGGATCGGCGTGCCGAAGTTGCTCTAGCTGCCGCCGCGCTTCGCGGTAGTTGCCGGCTTCGGTCAGCGCCAAAGCATACCCATAGCGCGCGGCGCCGGCGTTTAAAAACAGGCCCGATTTTAGCTGCCGCTCGAAATAGGCTACGGCCGCCGCGGGTTGCCCCAATGCACTTAACCGGAGTTTGGTCCGCACCAGATGAAAAGCGAGGCTGTCACGGTGATGTTTTGTCGGGTACTGTTCGGCGCGATTTCTGGAGTCGGCGATGCGCGTCACCGAGACCGGGTGAGTCCGCAGGAATTCCGGTAACTGGGCATTGTCGGTGAGCCGGTTCGCGCGCTGCATACGCTCGAAGAAGGACGGCATTCCGCGCGGATCGAATCCCGATTGCGCCAAAATCTGCATGCCGATCCGATCGGCTTCTTCTTCATGGGAGCGCGTGAAGTTGAGTTGATACTGGGCGTTGCCCGCGGCAATGGCCGCGAACGCGGCCTGGCCAGCTTCCGGGTTCTGAGTGCCGAGCAGGATCGCGCCCAGCATCGCCGCCGCCATGGGGATGCTGAGCTGGGAGGCTTTCTCGAAGGTACGAGCCATATGGCGTTGGGTCACGTGCGCGATTTCATGAGCGACCACGCCGGCTAGCTCGCTCTCCGTCTCCGTGTGCAATAACAGTCCGGTGTGGATTCCGATAAAACCGCCCGGGGCGGCAAACGCGTTCAGCGTTGGGTCGCCTACCAAGAAAAATTCGAAGTTATGCGCCGCGTTCTCGGCCTGGGCGGTGAGCGCCGAACCCAAGGATTGAACATAAGCCTCGATTTCTGGGTCGTTCACGAGCCTTTCGTGACGCTTTAACTGCCGGAAGAGACCGCGGCCGAGGCGCCGCTCCTGTTCCGGTGACACCGAGGCGGAGGCGGAATCGCCAAAGTCGGGAAGCTCGATGCCGAGCGCAGGGAACGGGCCAAGGACGCCCAAAAGGGCAAGAGTCAAGAATTTTTTATTCCCACACACTACGCAAGCATCCACCCGATACCGACTTAAAGCGTTGTAGACTTAGAGCGGTATGTCAAGTTCCAACGCTTTGGACGCCGGTGCGTCAAGCCTGCCTTATGCTATTCCATTCCGCCGATCATCAATCTGTATACCTGGCGCGGCGATTGCTGATTGGATCTCGGGTACGCGGTGCGGACCGCGTGAACTGGTGTCCCCTCAGGCTTTGAGGTGAATTTCGGGGCGGATATGTTAGCTCACGAACACGGGAAGTGTCGGTAGTGAGAGACAAACAGGGGCCAAGGACGGTAAGCGAGCTGAGCATAAGGATCTGCTTGGTGGCCAGGAGGTTCTAAGGAGGACAGTCCCCGCCTCACCAGGGAGTGGTGTACCGAATGCGCGAAGCCCGCGGCTCGCCATCACGTGCGCCATGGCCAAACAACCCCGCGCGTGCACGGCCAGGGTGGAGCCCGCACTGCGTACCTGCTGTGAAAACCCGTGCTCCCCGCGCATGGGTTCTTCTCTCGCCCGCTTGGCTCGCGTATCCTTGTCTGGATACGTTATCATTTTGGTACCCTACCCCGGAGCGGGGCCCGATGTACCTGGCGCATTTCGATCTTCAAGAGCCGCCCTTCGCGTTGACCCCCGATCCGCGCTATCTATACCTGAGCGATCGCCACCGCGAAGGTCTCGCGCATCTCATCTACGGCCTGGAAGAAGGCGGCGGGTTCGTACAGTTGACCGGGGAAATCGGGACCGGCAAGACCACCCTCTGCCGTGTCCTGCTCGAACGCTTACCGGACGGAGTAGAGGTCGCGTTTATCCTAAATCCGAGACTCACGGACATCGACCTTCTGGCCACGATCTGCGATGAGTTTGGGATTGAATACTCACGAGAAAATGCCACCCAAAAGTTCCTCGTCGATGCGCTTTATCGCCACGCATTGGATGCGCACGCACAGGGACGGCGGACGGTACTGATCATTGATGAGGCCCAAAACCTGAGCCCGCAGGTCCTCGAGCAAGTGCGGTTGCTCACCAACCTCGAGACCACAAAAAGGAAGCTTCTGCAGATCATTTTAATCGGGCAACCGGAACTGATCGATATCCTCGCGCGCAGCGATCTGCGGCAACTCGCGCAACGCATCTCGGCCCGCTATCACTTGCTGCCGTTTTCAAGACAGGAGACCTCGGATTACATCACCCATCGCATGGCGATCGCGGGCGCTGGCGAACAGGTATTCAAACCTAGCGCGGGCCGTCTCATCCACCGGGCCGCGCAAGGGTTTCCACGCCTAATCAATGTCTACTGCGATCGCGCCTTGCTCGGGGCCTTCGTGCGCAATCAGGGCAGCGTCACAGCGGGAACGGCGCGCAAAGCCGTGGCCGAGGTCAAGGGCGCCGCGATCACGATCAAGCACTGGCGGTGGCTCGCCGCCGTGGCGGCGCTTGCCAGTGCCGGCAGCGCTGCCTGGTGGTTCATCCCTGCGTTTGACACCGGGTGGAAGGCGCCGGTGTCTAAATACCATACTCCCGCCAGCGCGGCGCTAAAACCGGCTGACACAGGCATTATCGCGGGCCGTTCGGATCGAAAGAAAACCGACGCGACAGACGAAAGCGCGAGTCGCTCTGAAAGCGAAAATGCCGCACGGCGCGAGCTGTCCGAGACGCTGGTCCCATGGCTCGGCGAATCCGGTATTCGCGCCGATCGTGATACCGCCCTCGCAAGCATGTTATTGTTATGGGGCGTGGGCGACGGTTCCGGCGTCACGCAAGCACCGTGCGATTCGGCGCCGAAACACGGGCTGCAATGCCTGTCCCGATGGGGTGGTTGGGATAGTCTGCGGGCATTCGACCTGCCCGCGGTCATCGGGCTGTTCTTAAAGGCAGGCGAGGCGCGGTTCGTTACTGTCACCGGACTAGATGGGCATCAAGTTACCTTGACCATCGATCGGAAGACCGGAACCTATCCGCGCGCGGCCATCGAGCCGTTGTGGAACGGCTATTATACGGTGGTGTGGCGGCCCCCGGAACGCGTTGATCGACTGATCTCACCCGGCGTCGAAGGCCCTGGCGTGCTTTGGCTCCGGGAACGCTTGGACCAACTGGATGGCAGGAAAGCGCATGTAGACAAACCAGGACGTTATGACGAGGCGCTCCGGGAACGTGTGATTGCGTTTCAGCATCGACATGCCCTGGCGCCCGATGGCATGATCGGCCCGGAAACGCTTTTATACCTAGTCACGGCCGTGCGCACGGCCGGGAACCCTTCGCTCACGAGTCCAAAATCCTAGCCTCATGTCATTCATCCTCGAAGCGTTAAAGAAAGTCGAGCGCGCACGCGCGGCGCGGGAGGCGCCGACCTTGCATTCGATAGCGCTCGGAGAAAAAGCGCCGCGCCGAAGCCGGTGGCCCTGGGTGATCTCCGGCGCCTTGGTGCTCAACGCGGCCGTCGCCGGGGCACTCTTATGGCGGCACGAAAACACGACCGATACGCATGCCCGCTCAAACGCAGAAGACGAGAGCGCCAGGGCCGCAGCGCCGCCAATCGTCGTTGAGCCTCGGTCTTCGCAGCCTGCCGCCGCCGCACCTAGCGCGGAGGCCGCCCTCCCGACGCGGCGGCAGGCGCCGCGCGATAGACCGGCGCTGGAACAGCAACGCGAAATGCGCGAGGCCCTTAAATCACCGCAGCGATCACCGTTCAAAGCTCCCGAGGCGAAGCTTTCGGAGAAGCAAGAAATCGCCAAGCCGCCGCCGGCGGCCATGCCAAAACAGCTAGAACAAAAGCCAGTGCTAGCGCCGCCGGAGGATCCAAAGCTCGACGAAATGCCCTCCTATGTCGAGATGCCGGCCGAGGTGCAAGCTGCGGTGCCCGATCTCAAGGTCAGTCTAATGGCCTACGCCTCGAACCCAGTGGAAAGACTGGTCTACATCAAGAACCGCCGCTACGTGGAGGGCGATGTCATCGAAGGCAAACTCAAAGTCGAGACCATCACACGTAAAGGCGTCGTATTGAGTTACAACGGAGAGCGATTCCTGCTGCCGCCTTGAAGCCCTCGTAGGCGTCGGCTCGCCCCGCCTGCTGAAACAAGCACTCGCCTGTATCGTATCCGGCTTATCGGCCGGTGGGACGCTCGCCGGGTTGTGCCTTGGTGGCAGCAATCCATCCTGATCCGGCGAAGGACGCACGGGGGTGTGATCGGTCAAAGAGGTAAAAGACTGAGCGATAACACCCTTGGCCGAAACTGCCAAAACAAAAAGGAAGGCTAAAATCGTTAGCCCTATCCGATCAAACGACCACATTTCACTTCTCCAGTCGGTCAGAAACCCGGATCGATCTCGGTATGGATACAATCGATAAGCTTCCGGGCGCCGCCGAATTTCGTCAGGGCGTCCGCACCGGCGGCCGATATCCGGGCACCGGAGATCGGCCGGGCAAGAACGAAATCCGACCCAGGAAACAGGAGAATTGCAGAACGTCCCGCCTGGAATCGCTTGATGGCGTCTTTCCGGTGCTTCGGTTGATCGCTGGCCGCGAGACCGTTGAGTTCCCGATTCATCGCGACGTTTGCCTCACCGATTTCTTTGGCCGGGCCTATATCGCCGACGATGCCAAAAGCAGTCCGGTGGGCCGGGCTGCTTGACAGCGCCACCACGAGGCTGCGCTTGCCGACGCCGAAACTGAGAAATTGGGAATTCTTCGGCAGTACGATTGCGGGAGCGGAGAGCGCGTCGATCCATTTCGACTGATCGCAGTCGCCGACACGGTTAAAGCCACCAGCCACAGCAACGTCGGCCGTCATCGACACGAGGTAACCATCCGGGGTGATACAGGGCTTGCTGTCTTGGCGTCCTTTTCGAGGATTTTCGGGTTCAGCACTTGCCAGGTTTTCGGCGTGGGATAGTCGGCATCGCGTATCGCGGTGAAATCTGAAACCGGCCTGTCGTCATCACGGTACGCATTGCGAATGCTGTTGATCGCACAAGGACTAGCGCTCGGATCCGTCTGGCAGCGGCGTCCGGTCGGGTCGTCCTGATGGTAGGAAATCTTGGTGCCGTCGGTATTGACCTTCAGCGATGTGATGAAAAGAAGGGGCCGTTTGCCGCTCGGCAGCGAGACAGCCTTGGCCTC
>JBIMKD010000008.1:0-2077 GCA_043673815.1 Chromatiales bacterium
GCAGAACACGACGCAAGTGCCGCTTCGGCTTCCCGGTCTCAAGGTCGAGCGCCTGGAGTTGGGTCGCGAAACCAGCAGATTCGATCTGAGCCTTTATGCGATTGAAACCAGCGAGGGTCTGAAGCTCAGTTTCGAATACAACAGCGATTTGTTCGATCCGGCGGCCATCGTCCGCATGGTCGGGCACTTCGAGACGCTGCTCAAAAGTATCGTCAAGAACCCCGAGAAGAAGATATCGCGGCTGGAACTTCTGACCGGCGCCGAACGCCATGCCTTGATCCACGACTGGAACCAACCTCGGATTGATTATCCGAAGGACGCGACGATGGTCCGGCTTTTTGAAGCCCAGGCCGCGCTCACACCCGACCGAGTCGCGATCGAATTTCATTCGCCCATCGTCAGGGAAACGCAGCTCAGCTATCGAGAACTGAATCGCCGCGCGAACCAGCTCGCGCACCATTTGACGGGCATGGGCGTGCGCCCCGGCGTTCTGGTTGGCATCTTTGTCGAGCGCTCGCTTGACATGATTGTCGGTCTATTGGGAATTTCGAAAGCGGGGGGCGCCTATGTGCCGCTCGATCCCGCCTACCCGATTGAGCGGCTCGGCTTCATGGTGAGGGATGCGGCGCTCTCGGTGGTGGTGACGCGGCAAGGGCTCGAGCTGCCCGCGAATGGCGCAAGACTCGTCCGACTGGACAGCGATCGAACTGCGATCGACGCGCAACCCGATCACAACCCGGCCGATCGGGCCGATGCCGATGCGCTCGCCTATGTCATCTACACCTCGGGCTCGACCGGGAAGCCCAAGGGTGTCTGCATCGCGCACCGCGCGCTCGCCAATCTGCTCCATGCGATGCGCGAACACACTGCGATCACCGAGGAAGATTCGCTGCTTGCGGTGACGACGCTGTCGTTCGACATCGCAGCACTCGAGCTGTACCTGCCGCTTATCACCGGCGCGCGACTGGTGCTGGCGAGCCGCGAGACGGCTGCCGACGGCGAAGCGCTGAGCAAATGCCTCGCCGATTGCCGCATCACCCTGATGCAGGCAACGCCGGCGACATGGCGGTTGCTGCTCGAGGCCGGCTGGCAGGGAAGCGGCAAGCTGCGAGTCTTGTGCGGTGGCGAAGCGCTGCCGCGGGAGCTCGCCGATCAGCTGCTCGCGAGATGCGCGTCTGTGAGCAATCTGTATGGGCCTACCGAGACGACGATATGGTCGAGCGCCGAGCGCGTGCGAGCGAATCAGCCGATTTCGATCGGCTGCCCGCTCGCCAACACCGAGATGTACATCCTCGATAGCGCTTTGAACCCGGCGCCCATCGGCGTACCTGGGGAGCTTCACATCGCCGGAGCCGGGCTCGCTCGCGGCTACCTGAACCGGCCTGAGTTGACTGCCGAGAAATTCATTTCCCATCCTTTCAGTGATGATCCGAATGAACGACTGTACAGGAGCGGTGATCTCGCCCGCTATCGCGCGGATGGCGGCATCGAATTTCTCGGAAGAATCGACAGCCAAGTCAAACTACGCGGCTTCCGGATCGAATTGGGTGAGATCGAGGCGTGCCTGCGTCAGCATTCGAAGCTGCGTGAAGCAGCGGTCCTCGCGCGGGAAGACCATGGGGGTGAGAGACGCTTGGCGGCCTATTTCGTTCCCAACGACGCGAGCGCGCCCGCGAGCGCCGAGGAGCTCAGAAGCTTCCTCAAGGACCTGCTCCCCGATTACATGGTGCCGTCCGCGTTTGTGGCGCTCGACCAGATGCCGCTGACGCCGAACGGCAAGCTCGACCGGAAAGCGCTTCCGGTGCCCGATAGGCTGCGCTCCGATTCGGCACCCGTTGCGCCGCGCACGCCGCTCGAGCAGCAACTCGCCGCGATCTTCGCCTCGGTATTGAAAATCGATCGGGTCGGCATACGCGACAACTTCTTCGATCTCGGAGGGCATTCGTTTCTGGTGTTGCGCGTGTTGGCCGAAATCGAAAAGGCGTGCGGCCGGCGTTTGTCGGTCGCGACGCTCTTCCAGGCGCCGACCGTGGAAGAAATCGGCCGAATCCTGACGGCGGGAGATTCCTTCGATGAC
>JBIMKD010000009.1:0-2658 GCA_043673815.1 Chromatiales bacterium
TAAAGCCTAACCCGGCATAGCCGGAACCAAAAAGTTGGATGACTTCTTGATCACCTTGAAACCCAATAGTGGCGCGGGTTTCCAGAAGTCACCAAAAAAATCTTGTGCAAAACTCATAAGATTTGGGCGATAAGGGACTAAATGGAAATTCTGCAAGGATCTGGGGCGGCAAACCTTGAATCGATCATGCATGCGCTAACGCGATGCCGCTTCGAAATCGGTGATTACGCGGTTTGCCTATAGCAACGTGGTACTTAGCGCGTCTTGCTTTGTTAGTTGCTTATTATATAGCATCCAGCTGTGCTGCGCCGATCCTCTATCGAGACACATCCACACGTAAGGGACCATGAAGTTCTGGACCGAAGCCACTCCGCTTGCGAAGCTCCGTCTCGTCGCATTTCTGATCGTCGGGCTGACGGCCGTACACGCTGCCCTCCTGTTATACAGCCTATACCGTAGCGAAGAACTCCTGGCCCGTGCCGATGCGGCCTCGGTGATCGAGAAGGAGGCGCGTGAGGCGAGCCGGCGGCCGCTCCTGTGGATGCTCGGCGCGGTACCGTTCGGGTTGCTGCTGGCTGCCCTCACGCTTGTGCAGGTCCGGCGAATCGGAGAGCGCACGGAGCGCGTCGCCCGCATGGCCCGGCGGATGGTGGAGGGCGATGTCGAGCCTTACCCGGTGGATCCCACTGAGCGCGACGAGCTGGTGGAGGTCCAAAGCGCGCTGAACGAGATGGCGACGCGCACCGCCACCCAGGGCCAGCGTCAGGCGGCGCAGCATGCAGCCACCCGCGTGCTGGCGGAGTCCGAGACGCTCGGCCGGGCTATGCCCGCCATCCTGAAGGCCATCTGCGAGAGCCTCGGCTGGCACTGGTCTGGACTCTGGACCATCGACAGCGAAGCGGGGGTCCTGCGCTGCGGTGACATCTGGCACGCTCCTACCGTGCAGTTGGCGGACTTCTCCGCCATGAGCCAGGGCATGACCTTCGCCTCCGGCGTCGGCCTGCCCGGCCGGGTCTGGGCGAGTGGACAGTCCGCGTGGATCCCGGACGTACAAGAGGACCCGAACTTCCCGCGCCTACCGGCGGCACGCAAGGTCGGGCTGCACGGAGCGTTCTGCTTCCCCATTCCAGCCGCTGGCGGCCTCATCGGCGTCATGGAGTTCTTCAGCGCCGAGATCGCCGAGCCCGACCCGGATCTCCTGGCCATGATGGAGGCGATCGGCACGCAGATAGGCCAGTTCGTGGAGCGAACTCTGGCACACGAGCAGAGCGCCCAGAAAGCGCTCGCCCTCGGCGAGGTGCACCGGCGTCTCGAGCGCGACTTCGCCGAACGGACCGAGACGAGCCGCCGCCTGATGGCCCAACACGCGGCCACCCGCGCCCTGGAAGAGTCCGCCAGCCTGGACCACGCCGCGCCTCGCATCCTCCAGAGCATCTGTGAGGCACTAGGCTGGGCCTGGTCAGCCCTGTGGGTGGTCGATCCCGACCCGAACGTCCGGACCCTGCGCTTTGTGACGTCTCACAGCACCTCTGGAGATTGCTCCGCCTTTGCAGAGGTGAGCCGTGGCACCACGTTCGAGCCGGGCAAGGGCCTGCCCGGCCGGGTGTGGGCCACGGGCCGCCCGGCTTGGATCGGCGATGTCACCGTCGACCCGAACTTCCCGCGCGCACCCATCGCCCGGCAGGTCGGTCTGCGCGGGGCCTTCGCGTTCCCGATCTGGTGCGAGGGCCGGGTGCTCGGCGTGATGGAGTTCTTCTCACGCGATCCCGCCGATCCCGACGAAGCGCTCCTGGCCATGATGGGGGCGGTGGGCAGCCAGATCGGCCAGTTCATCGAGCGCAAGCATTCAGCGCAGGCCGCTGAAGAGGCGCTCCGGCGCTCGCAAGAGATCCTACAGGGGATCCTCCCGGCCGAGGTCGCCCAAGAGTGGGAGACGACCCGCGGCGTGCGAGCCCGGCACCATGAGAACGTGGCCGTTCTGTTCTGCAACATTGACGGTTTCGCTGCGTGGTGCCATGGCCGCGACCCGGACGAGGCCGTTGCCCGGATACAAGATCTCATGGAAGCGTACGAGCGGCTCTTTGACGAGCACGGACTGGTCAAGATCAAGAGCCTCGGCCCCGGCCTCATCGCGGTCTGCGGGCTGCACCGGGCCGAGCGCAATCCGGTCCTGCACGCGGCGGCGTGCGCGCTGGAGCTGCGCGCCGCCGTGGCCGAGATGTGCGATGGCTGGTCGGTTCTCATCGGTATCCACGTGGGCCCCGTCACGGCCGGGTTGCTCGGGCGCAAGCGCTTCCAGTACGACGTCTGGGGTGATACCGTGGACCTCGCGGCGCGCTTGCACCACCACGACCGGCCGGGCGCGATCGTGCTGAGCGACACCGCGCGCATTGCCGTCGCTCGCTACAGTGACTTCGAGCCGCTCGGGCCCGTGGCGCTAGGCCCCACCCAGCATCCGGCATTCCGCCTGATCGGCTTCAAAGACACCGCCGAAAGCCGGGCCGCCGTCGCCGCGCTGCGCGATTGAGAGATTATGAAAAGTGGGGTATGCACTTCGCTCTCGTAGGGGCTACCGGTTGTGGGCAGACCCGCTGGGCCGGATGAGGCGATGATACGGCACAGGGTCAACCAAGAGTGTCTGCTGCACGAGCCGATAGA
>JBIMKD010000010.1:0-12662 GCA_043673815.1 Chromatiales bacterium
TCTCGGCACTCGGGATCGCCTTCCCCAACACCGCGGCCGAGGCTGCGTAGACAGCAAACCGTTTCCGTCATTCTTCTATTTAAGCGCTAACATTCAAAAGGTTATGCTCGATCTTCACTCCCCCTCGTCGAGGAATATCCGCCTGAAGTCTGAATCGACTGGCGCGGTCAAGCATCGGCTGAAGTCTCCGGGAGTTGACGGGACTTGAAGGAATCATCCATCAATCCGCCGCCGCCTGCCTCAGAAAAAGTAAAAAATTTGCAGAAAAATCCATTTGAAGTGGTATATATCGCAATACTAAACTCCCATTACGAATTACCTATGCGCAGCGGCCGAAACGGACCCGAGCCGGAATCCATGCGTACATAGACCGGCGCTGGATTCCCGCTTTCCGCGGGAATGACGAATCTGATTTTCGACGCCGATAGTATTTTCTGGCTCATTTGAGTTGCAGAACGCTACAGACGATCGGCGCACCGCATGTACACATCCGCTTAACGTAGTGCGTCTTTTAACGCCTGCTCGCCTTAAACTGTTCGTACAGCTCAAACACCCGCGCCCACAGCGGTCCCGGCTCGCCGCTGCCCACGGGATGCCCGTCCAAGACGGTCACCGGCAGGATCTCGCGGACCGAGCTCGTCAGCCAAATTTCCTCCGCGCCCAAAAGCTCAGCGCGCGGAACCTCGGTTTCCACGCAGGGGATCCCTGCCGCGGGCAATAGTTCCACCAGCACGTCGCGAGTGATCCCCGGCAGGAGCGCATGGCTCTTGGGCGGTGTTTTGACAATACCGCCCGCGGCGATGAACACGTTGCTGGCCGCGCCCTCGGTCAGCCGGCCGTCCCGCAGCAAGATAGCTTCGTAAGCCCCACCATCGGCGGCCCGCTGCCGCAGCATCACGTTCGCCAGCAGATCGATGGCCTTGATGTCGCAGTAACGCCAGCGGATATCCTCACAGGTGATCGCACTGACCGGCGCGTGGCCGGGCTTGGGGTCGAGGCAGGTGCTCATCGCAAACACGGTCGGCGTGATGGCATCGGGCAATACATGGTCGCGCTTGGCAGCCCCGCGGGTCACCTGAACGTACAGGGATTGGTCGCCCCCCCCATTACGCTGGACGAGCGTATTCAACAGATCCGCCCACTCGCGCTCGCAGAGAGGCTGCGGAATGCGAATCGCCTCTAAGCTCTGACGCAGCCGCGCGAGGTGCTGCTCCAAGCGAAACGTGCGTCCGTTGAATACCGGGATCACCTCATAGACGCCGTCACCGAAAATGAAGCCCCGGTCCAACACGGACACGCACGCGCATTCGAGGGCGATGAACTCACCGTTAAGATAGCAAACCGGCATCGGGAAACGACTACGGTATAAGCATCCAGACTTCGTCGAGGAGGCGCTTATAGAGCGGCCCCTCGGCGATGGAGCTCAGCAATACCAGCGGCCTTTGCGTAAGCTCCTTGCCGCCGAGATTGATCTTCAAGGTCCCGCCTCGTTGCCCTTTCGCCACCGGAGCAACGATCCGCGGCTCGAGATGCATCGCCGCCTTCAAATCCTTATGCCGACGCCGCGGCAAGGTGATGAAAAGATCTTCCACCAGGCCCACGTCGGCGGTTTGCGCTTCACCCTTCCATACGCGCACCTGGGCGAGCGCTTGATGGGCGGCGTACAGGCGATGGGTTTCGTAAAACCGGAATCCATAGTTGAGTAATCCTTGGGTTGCGGCGCCGCGCTCCTTTTCCGTTTTCGATCCCAGCACCACCGAAATTAGACGCATGCCGTCGCGCAGCGCGGAGGCCACCAAACAATACCCGGCGCCCTGCGTATGCCCGGTCTTGAGGCCGTCTACGGACGCATCGCGCCACAGGAGCTTGTTGCGGTTAGGTTGTTTAATACCGTTAAAAGTGAATTCCTTGATCTTGGAAAGTGCGTAGACATCCGGATAATCCCGAACGAGCGCCCTAGACAGGAGGGCGAGATCGCGCGCCGTCGCGTAGTGGTTTGGATCGGGAAGCCCCGAGGTGTTGGTAAAGTGAGTGTTTTTAAGACCGATACGCCGCGCGTGCTGGTTCATGAGCTCGGCGAAGACCTCTTCGGAGCCGGAAATATGCTCGGCGAGCGCAACGCTCGCGTCGTTGCCCGATTGGATGACCACGCCCATTAATAGGTCCTTGACGGAGACCTGTTTGCCGACCTCGATAAACATCTTCGACCCGCCCACGCGCCACGCCTGCTCGCTGATGGTTACCGGATCCTCCAAGGCGACATTCCCTTCCTGCAGCTCGTGAGCGAGCGCATACATCGTCATGATCTTGGTCAGGCTCGCGGGTTCCCAGCGCTGGTCCGGGTTGCCCTCGGCGAGGAGCTCGCCACTGTGATAATCCATCAAAACGTATGCCGCGGCGTCGATTCGCGGCGGGGGCGCCACCGGCGCCTCAACGGCATGCGCCCAGTTCGATAACACCGAAAGGAGGACCAAGAGTGAAAAGCTTTTCATGGTGGTTTTCAAATTCATGGGCGCATACCTGAAAGGATGCTACCCGGAAACAGCATATTAGATTCTCACGCAACCAATGTTATATAGACCGACTTCAACAAGTCTGGAAGTCCCTTCTCCCGAAGGGAGAGGGAGATAAAGACTATGCCTGCCCGGGAAGGACAGGGGCCTTGGAGTAGTACCCAAATTTCAAATATGCATGGTTAGTTTTCGATTAGGCGATGGTGCCGGACGCCCATCCGCGTAAGCCGCGCGGCAATCCGGCTTGCGGCCGCCGTCGTTGCCAACGGACCGACATGCACCAGGTAATAGGATTTGTCCGCGATGACGTCCGGCCGAATCTCAACGCCTTTATCGAGCATCGCTACGATATGGTTGCGCAGGCGCTCCGCGTTATTCATGTCGGAAAACGCCCCCACCTGCAAATAATACCCGGAGCGCTTTTGCGTTCGATGGAGCGGCGAGGGAGCCGTAGCACGGACCGCCGGTGGGCCTCCAGGCGCGATGGTCCGCAGCTCGACACGCGCCGTGCCGGGTCCATGAACACCGAGCTTCACGGCCGCCGCAAAGGAAAGATCGATGACACGATCGTCCTTGAACGGTCCCCGATCGTTGACCCTTACGATGGCCCGGCGGCCGTTCTCCAGATTGGTGACCTCGACATAGGTTGGCAACGGCAAGACCCGATGCGCCGCCGTCATCTTATACATATCGTAGGTCTCACCGCTCGAGGTGCGGCGCAGGTGAAAGTCAGGGCCATACCAAGAGGCGATCCCGCGTTCCGCGAATCCCGCGGCATTCTTCAACGGGCGATAACGCCGGCCAAAGACCTCGTAAAATTCGGGGTTTCCGTAACGACTCAAGGGTTCGTCATGCACCGTCGGGCCGGGATCGGGAATTTTTTCCGTCGGAGAGGGAGGGGCGGGTTTTTGCCGCAAGGGCGCCGTGCCACACCCCGTGGCTAGCAGGCCTAGGCAGAGTAGAAAGGCGTACCCGCAGGTTAGGTTTCGACCGGCTTCAGTGGCTAGCGATGGGATCACGCGGATAAGCTTCGCTGTTTTTATGACCGTGCCTGACGGCCTTGGCCAGTTGAAATACGGCCATCGCGTATAAGGTGCTATGATTATAGCGCGTTATCACGAAGAAGTTTTTCAGCGCCAGCCAAAATTCCCGGCCGGCGCCGGTGTCCAAGGCGACAAGAAACGCGAGCAAGTCATCGCCCATGCGTTTCTCCGGGACGATCCCCGCGTCCCGCATCGTTTTCAAGCTCGCACTCGGCTCCCTGCCTTGATACAAGAAGCTATCATACTGCCGGCCCGTGACGCGGGCGGGCACCACGATGGGCTTTCCGGCTTCCCAACCGTGGGCCTTTAAATAGTTTCCCACGCTGGCAATCGCATCGGCCGGATTTCCCCAAATGTCCGCGTGGCCGTCGTGATCGAAATCCACCGCGAAGCGGCGATAGCTACTGGGAATAAATTGAGGGATCCCCATGGCGCCGGCATAGGACCCCTTAATCGATAGCGCATCCA
Organism: Chromatiales bacterium; assembly: GCA_043673815.1. Taxonomy (GTDB): domain Bacteria; phylum Pseudomonadota; class Gammaproteobacteria; order JACCXJ01; family JACCXJ01; genus USCg-Taylor. The sequence continues at coordinate 4,025 of JBIMKD010000010.1, forward strand.
TGCCATGATCGCGCGTGAACAGCAGGAAGCTCTCGAGCTCGCTACGAAAGAACGCAGCGCGTGGCGGAAAGTGAAACGCCAGGGTGCTGAGTGCGTCCACGACCACATGCGTGCCGGTATTCCTTCCGTAGTAGGTCTCGACCCCAATAATGCCGGTGATGATGTGAGGCGGTACGCCAAAAGCACGTTCCGCCCGTTCCAGGGCCACGCGGTTACGGGCCCAGAAATCGACGCCTGCTTCGGTTCGCTCGGGCGTTACAAAGTTCGTGCGGTATTGATACCAAGGCTTGGACTCGGCGGGTTTCCGAATCGCCGCCAATACCACGGGCGCCAAGCGGACTTCACGGAACAAAGTATCGAGATCGCCGCGCGAAAAAGCGTGGCGTGCAACCATCTCATCGATAAATTCCTTGACCGCATTGCGATCAAGCTCGCCTGCAAACAACGATCCGATGCACAAAATTGCAAGGCACACGGCCCCAATCAACGCCTTCAAACGTGCTCCTCAATTCGACAGTAGTCGTTTGTGGGTGTGAATCGACATCAGAATACCGAAACTCGCGAGCAGAGTCACGAGCGAGGTTCCTCCGTAGCTAATGAAAGGCAACGGGATGCCGACAACCGGCAATTGGCCGACCACCATACCCATATTGACAAATATATAAATAAACAGTGTGATCGTAAGGCTCCCGGCGAATAAGCGCAGGAAGCTTTCTTGCGCCGCAAGGGCGATCGTGAAACCGCGCAGGATCACGAACAGATAAACGCTCAGAAGCAGTAACACACCCATTAATCCGAATTCCTCGCATAGCACGGCGAAAATAAAGTCGGTTGACCGCTCCGGCAAAAATTCCAAGTGTGATTGCGTGCCATTTAACCAACCCTTGCCGAACAATCCTCCGGAACCGACGGCAATCATGGATTGGATAATATGATAGCCCGACCCTAGCGGATCGTTCTCCGGATCCAATAAAGTGAGCAAGCGCTGGCGCTGGTATTCATGCATGTAATACCAAAGAACCGGCGCGCCCGCTGCGGTTACGACCGCCCCAACGCCGAGCAAGCGCCAGCTTACGCCGGCTAAAAACAATACCGACAGACCGGTCGCCGCCACCAAGGTCGCGGTGCCGAGATCCGGTTGCTCGGCAATGAGAGCCACCGGAATAATAACTATGCCAAGGGTCACGAGCGTGCGGCGAAAGCCCGGAGCCATTCCCGCGTTGCTCAAATACCAACACACCATCATCGGCACCGCGATCTTCATCAGCTCCGAGGGTTGAAAACGTATGACGCCGAGATCGAGCCAGCGCTGGGCGCCGCGCCCCGTGCCGAGAAGCATCACCAAACCGAGCAGCGCCACGCCAATCACATAGAACCAGGGCGCCCAGCGTCTGAATTGGGCCGGGGGGATCTGCGCCATGCCGACCAGGATCCCAAGCCCGGCGATCATCTTCACGCCTTGGCCGATGACAATTCCCATCTGTTGCGCGCCGGCGCTATAGAGCACCAGCAAACCCATCGCACACAAGGTCAGCACCCCGGTAAGCAGAGGCGGATCGAGATGAAACCGATTAATGGCCGGGCGCAGGCTATCCACCGCCAACTTGCTGTACCTCCGTCTTGTCGGCGTTAAGATACTGTTCCAAGAGTCTGCGCGCGATCGGCGCCGCGGCCTGGCTGCCGCTGCCCCCGTGCTCGACCACGATCGCCAGCACGATAACCGGCGCTTCCACCGGGGCGAATGCTATGAATAGGGCGTGATCACGCAGATGCTCCGGTACGTTTTCGTTGTTGATCACCTGCCCTTGCTTGATTCTGAACACCTGGGAAGTACCGGTTTTCCCTGCAAACCGAAACGGCGCATCCAGGCCGACCGTTCGGGCCGTGCCATCGCTACCGTGAACCACCCGTTCCATGGATTGAACGATCTGTTGCCGGTCGGCGGCGCTGATGAAGGGAGCTTCGGCCTTGGCAGGGTCCCCGGCCGGAGCGCTCATCTGAGTCCGGCGGTCAACCGTGCGACTCACGACGCGCGGTGTAACGCGGCGGCCGCCGTTAGCGAGCATTGCCGTGGCCGTCACGAGCTGCAAGGGCGTCGCCAATAGGAATCCTTGCCCAATGCCGGTGATCAAGGTCTCCCCGGGGTACCAGGCAAGATGCCGCGACTCTCGTTTCCATGCTGGCGAGGGCAGAAGTCCGGATGCCTCACTCGGTAAATCGATTCCCGTAGGGTGTCCGAAGTTGAACCGACTGAGATAATCGTGCAAACGCTCGATTTCGAGATCGTGCGCCAGGCGGTAAAAATACACATCGCAGGATTGGGCGACGGCCCGCCCGAGATCGACATGCCCGTGACCGGTCTTTTTCCAACAGCGATACTTGTGCCGTTGTCCGGCAAGGCTGTACCAACCGGGGCACCAGCTCGCCGTCTCGGGCGTTCTCAACCCTGAGTCGAGGCCCGCCAGCGCCACGAACGGTTTGATCGTGGAACCAGGGGGATACGTTCCTTGCAGCGCGCGGTTGAAAAGCGGTCGATCCGGGGAATCACGCAATGCTTTGTACTCGTCGATGCCGATACCGCCGACGAATACATTCGGATCATGCACCGGGTTACTGACCAAGGCCAACACCGCCCCGGTTCGAGGATCGGCGGCCAGCACCGCTCCCCGTTTTGCTCCAAGCTCCTGCAAAGCCGCACCTTGCAGCCGGGTATCGATAGACAAGTGCAGGTCCCGACCCGGTTTTGACGGCACGCGCTTCAAAACCCTGATCACGCGCCCTTCAGCATTCACCTCCACTTCTTGATAACCCACGCGGCCGTGGAGCACCGCTTCATAGGATTTTTCCACGCCGGTTTTACCGATGTGGCGGGTCGCGCTGTAGTTGGAGGTGTCCAATTGCTTGGTCTCCGCCTCGTCGATCTGGCCCATGTAGCCGACGACGTGAACCAGCTGCGCTCCAAGCGGGTAGTATCGGCTTAAACGCGCAACAATCGACACGCCTGGGAAGCGGTGACGATCGACCACAAAGCGCGCAACGTCCTCCTCGCCGACATTACTGAGTAAAGGCACCCCTTCGAATCTGCGCTTTTTGCGCACGGCCCGATAGAAGTTCTTGAGATCATCATCGCCAATCCTCATCAACTCCCGCAGCTCACGCATGACCTCAGGGAGATCAGGCGTCCTTTCCGGTACGACCTCAAGGCTGAACGAAGGCCGGTTGTCGGCTAGCAGCACGCCGTCATGGCTGTATATAAGTCCACGTGTCGGGGCAACCGGCACGATCTTGAGCCGATTCTCTTGCGATAGCGTCCTATAGCGGTCGTGCTCGAATACCTGAAGCTTGATAAGCCGCCCGATGACCAGCAATAGCGACACCCCCATAATCAAGAGCGAGGCAATGACGCGGTTACGAAAAACCCGGGTCTCGGTTCCCGAATCCGTAAGGACAAGTGGGTAAGGCACCTATTCGTTATTCTAGCTTGCCGGAGCGGCGCAACAGTTAACGCATGCCGTTAAACGCCGCTTAGAATATTCGACGCCGATGGGAACGCCCTCTCTAAGCCCACGGGTGAATCCGGTTAAACGATGCCGTGTTTGCGGCGCATATCCCGCAACACCAGATAGAGCCATGGCCAGAACACCATGGTCGAGATGACAGGCAACCAGTGGATCGTGTAGTCCGGGGTTAAGCCCATGATTCCTTGGACCCAGGTCTTCAAAAGCGCATTGGTCGCAACTAGCAGACCCACGCATAAGGACTGTTGAAACCATGAAAAGGTACGCAAGCGCCGGTGATTCGTCACGGTGAGATAGGCGATGATCGCGAACCCGGCGGCGTGTTGCCCAAGCAGACTCCCCTCCAAAGCGTCAAGTACCAGGCCGATAACCCAAGCGACGCCGATACCGACGCGGTCCGGTACGGCCATGCACCAATAGATCAACACCATGGCCGTCCAGGCGGGCCGCCATGCTACCGCCCACTCAGGCAGGGGCATGAGCGTGAGTACGATCGCCGCCAGCAAGGTCACCGGAATTGCCCAAGCCGATCCGCCTTGTTCCGCCATCATTGAAACGCGATACTCTCTCTGGACGAAGAATGATCGGGGCTCTGGCGCCTGTCAGGCCAAAGCAAAAGGACCTCCCGCGCTTGTTCGACCTTCGCGCTTGCGACCGCCATGACCTTCGCGAAAGGTTCACCCGGATCGACGCTGATTTCAGTCACCACGCCCACCGGGTAGCCGGCCGGGAAACGCCCATCAAGGCCCGAAGAGACGATTAAATCGCCGCGTTTCACATCGGCGTTCAACGGTACGTGCGCGAGCTCCAGGCCATCGGCCGAACCGCTGCCGCTGGCGATGGCGCGTACGCCGCTGCGATTGATTTGCACCGGCAAGGCATGACTGATATCGGTGATGAGCAGAGCCGTGGATGAAATCGGATTCACATGGATGATCTGCCCCATGATACCGTCGCCATCGATGATTGGTTGCCCTTGATAGACGCCCTGCTGGCTGCCCTTGTCGAGCACGACGGTTCGGCTGGGCGGGACCAGCTCCAAAGCGATCACATCGGCTACCAACACCCGCTCGTTCACCTCCAGCGACGATTCCAGCAATTCCCGCAAGCGCATGTTTTCCGCTTCCAACGCCGCAAACCGCTGGGAACGTGTCTTAAGCATCAGGTTTTGCCTGCGCAGAAGTCGATTCTCATCGATTAAGCTGGATTTGGTTACGAGCGCTTTACGCACCCCGCGAACGATTTCCTGTGGAAGGTTTACGACGTACTGAAGCGGATACAGCACGAGCGAAAGGGCCCCGCGTACGTCCTCCAGCTGCTCGCGCTGATGATCGACGATCATCAAGCCGAGCGATGTTAGCAACAGCAGGCCGAGACGTAACCGAAGCAGCGGCCCGCGCCGAAATAGGGTCTTTTCCGCCACAATCCCTCCGTACCGTGTTAGAGCTTACTCTAAGGATAAAACCTCGGGACCGAGCTCATCAATCAGTTCCAGTACGCGCCCGCCACCGCGCGCGACGCAAGTGAGCGGGTCCTCGGCAGTCACCACCGGGATCCCGGTTTCCTCTTTCAGCAACCGATCGATGTCCCGGAGCAAGGCCCCTCCACCGGTTAACACCATGCCGCGCTCCGAGACGTCCGAGGCGAGCTCCGGCGGTGTCTTTTCCAGGGATGTCTTCACGGCGCTTACGATTCCCGACAAGGGCTCCTGCAAGGCCTCCAAGATCTCGTTGCTGTTCAGGGTGAAGCTGCGGGGCAGCCCTTCGGCAAGATTCCTACCCCGTACCTCGATTTCTCTCACCTCATCGCCGGGATAGGCGCAACCTATCGTGTGCTTGATGCGCTCGGCGGTCGCATCCCCGATCAAGGTCCCGTAGTTACGGCGCACATAATTGATGATCGCGTCGTCCAATCGATCGCCGCCGATACGCACGGAATCTGCAAATACAATGCCGTTAAGCGATATAATCGCGACCTCCGAGGTGCCCCCGCCTATATCCAAGACCATGGAGCCGCTGGCATCGCTGACCGGCAACCCGGCACCGATGGCCGCGGCCAGAGGCTCTTCCAGCAGGTAGACATCGCGCGCGCCCGCCCCGGCCGCTGATTCGCGGATGGCCCGCCGCTCCACCTGCGTCGAGCCGCAGGGTACGCACACCACGACCCGCGGGCTCGGCTTCAAGAAGCGATGTCCATGGACCTTGTGCATGAAGTGCTGCAGCATTTTTTCGGTGACGGTAAAATCCGCGATGACCCCATCCTTGAGCGGACGCGTCGCCGTGATATTGCCGGGCGTGCGTCCCAGCATACGCTTGGCCTCGGTGCCGACGGCTGCGATCCTCTTTTGGTTGGAATGATTCGAGCTCTGGCGAATGGCCACGACCGAGGGCTCGTTCAGAACGACGCCTTTTCCGCGCATGTAGATGAGCGTATTCGCCGTCCCCAGATCGATGGATAGGTCGTTCGAAAAAAATCCGCGCAATCGGCTAAACATACCAGACGCAACTCGCGAATGCGGGCGGCGAAAGCCCCCGGTGCGATTAAGAACTACGAACTAAACGTTTCCCCAGGTCAATGTGTCACTGTAACAGTCGCCAAGGCTTCGAGCAAGCTTGTGGCTGTGGTAAATTTGGGATCCCGGACCCGCATGGCGAGCTGAAATGAACCTAGAGAAAACCGACGTGGAGAGAATCGCATGGTTGGCGCGGCTAAAGTTGAGTGACAACGACATTCCCGAGTCTGCGCGGCAACTTTCCAGCATCCTGGCCTTAGTCGAACAAATGAACACCGTCGATACAGTCAGCGCCGCACCGCTCGCCCATCCTTTGGAGGTGAGCCTGAGACTCCGCGACGACGTGGTCACGGAAGGGGATCAGAGAGAGGCGTTTCAAGCGATGGCCGCATAGTGGAGGCCGGGCTTTATTGTGTCCCGAAGGTGATAGATACCTAGGGATGTTGTTAATAGCATGGGTGGCGCGTGCGTCGCGCCGCGCGCTGCAAAAAATGTATCACAGCAACCGCACGGCGACCGTTTGTCGTAACGTCTGTGGCGTGCGCTACTGTTTTGGAAACACGGGGTTGCAATTCTTTATCGAAACGCGGCCTTGCAGCACATGTCCTCTGGCGTACTCGCGAAACTCACAGGTATTGGTTGCGGGGTCGTAGTTCTCGACCCAAAGGTTATCATCCTTCCACGTCGCCCCAATGTGGTGCTGGCCGGCGGGGACGCCAATGGACATGACGCCACCCCATTGCTTCACGAATACCTGCTGATAGTAAAAAAAGTACGCCGCCCAGCCGACGACAAGAATGATGGACGCTGTCACCAGTGCCGCCGTCCACTTATTGACTTTCGAGCCGATGACGAACAAGGCCAGGGCTGCAAGCCCTATGATCAGTATCCAGTAGGCGTATGTAATCACGACGAGTCTCCTTCCTGCAGTGGCGCCGGCACTCTATCACAACCATAGAGAATAGAGTACAGGCAGTATAAGCCATCCCTCTGGTGAGTCGACGCGCAAGAGCCGGGGGGCCCCATCAGGTAAGATCGCCGCAGCGGTCATGAGCGAGCGTGTAATTGCCGCTTTACCAGTCGCCAAGGCTTCGAGCAAGCTTGTGGCTGTGGTAAATTTGGGATCCCGGACCGGCATGGCGATCTGAAAATGACCCTAGAGAAAACCGACGTGGAGAGAATGGCATGGTTGGCGCAGCTAAAGTTGAGTGACAACGACATTCCCGAGTATGCGCGGCAGCTTTCCAGCATCCTGGCCTTCGTCGAACAAATGAATACCGTGGATACAGTCAGCGTCGCACCGCTCGCCCATCCTCTGGAGCTGAGCCTGAGACTCCGCGACGATGTGGTCACGGAAGGGGATCAGAGAGAGGCGTTTCAAGCGCTTGCCGCACATGTGGAGGCCGGGCTTTATTGCGTCCCGAAGGTGATAGATACCTAACCGCCGGATGTATAAAATTTCCCTAATGCAATTGTCGCGGGCGCTCGATCGGCGCGAGATCTCGAGTGTTGAGCTGACCGAGATCTACCTCGATCGCATCGCACGCATGGACGGGAAATACAATAGCTTCATCACGGTCACCGCGGACCTCGCGCGCACGCAAGCCAGGGAGGCCGATCAACGGCGCCAGGTGGGTAACAATGGGCCGCTCACGGGCATCCCGATCGCGCACAAAGACATTTTTTGTACGCGCGGCGTCAAGACATCCTGCGGCTCGCGAATGCTGGACAACTTTATCGCTCCCTACGATGCGACGGTGGTCGAAAAGCTCCAGCGGGCCGGTATGGTGATGCTCGGTAAGACCAATATGGATGAATTCGCCATGGGATCGTCCAACGAGACCAGCTTTTACGGACCCGTGCGCAACCCTTGGGACCTCGAGCGCGTGCCGGGGGGCTCGTCCGGCGGCTCCGCATGCGCCGTCGCGGCCCGATTGGCGCCCGCCGCCACCGGCACCGACACCGGCGGGTCTATTCGCCAACCCGCGGCCCTCTGCGGTCTTACCGGCATCAAGCCCACCTATGGGACCGTGTCCCGCCATGGGATGATCGCCTTTGCATCGAGCCTCGATCAAGGCGGACCGATCGCCCGTTCCGCCGAGGATGCGGCGCTATTGCTCACCGCCATGGCGGGCTTCGATGCGCGGGATTCGACCTCCGCCGAGCGCCCGACCGAAGACTACTCGGCACACCTCGACGACTCGATCGAGGGACTCCGGATCGGGCTCCCGCGCGAATTCTTCGGAGAGGGGCTAAACTCCCAAATCGGCGCCGCGATCGAATCCGCGGTTAAACAATTTGAGCGCCTGGGGGCGGTCGTTTCCGAGATCTCACTGCCCAATACCCGCCTGTCGATCCCGGCGTACTACGTGGTTGCGCCGGCCGAATGCTCTTCCAATCTCGCCCGTTTCGATGGCGTGCGTTACGGCTACCGTTGCGATGATGCGGCAGATATCAACGATCTCTTTTCCCGCTCCCGCGGGGAGGGGTTTGGCGCCGAGGTCAAGCGGCGCATCATGATCGGAACCTATGCTCTCTCGGCCGGTTACTACGATGCTTACTATCTCAAGGCGCAGCGGATCCGGCGACTCATCCGCGATGACTTTCA
>JBIMKD010000011.1:0-12181 GCA_043673815.1 Chromatiales bacterium
AGCGCTTGAGGATCGATTCCGTCGGCTCCACTTCTTCCAGTGGGATCGGATTATCCGCCAGCTTGAATTCGAACAAGCCACGCAGCGTTGCTAGGTTCTCGTTCTGTTCGTCAACTAAGCGCGTGTACTCCTTGAAGACTTCGTATTGTCCGGTACGCGTCGCATGCTGCAGCTTGAAAACCGTCTCGGGATTGAAGAGATGGTACTCGCCATCGCGCCGCCACTGATATTCGCCGCCCCAGTCGAGATCGGGTTTCCCGGCTGGACGCTCCGTGAAGGCGCGGTGGTGGCGCAACGCGATCTCCTTGGCGATCACCTCGATCCCAATCCCGCCGATACGCGACGCGGTCCGGGTAAAGTAGGCATCGACTAATTCCTGCTCTAATCCTACGGCCTCGAAGATCTGGGCGCCACGATAGGATTGGATGGTCGAGATCCCTACCTTTGATATGACCTTGAGCACGCCCTTGTTCAAGGCCTTGATGTAGTTTTTCACCGCTCGGGCTTGATCGACGCCTTCCAACAGTCCCTGATGAATCATGTCATCGAGTGTCTCGAATGCCAAATAGGGATTGATGGCGCCGGCGCCGTAGCCGATGAGCACGGCGACGTGATGAACCTCGCGCGGCTCGCCGGTTTCCACAACCAGGCCCGCCTTGACGCGCGTGCCTTCGCGGACCAGATGGTGATGCACGCCGGCGGTCGCGAGTAACGCCGGTATCGGTGCGAAATGCTCGTTGACGCCGCGATCGGAGAGAATGATGTAGGTCGATCCCTCGCCGATGGCTTGGCTAGCGCGCGCGCAGATCTCCTGCATGGCCCGCGCGAGCCCGCTGCCGCCCTCGGCGACCGAGAACAAGATCGGAATGGTTACCGAGCGAAATCCAGGCAGATCGAGGTGGCGGATCTTAGCGAGCTCGCCGTTGTCGAGGATCGGCGTTTTGAGTTTTAATAATCGGCAGCTGTCGGGTCCGGGGGCGAGCAGGTTGCCTTCGGGTCCGATGGGGGTCTCGGTCTGGGTGACCAACTCTTCGCGAATACCGTCGAGAGGCGGGTTCGTCACCTGCGCGAAGAGCTGCTTAAAGTAATCGTAGAGCAATCTCGGGCGATTCGATAGCACCGCCAGCGCGGCGTCGGTGCCCATGGATCCGATCGCTTCTTCGCCGGTCTTCGCCATGGGCGCCATGATGAGCCGCAGATCCTCGTGCGTATACCCAAACGCTTGCTGCCGCTTGAGCACCGTTGCGTGATCGGGTTCGTGCACTTCGGGCGGCTCGGGTAACTGTTCGAGCGGCACGATGCTCTGGGAGAGCCATGCGCGGTAGGGGTGGGCGCTCGCAAAGGTGTGCTTGAGCTCCGCGTCATCGATGATGCGTCCTTCGCGGGTATCGACGAGGAAGATACGTCCGGGGTGCAGGCGTTCCTTAATCAAAACGTTTTCCGGTGGAATGTCCAGTACACCCACCTCGGAGGCCATGACCACTATACCGTCCTTGGTGACATAGTAACGAGATGGGCGTAAGCCGTTCCGATCGAGCACCGCGCCGATCACTGTTCCATCCGTGAACGCTATGGAAGCGGGCCCGTCCCAGGGCTCCATCAGACAGCCGTGGTAGTCGTAGAACGCCTTGCGTTCATCGTTCATCGACTCATGTCCGCTCCAGGCCTCCGGGATCATCATCAGTACCGCGTGCGCGAGCGGACGGCCGCTCATATGCAAGAACTCCAGCACGTTATCGAAGCACGCCGAATCACTGCCCTCCTCGTCGATGATCGGGAACAGCTTTTTTAGGTCCTCGCCGAAAAGGGGCGAAGCGCAAAGCGCCTCTCGGGCACGCATCCAATTGATATTGCCCCGCAAGGTGTTGATCTCGCCGTTGTGGGCGATGTAGCGAAACGGTTGCGCGAGCGGCCAGGAGGGAAAGGTATTCGTCGAAAAGCGCTGATGCACTAAGGCCAGCGCCGATTCGACGGCCGGATCGACGATATCGGGAAACATCGCTTCGATTTGATTCCCGGTCAACATCCCCTTGTAAATAAGCGTGCGGCACGACAGGCTTGGGATGTAGAACATGTCACGCTCGGACAGATTGGAGCCCCGGATTGCGTGCTCGATGCGTTTGCGGATCACGTATAAGCGGCGTTCGAAGGCAGCCTCATCGCCGATCTTCTCCGAGCAGCCGATGAACACCTGCTTGAAGCCCGGTTCCACGGCTTGCGCCGAGGCGCCGATGAGCGTGTCGTCGGCGGGGACCGCCCGCCAGCCGAGCACCCGCTGACCTTCCTCTCTTATGATGGCCTCGAAAAGATCGCGGCACACCCGCGCTTGGGCCGGGTCCCGTGGCAGAAAGACCAAGCCGGCGCCGTACTGGCCGAGGGCCGGCAGGTTTATCCCTAGGGTGGCGCATTCGCGGGCGAGAAACCCGTGTGGTATTTGCAGCAGTATGCCGCAGCCGTCGCCGGTATTGACTTCACACCCACACGCGCCGCGATGCATGAGATTTTTTAGGATCGTCAATGCTTGCATCACGATGGTATGGGATTGTCTTCCCTTTATGTCGGCCACGAAGCCGACACCGCAAGCGTCATGCTCGAATGCGGGGTCATAGAGACCCTCTTTCGCATGTCCAACCCAATGCATAGCTACGTCACCACCCTGATGAGTCAAAACTCGAATACTACTTACGTGCATATTCGAGATCATGGGCATAAGCGCCTAGCGCAGAGATCCGCCTAGGCATGTATACGAGCCCCTCTCCGGGTCCTGTCTAGCCACGACCGGCACATGAGTATATAACCGCGATTCGGGAGTGTCACGGCGTTCGCATTAACGCCTTTTCAACCTCCGGCTTTTCGATCGTAGCGCGGCGGGGCGACAAAATAGCGCCTTCCGTGCTCGCTTGAGCGTTCGGAACTACCACTGCTGCGGGTTTCCCAGCGTTTTCAAATCGGCGATTCGCCGCGGCCAGGGTTGTTGGGCTTGAATCGCCTTGGGTAAGGTTCGCACGGCCGCGCTTGCGGCGCGGCGATCGGGGAACGGACCGAGGACGACGAGGTACCACGCCTGGCCCTTGCGCCGGATCGCAACCACGCGCGCCCGGCCGCTGAGCTGATGCTGGGCCAGGAACCGTTCGCCGGCAGCCGGATCCCGGATCGCAAGCAGTTCTAACACGTACTGGTCGGGTGGGGGTAGCCGCGGGAGCGTCAGCACAGGTTCGATCCGGGTGTTTTCTCCGGCCGTGGGTGCGGCGAGGCCGGATTTGAGCCTCGGTTGGCTGGTCTTCGGCGGTTGCGGCCGCGCGGCGGCGGACGGCGCTAACTGTGCTTGTTTTAGCGGGGAAAGCTCGATCGGCGGCGGGTCCTCGGAAGGGAGGCGAAGGAATCGGTCTTGGAGGGAGTCGATCGCGATAATGATACTCGCCGCGGCGAGCAATGCGGCGACGGTGTTAAGACGCCATTGGTACTTCGCGATGGAACCGAAGGGCGGCGAGGGTTCTTCATGTTCACTCCCGGCGGCCGATGGTTGCTTGACGGTTTGCCGCATGAGGTGATCGATGCGTCCGGGGGATCCGGCGGATCCCCCATGTATTCGCGCGGCCTCGGTCCCGTCCAGAGGCAGAAAGCTCGCTAAGCCCCTGCGGTTGTAGCGGGCCTCGAGATAGGCTCGCGTCTGCTCGAGGGTAAAAGACGGCATATACAAAATATGGACGATAGTCTCTCGCAGGGACTGGAGCTCCGGGGCCTCGAGTATGGTGTTAATGTGCGGCTCACACAGCAAGACAACACGCAACGCGCCAGGCTTGGAGCGTCCGCGCGCAAACAGAAGCTTGAGCGCATCGGCGGGCAGCTCGTGGGCGTCATCAACGAATAACACCGTAATGAGACTATGCTGTTCACGCTGACGGAGGATCACGTCGATCCCCTCAGTCAATGCCTTGCGATCCGCTCCCGCCGCGCTGGCGCCGACCGAGACCGCGAGGTCCCTGAGGAGCGAGCGGGAGTCGAGCATGGGATTCGCATTAAATCGCGTTACTAACCAGGTGTCCGGCGCCCGCGCCAGCACTTGGTCGGCGAGCGTGGTTTTTCCGCTCTGGCGCTCGCCGATCACGAGCAGTAGCCGATCGCTGTGGTCGATAAGGTGGCGGATGAGCTCCAGCCGTTGCGTCAAGGCCGGTGTTGTGAAGTAAAACACCGCTTCGGGCCCGGGCGACGTTTCTCCAGGGTGGTCCGGAGCAGGCGCTTCCGGGACGCGCACCGCTATGCGCCCACGCGCCGCCTATCCAGCGCGGCGGCCTGAATACCGCATTTAGGTGGGGAGGGGCTCCGCACGACATGCGGCGAGTGTATGACGCAAGCAGCCTCTGTCATAGTCCCCCGTGACGACCGCCTGACCGATTTTCTCCAGTAACACGAGACGAAGGGTACCGGCTAGAGCTTTTTTGTCGACTGCCATGAGACGCAACATCCGATCGGTGGAGAGCGGGCAGCGCACAGGTAATCCCGCCTGTCGCAGCAGGGACTCGATGCGCCTTAATTCGTCTTCGCCCAGCCAACCGAGCCGCACCGACAGATCCGCGGCCATGGAGATCCCGGCCGCGACGGCTTCGCCGTGTAACCAGGCGCTATAGCCGAGGCCGGTCTCGATGGCATGGCCGAAGGTGTGACCAAGATTGAGCATTGCGCGCATGCCGGACTCGCGCTCGTCGGCGGCGACGATCTCGGCTTTGATAGCGCACGAGCGCTCGATGACATAGCTAAGCGCCGCGGGATCGCGTTCGAGAAGGCGCGGCAAGTAACTCTCCAGCCACGCAAAGAAATCGCCATCGCGGATGAGGCCGTACTTGATCACTTCGGCCAAACCGGCCCGGAATTCTCTGGAATGTAGGGTGACCAGCGTATCGATGTCGGCGATGACGCAACGGGGCTGGTGAAAAGCCCCGATCATGTTCTTCCCGAGTCGATGATTCACGCCCGTTTTTCCGCCGACCGACGAGTCGACTTGGGACAAAAGCGTGGTCGGGATCTGGACAAAATTCACGCCACGCTGATAGCAAGCCGCGGCAAATCCGGTAATATCCCCGACCACCCCACCGCCAAGCGCGATCAAGGTACAGCGCCGATCAAAGCGGCGTTCCAGCAGTGCGGTGATGATGCGGTTCATGGTCTCGAGCGTCTTGTATTCTTCTCCGTCGGGGAGCGTCACGCTGCCGGCATGGTAATCGCTGAGATGCGCCGTCACCCGAGCCATATAGAGCGGCGCCACGGTCTCGTTCGTCACGATCATCACCTGCGCATCAGGGAGATAGGGGGTGAGGAGCGCACCCTTATCGATCAAGCCCGCGCCGATGAAAATCGGATAGCTACGCGGGCCAAGCTCTAGGCGCAGGGTCTTCATCGCTGTTCGACGAAATGACGGATCTCGGTGATGACCTGCCTTAGCGTGCGGCCGTCGGTATTGATGACCAGGTCCGCAACCTCACGATAGAGCGGCTCGCGGTGTCTAAGAAGCTCCTGCAGCGTGTGCTTCGGATCCGCCGTCTGCAATAACGGACGATTGATATCCCGGCGCGTGCGTGTAAACAGCCGATCGACCGAGGCCCGCAAGTACACGGTTATCCCGCGAGTCTTCATACACTCCCGATTGTAGGCATCGATTACGGCGCCACCGCCAGTGGCTAGTACCATGTTTTGCTGCAAGGTGAGCTCGTCGATGATCTTGCTTTCCCGACGGCGAAAACCCGCTTCTCCTTCGATGTCGAAAATGAGCGCCACGCTGGCTCCGGTCCTTGCTTCTATTTCACGATCGCTGTCGTGAAACTCCTTAGCCATGGATCGCGCAAGCTGCCGCCCGATGGTAGTCTTACCGGCGCCCATCGGTCCGATGAGAAAGATATTACCGGATTGACACGAAAGCAACGCTTGAGGATCTCGTTGAAAGACTCGGCACGGTCACTGTACCGGTTCGTTGGAAACGACGCAAACCGCCCGGATGCGGCTCATCCCTGAGCCGTGCTGGAACGTTAGATCCCCCCGGGTGGCGCTTGCGGAGAGCGTTACCTCAAGCTCAAGGATTCCTTGATGATGCGCGGGGTGACAAAGATCAACAACTCGTCCTTGTTGCGCACATTCGCCGAATTCTTGAACAGCGGTCCGACATACGGCAGCTCTCCGAAGAACGGGACCCGCCGTGAATTGTTACTATTAGTCTGTTCATAGACCCCTCCTAGTACCACCGTCTCGCCGTTATCGACCAGCACTTCGCTCTGGACATTGCGGGTATCGATACAGGGGACATCCGCGATGGCGCATTGGAAGGGCGCGTCTTTATGGACATTGAGGCTCATGTTGATGCGGTCATCCGGGGTAATGTGCGGGGTCACCCGCAGGCTCAACACGGCTTTTTTGAAGCTGATGGATGTGGCACCACTCGATGACGCCTCCTGATAGGGGACCTCGGTGCCCTGTTCGATGATGGCTTCTTTTTGATCGGCCGTGATTACGCGCGGGCTCGAGATGATCTCCCCGCGTCCTTCGGCTTGCAGTGCGGAAAGCTCGAGCTGCAGTAAATAACTCCCAATCTTTCCGATCGCCAGCCCGATCGCACCCGCGGGGGTGGAAGCCGTGGGCAGGTCAACGATGAAATCCTCGAGGTCATCGGTCGTGAACGCCGTCCCGGCGCCGAAATCGGTATCGCCTGGGCGCTTACCACCAACCGCCACGCCAAAATTATCCGTGGATAACCCGGAATTCTTGCTGTAACCGAACTTAACCCCGAGCTCCTTGGTGAAATCCTGGTTTGCGATCACGATGCGTGATTCGATCAGCACCTGCCGTACGGGCACATCCAGGGTCGTGATCACCTGGCGCATTTCCGCCAATTTCTCAGCCGTCTCTTGAATCAAAAGCGTATTGGTACGCTGGTCGACCGAGACATTACCGCGTTCGGTCAAAAGCTTGTTTTCCTCAGCCTTGAGGAGGGTTGCGAGATCGCCCGCCTTGGCATAGTTAATCTCGACGAACTCGGTCCTTAGCGGCGCCAGTTCGGCGATTTGCTTTTGTGTCTCAAGCTCGAGTTTTTCGCGCTGTGCGATCTCCTCTTGCGGTGCGACCATGATGACGTTCCCCGACTCCCGTTTTCCGAGCCCCTTGGATTTCAAGATGATCTCCAGGGCTTGATCCCAAGGCACGTTCTTGAGCCGCAAGGTCACATTACCGGTCACCGTATCCGAAGCGACCAGGTTTTTGCCGGTGAAATCAGCGATGAGCTGCAATACCGCCCGGACCTCGATGTCCTGGAAATTCAAGGACAGCCGTTCCCCGGTAAAGCCGAACTTCGCTTTCTTCACCGCTTCTTCTTCCTCTTTGGTGAGCGGTTTTACTTCCACCGTGAGGATGTTATCGGATTGGTAGGCCAGGTGCTCGTAGTATCCGGTTGGTGTAATGGCCATGCGGATCCCGCCCTCGTGAGCGAAGCTGTCGATTTCTTTCACCGGCGTTGCAAAATCCAGTACGTCGAGACGCCGATCGAGGCGCTCCGGCAATCGAGCATCGACAAAATCAATCAGGATCTGATTGCCTTCTTCATGTATATTCGAG
Source organism: Chromatiales bacterium (assembly GCA_043673815.1). GTDB lineage: Bacteria > Pseudomonadota > Gammaproteobacteria > JACCXJ01 > JACCXJ01 > USCg-Taylor. The sequence continues at coordinate 7,597 of JBIMKD010000011.1, forward strand.
GCAATCGATGCATCCGACAATACCACGACGATACGCGCCTCGCCCGCCTCGCCACGGCGGAAGTCGATGTCCTTGATATGGGGTCCGCGCAGTGCGGGTTCCGACGGCGCTTTCGGTACCTGTGCGGTGGGCGTGGGATGCGCGGCGACAGGCTGTCTTAGGGGCGCGGGCCGCGCCGCTGTTACGGCCGCCGGCGTAGCGCCACCTAGCGTTATCACCACCGCGTTGCCGTCTTTTCTTAACTGGTAGGGAACCAACCGTACCAGGTTCAGTACGACGCGGGTGCGTCCACCCGCCTCTACGGCAGTCACGCTTTGCGCCGGTCCAATTCCGATGGCGCGATGCTTCGCGGATAGGTTTATATGCGTCTCAGGTAGATCGAGGGCGATGCGCGCCGGGTTATCGATCGTAAAAGTGAGCGGATCTCGCGCCAGGGGATTCGAAAGCTGTAATCGAATTTGCACCTCGTCCCCCGGCAGAGTCGTAAAGGTCACCGCATCTAGGCTGTTTTGGGCCGCCCATGCCATGGACGACAGCGTCAACGCCAAGCTCAGCGCGATGCTGCTCCCTACCCTTGACGCCACATCCCGCAACTCGGTTCCTATCATTTCGTGAATCCCCCAATATCGGTGTGTATTCATGTGTCTACCCCTCCAGGCCTACTCTTCTTCGCCTAAAAGCGCCAGGGACGCGGCGCGTTCCTCCCAGCTGCCCTGCATATCGCCGATGATTTCGCGTACCTCGATTTTATCTTCGGCGATATTGATGATTCTGCCGAAGTTTTTCCCCATGTAATTCCCTACCTTCACGCGATGGACCGTACCTTCTTGGTCGAGCACGACCCCCCAGAAATCAGCGCTGTTCTGAAGGGTTCCAACCATGCGTAAGCCGTCTAGCTCGAAGTTTTCGAGCTCCTCGGGATTATGGGTTTCAATTTCTTCGATGTATTTTCTTTGCGCGTCGGACACGTTCCTTTCAATGTTGGTGCTGCGTTTCGTCTCAAAGAACGGTTCAAACGGATCGCGTGCGTCGGCCTCCCCAGATTGGTACAGGTAACGCTCATAGGGCTTGATCTCCGGAAGAGGGTCGATGGTGCCCCCTTTGCGGCTCAGGACCTCGGCGACGTAAGCTTGCAGATCACTTAGATCATCGGAACCGCACCCGCCGAGGAGCAAGGCGGTGGCGACAAGCGCCCCGCGCACGGTGTAGTGGAGAAACTGTTTTTGGTGGCTCATGATTGCGATGGTTTCATAGCGGTTGAATTCGGAGTTTGTGGCTGCTGCGCGGCCTCCTCTTCTTCGCCGAGATAGCGGTAGGTCTTGGCGATCGATTCCATGATCAATCCGCCCTTACCCTTCGCCTTTATCTTGATATCGTGCTGGGTAACGATGCGTGGTAGATCAGCTACGCCGCTGACGAATTGTCCGAGCTGGTGAGAGCTGCCGGTCACGCGAACGTTGATCGGTAACTCGACATAAAACTCGGCCGGTCGCTCGGACCCGGGCTTAAACAGCTCGAACTCGAGCCCAGCACCCAGTCCTTGCTGAGAGATGTCGACGAGCAGCGCGGCGACCTCGGTTTTACTAGGTAGGCGCTTTAGCATATCGCCAAACGACTGCTGGATGTCTTGCAATTGCTCCTTAAGGGCATCGAGATTCACCACCTTGCTCTGCTTGGTCTCAAAATCTTGCTTGAGGGTTATCTCCTTGCCTTCCGTCTGTTCGAGCAGCAGGCGCTGATCGCTGATGTCAAACCACCACCCGAGGCCTAGAAGAACCACGCACACGGACCCGATCACCGTCGCCTTCGCCGGTGCCGGCCAGCTGCCGATATTGTTGGGATCGAGTTTAAATTCCGACCAATTCATGACTTTGCTCCCTTGGTATCCCCCCCCGTATCACCGGACTCCGGCTGCGCGCTTATTTGATCGATGATCAGTGTGAAGTTGTTGAGGCGCCGTCCCTTTTCATCCTTGGTTTCGATGATGTTGAGCTGAGGCTTTTTAACCCACTTGGAGGCCTCGACGTTGCGCATGAAGTTCGATACCCGCGCGTTCGATTCCGCAATGCCCTTGATCGTGATCGCGTTGCTCGACTGGGTGATTTCCGTCAGCGATATTCCTTCCGGCAGCGTGCTGACCAGCTCGTCGAAGATATGCACAATAATCGGGCGGCTCGTTTGCAGCGTCTCAATGGCCCGCATGCGGTCAATGAGCCGCTGTTTTTCCTTTTCCAAATCGCGGATCTCGGCGATGGTCTTGTCGAGTTTCTTGATCTCGCTTTCTAAGTATCCGTTACGCGCCGTTTGGTAATCGATGAAATTCTCGTAAACGACATGCACCAGTCCGATGAGCGCGACGGCGCACGCAGCTGCGATTCCAGCGTTGCGCAAGAATTGCTGCTTGCGTTCGCGCCGCCGCTCATCTCGCCAAGGTAAGAGGTTAATACGTGCCATTAATCGAAACTCCGTAACGCTAGACCGAAGGAAGTCATCAACGCCGGGGCGTCATTGACGAGGGTTTGCTCCTTGATCCTTGGAGCGACCGGCATGCCGGTAAAGGGGTTCGCCACGGTGACGGCAGTTCCGCACTTCGCGGAGATGAGATCGGTGATCCCGGGAATCGAGGCACAGCCCCCCGCCAATATCACCCGATCGACGATCCCCACTTGGCTCGACGAATAGAAGAACTGTAACGCCCGGTTCACTTCCAGCGCCATCGTTTCCTTAAACGGCTCGAGCACTTCGGCGTTATAATTCTCCGGTAAGCCACCTTGGCGCTTCGCATGGCCGGCCTCGTCATAGGACAGACCGTAGCGGCGCTGAATTTCTTCCGTGAGCTGCTTCCCCCCAAACAACTGTTCCCGCGTATAAATGATCTTGAGATCCCGCAACACACTCAAAATCGTCGTGGTCGCCCCGATGTCAACGACCGCCACTGTATCTCCTTGTTCTAATCCCGCGCCGCTCTTGCGAAGCACATGGCCCACGGCATTCTCGAGCGCGAATGCCTCGACATCGACGACTTTTGCGACCAGGCCGCCATGCTTCAGGGCCTCGACGCGCACCTCCACGTTGTCGATTCTCGATGCGGCGAGCAAGACATCAACCTTATCCGGTTCGGTTTCCGAGAGACCCAGCACCTCGAAATCATAACGGACCTCTTCGAGCGGATAGGGAATGTATTGATCGGCTTCCACCTGGATTTGGGTCTCTAGGTCATCCTCGGTCAGTTGCGCCGGCATGGAAATGATCTTGGTGATCACGGCGGTTCCTGAGACCGCACAGGCCGCCGCTTTGGTCCGCGTTCCGGACTTTTTCACCGCGCGCCCGATCGCCTCGCCGACAAGTTGAACATCCGCTGTATTCCGTTCGGAGACGGAATTAGACTGCAGCGGTTCGACGGCGTAGCTTTCAACCTGGTAATGGCCTTTGCTACCCCCGATTTCCAGCAGCTTCACCGAGGTGGAACTGATATCGATACCGAGCAGCAGCGTATTTTTGCGACCAAGAATAGTCATTTTTTTCCTTACATCGATCAATGGTTAGCGGTTGTAAAACGGAACTATTTCATTAAACTTTAGCCCCGCCCTTAGAGGTGACATGGGTTCCTTCACGAGTCGATCGGAGGCTGGAAACGCGTTAAGCGCCACTTTTTCTTTCATAATATAACAGTCCAAGTTAGTTTGTTGCTTTATGTTACGTAATCTCTTGAAGATTTTTATTGGAAGCTTGCTATTTTCAGTGCTCGCGCTGGGCGCATTACTTTACTACCTGCTACCGCGCCTGCCATCGATAGAGACTTTGAAAGACATCCACTTACAGGTACCACTCAAGGTCTACTCACGTGATCTATCATTACTGGCCGAGTTTGGCGAAACCCGGCGCGCACCCATGCAACTCAAGGACTTACCCCAGACACTGATCAACGCCGTGCTGGCCGCCGAAGACGATCGTTTTTTCCGGCATCCGGGAGTCGATTGGCGAGGTATCCTGCGGGCCGCGATCCAGTTGCTCTTGACGGGAGAGAAGGTCCAAGGCGGTAGCACCATTACCATGCAGGTCGCACGCAACTTTTTTTTGACACCTGAAAAAACATATTTACGCAAAATCAATGAGATATTGCTTGCATTAAAGATAGAACGTGGGCTTACAAAAAAAGAGATCCTAGAGCTATACCTGAACAAGATTTATTTCGGTCATCGGGCTTATGGCGTCGCCGCCGCCGCTCATGTTTACTATGGCAGGGATGTGCAAAACTTGGGCCTACCTGAACTTGCGATGATCGCGGGCCTGCCGAAGGCGCCGTCGAAGCTCAACCCGATTGCCGATTTAGAACGCGCCGTCGCGCGGCGTAATTTTGTTTTACGCCGTATGCGCGATCTGAAGATGATCTCAACGCAGGACTATCGCGCCGCGAAGCGCACCGAGGATTCCGCGAGCTTGCATGGACAAGCGGTCGAGATAAATGCCTCCCATCTAGCGGAGATGGTGCGCGTCTACATGGTGGAGCACTTCGGTAAGCAGGTTTACAACGCCGGCTACCGGGTGGTGACCACGATAAGCGATCGGCTACAGGCCGCGTCCA
>JBIMKD010000012.1:0-9670 GCA_043673815.1 Chromatiales bacterium
CCCTTTTCCAGCCATTGTTTTAGGCGCCGCGGTCATAGGTTTCCTGGGGAGCCGCCGATTTCCGGAAAAGTTTCAACTCTCCGCGAGCCATCAGGCAGCAACGGACGCTCATCGTCCGGCGTTGATCGACGATCACACCCCGACGCCCGAGCACGCTCGCTTCCAGCGGGGACGGCTGTTGCGCTACGCCGCGATCGGTGTCGCTATTTGGGGCGTCGTCTTGGGCGGCCTCTATGCGCTGCACGGCGGCGAGGGAACCCTGCCGCGGATGGGTTGGTTTTTTACCAAAGCGGCGCTCTTGACTTTCGGTGGGGCGTATACGGTCCTGCCTTACGTCTACCAAGAGGCGGTCGAATCCTTTCACTGGCTTACGACCGCGCAGATCATGGACGGTCTTGCGCTTGGCGAAACCACGCCCGGACCCTTGATTATGGTGGTGGCGTTCGTCGGATTCGTGGGCGCGTGGGGCGAGCAAGTTTTCGGCCCCGAAGCCCTGGCGACGGCTGGGATCATTGGGGCGGGGGTGGCGACATTTTTTACGTTTTTACCCTCCTTTCTGTTCATTTTGATCGGCGGTCCGCTGGTGGAGGCCACGCACGGCGATTTAAAGTTTACGGCGCCCCTGACCGCGATCACTGCGGCGGTCGTCGGGGTCGTGCTCAATCTCGCGGTTTTTTTTGCTGTTCACGTTCTCTGGCCCGAAGGCTTCGCCAGGCCGTTCGAGGGCGTCGCCGCGCTTATCGGTGCCGCCGCTTTTCTCGCCATGTGGCGCTATCAGTGGGGTATCATCCCCGTGATTGGCGCCTGTGGCGCCGCGGGTTTCGTCGCTACCTACCTGCGCTAAGGACCGTACCTAAATAGGGCCTTTCGCATATCGCCTTGAGGTGCGACGACGCCGCGCGCGCCGAGCTCAGCCCGCGCCTGAGTCCTTCGCAAAACCGCCGCGCGGATTCTTGATGAGGCTCTAAGCCCGGCCGGACCGCAATTGCGCATGGCGGAAACAGCCGACGATATGGTCGTTGACCATTCCCGTTGCTTGCATGTGCGCATAACAGATGGTCGAGCCCGCGAACTTGAACCCTCGTTGGACGAGATCCTTGCTGAGCGCGTCGGACTGAGCAGTACGGGCGGGAAGCTCGGTGATGCTGTGCCAGTGGTTGTCCTTAGGCGTGCCGTCCACGAAGCCCCAAATATACGCATCGAAGCTCCCGAACTCGCTTTGAACGCGCAAGAACGCCCGCGCGTTATTGATTGCGCCTTCGATCTTACGCCGGTTGCGGATAATGCCGGAGTTTTCGAGCAACCAGGCTATCTTATGCGCGTCGTAGTTGGCCACGATAGCGGGATCGAAGTTATCGAAGGCGACGCGGTAATTCTCGCGTTTTCTTAGAACCGTGAGCCAGCTCAGGCCCGCTTGGGCGCCTTCCAGCACCAGAAACTCGAATAATCTTCGGTCCTCATGCACCGGCACGCCCCACTCGGTATCGTGATAACCGATGGTCAAGGCATCCGACAGCGCCCAGGGGCAGCGTGCGGGCGCACGGCGCCTGCCGTTCGTGATCTCCGTCATTCGCGTGTTAGATCCCACGCTTCCTTTCCTCGCCGACCTCCGTGCATAGCACGTTGTTGTCCTTGTTCGCTCGTCAAAGGTTAGCAGGCACCGATTCAGGTGATCAAGCGGCTTCCGCGACGGCTAACCCAGGGGCCGTTTCCTAAGGGCATCTTTCACGCTGGAACGGTGATGACGAATCGAGCATGATGCAGAATGGTAGTAGAAGCGTGATCCTGTAAGCTTTAGGCGGTGGGCAATATGAGCATCAAGCTTGGCATCGTGATGGACCCGATTACGGGGATCGACATCAAGAAAGACAGTAGCTTTGCCATGCTGCTCGCGGCGCAGGCGCGCGGCTGGCCACTCTATTACATGGAGTTGGCGGATCTGTTTCTTGACAACGGCCGGGCCTTTGCTCGAATGCAAGAACTGGCGGTAGAGGACCGTCGCGATCATTGGCATCGATTTATCCATGAGCAAACGCGGCCGGTGTCGGATCTGGATGTGGTCCTTATGCGTAAAGATCCGCCCTTTAACATGGAATATATTTATGCGACCTATCTCTTGGAGCTTGCCGAAGCCGCGGGCGTCTTGGTTGTAAACGCGCCCCGTAGCCTTCGGGACGCGAACGAAAAGCTCTTTACGTCCTGGTTTCCGCAATGCTGTCCGCCGAGCCTGGTGACCAGGAGCGGGACACGCATTAGGGCATTCCTGGAAGTACACGGCGATATCATCTTGAAGCCCCTGGACGGCATGGGGGGCGTCTCTATCTTTCGCGTGCGTGGCGGCGACCCGAACACCAACGTCATCATCGAGACCTTGACCGCCCACGGCAGTCAGTTCACGATGGCGCAGCGCTTCGTCCCGGAAATCGTGGCGGGGGATAAGCGCATTCTGCTGATCGACGGCGAACCCGTACCCTATGCCCTGGCCCGCACCCCGGCCCCCGGTGAGACCCGCGGAAACCTGGCCGTCGGTGGCGCAGCCAAAGGCGTGGCGCTAAACGAGCGCGATTACTGGATATGCGGTCAAGTGCGGGCCGCGTTGTGCGAGAAGGGACTTGTGTTTGTCGGCCTCGATGTCATCGGCGATTATCTCACCGAGATCAACGTGACGAGTCCGACATGCATCCGCGAGATCGACGCGCTTTATGGGCTTGATATCGCCGCTCAACTGATGGCCGCGATAGAGCGCCGGTTGAGCTTGCTTCGCGGAGCAATTTGATTTCGCCCCCACGGGGTATGGTACCCCGTGGGGGCGACCAAAGGGGACAACTGCCCTTTGGAAACCCCATTGGCTAAGGATCCCGCGACCGCGGAAATGAATTTAAATGGATACGCATCGGTGCTGGCTTGGGACGGTTTTAGCTCTTCTCCTATGCGCGTGCGAACAACGTGCGATCCCCGTCCACGAGTTTCAATTCTTCGCATTCGGCACGCTCATCGAGCTGACGATTGCCGGCGCGGAATCCCGCTTGGCGCAACGGTCGTATCGCCGCATCGAAAAGGTTTTCAAGACGCTGGATGAAGACCTGTACCCGTGGCGGGAAGGCGTTTTAGCGCGCACCAATCGATTGCTCGCTCGAGGACAGCCCTTTACGGTGGACCCCATGCTTGTACCGATGATCGACGAGGCCACGCGCTTATCAAGGCTGAGCGAGGGCCTATTTAACCCCGCGATCGGCGCGCTCGTCGAGTTGTGGGGCTTTGCCGGCGGCGAACCGCCGCAAAAACCGCCGCCACGAAAGGATATCATGCGGCTGGTCGCCGGGCAGCCGAGCATGCAGGCGTTGGTGTTCGCGGGCCGAACGCTCAAAAGTACGAATAAAGCGTTGCGCCTGGATTTTGGCGCATACGCCAAGGGTTACGCTGTCGACCGCGGGGTCGAAGCCTTACGCGCCTTAGGGATAAAAAACGCGATTCTCAACGCCGGGGGCGATCTGCGCGCCTACGGCCGTCGTGGGGTTCGGCCCTGGCGCATCGGCATCCGCCATCCGCGGGCGCCGGGGGTGTTCGCTTCGATCGAGATAGAGACGGATGAAAGTATCCTAACGTCAGGAGATTACGAACGGTTTTTCATTTATAATCGGAAAAGATATCATCATGTGATCGACCCACGGACCGGTTATCCCGTAGGGAATGCGGTTTGTGCGACGGTGATCCGCCGCAGTGCGGCCGTCGGCGATGCGACGGCAACTGCGCTACTGGTCGCAGGTCCCGATCATTGGGAAGCGCTGGCGAATGCGATGGGAATAGATCAAGCCATGCTAGTGGACACGGCGGGGAAAATTCACGTGACCCCTAAGCTGCGCGCACGCATACGTTTTCATGTCGATCCTGGCCGGAGTATCTTTACAAGCGCGGACCCATGACGACCGCCGATAAAGTCATTCTGATGCTAGCGCTCGCTCTGATCGCGGCCTTGTATGCGCATTTTTGGGCGCCCGCGCCGATGGCGGAAAGCGCGCGGGTGTCGAGCGCCGGAAAACCGGACCTATGGCTTGCCCTTGGTGCTGACCGCGCGGTGGTGATCGAGGGCGTGCTGGGGCCCACCGATCTCGAAATACGGGACGGCCGCATTCGCTTTCGTCGCGCGCCTTGCCTCGCTAAGCTATGTATTCGCAGCGGATGGCTCGCAAGCGACGGTGATTTCGCGGCTTGCCTGCCGAACGGCGTTGCGGTTCAGGTCGTAGGAAAAGGTATGGGTTTTGATGCAATAAACTTTTGAGCGTGGAATTCGAGGTCACACGAGAGGACATCCGCATCGCATGGTTAACGGCCTTGGCGTTAGGGCTGTACGTTTTGGAAATGGCATTTCCCAGCCCCTTGCCCGGCTTCAAACCGGGCTTGGCCAATATCGTCACCGTGGCGGCGCTGGTATGCTTCGGATGGGCCACCGCGGCCTGGATAGCGCTACTCCGGGTGCTCGCGGGGAGCCTGCTTGCCGGTACGTTTTTGTCGCCGGGCTTCGCCTTAAGCCTGTCCGGCGCTCTGGCGAGTCTCATGGTGCTGGGTCTTGCGGTGTCCGTCAGTCGCAAGGCCTTGAGTGAAGTGGGCTACAGTCTGCTTGCCGCGCTCGCGCATATGGGAGGGCAAATCGGTGCGGCTTATTGCCTATTCATACCCCATGCCGGGTTGTTCAAGCTGCTTCCGGTGCTGATGAGCGCGGCGCTCGTCTTCGGACTCTTGAACGGTATAATCGCCCGCAGCATGACCCAGGTGCTATTGGCCAAGTGAGCGAGACTGTCGCCTATCCCACGGTTACTCCCGCCGATCGGTTGACGCTTACACTCTGTTTTGCCCTCGTGGTGCACGCGATCGTCATCTTGGGCGTGAGCTTTGTGCCCCCGGATCGATCCGCGCCGCGTTACGATTCCCTGGATGTGATTTTGGTGCAGAGCCGTAGCGCCCGGAGACCCGATAAAGCCGATTTCTTTGCGCAAGCCGATCTGGTGGGCGGAGGAGAGAGCGGGCGCAAGTTGCGTCCGACCACACTGCTCGCCGCGCCCTTCCCCGAACGGCGCGCGGACATCGCCGCGGCGCCCCCTCCCGGAACCGTGAGCCGGCTCGAGCAAGCGGTCAAGGCGATGACCGTGGAACGTAGGGTCAAGCGCGAGGTTGTCGATAAAAGCGGCCGAAAACAAGAGCGTAAGGTATTGGCCGTCGAGGCGAAATCCAACCATGAGGCCGTGGTCGCGGAGCCTGCAAAGAAGAGCCAAGCGGTTCAGGAACCGAGTGCGACAGCGGCGCCGCCGCCGAGTGCGACGATGCTCATCAGCCACAGCCTGGCGATGGCTAGCCTCAATGCCGAGCTGGCCCAACGCTTGGAAGCACGGGCTAAGCGGCCGAAACGTAAATTTATCTCCGCCACCACGACGGAGTACCGTTACGCCGCCTATATGGAAGCATGGCGGACCAAGGTGGAACGGGTCGGAAACCTCAATTACCCCGAGGAAGCGCGCCGCAATAAGCTCGCCGGCAACCTGATCCTCGATGTGGCGCTGCGAGCCGATGGCTCGGTGTGTGAAATCGCGGTGCGACGGCCGTCGGGTTTTAAAGTCCTCGATGACGCGGCGATCCGGATCGTGAAATTAGCGCAACCGTTCGCGCCCTTCCCCGACAACATCAGCGGTGAGGTCGATATCCTTCACATTACGCGCAGTTGGCAATTCATGCACAACTACCGTTTGTCGAGTAATTGAACGGCACCGCGAGCCTCGTCCAGTATTCAGCCTCGGTTCAGCCTCCCACCTGTAACCTGGCGGCGTTTTATGGGCAATGCGCCCGTTGGATAAATCAGAGACCGGTGTTTATACAGGAGGTTAAAGATGAAAAATTTTATGCTTGGCAGCGCAATGGCGGTAAGTTTACTCTTATCCTCGCCGGGGTTTGCGGGGGGCGGTGGGCATCATTATGAGGGCGGCTACCGTGATCATGGGCATCAAGGTCGTCATTACCGCCATCACCGCCACTATCATCACGCTCCGCGTTATTATCCGGCGTACCGCCCCCGGTACAATTACGGCTATCACCGGCATCATCAATACTATCCCGGAGGTTATGGTTATCGCCGGCACCACGATGGTCACTCGCCGCTCGGGATCATCCTGGGCGGGGTGGTCGGCGGTTTCTTAGGCAGTGAATTGAGTTACGGCGATCCCTTCGCCACGGGCGCCGGCGCCATCGCGGGTGGGGTGATCGGCCACGAGTTGGACGATTAATGGACGATAGCAGCGTAGGGCGCGTCCCCGCGCCGCATCGCGGCGTATGGAAATGTATCGGCCGGGGAAGGCGCGCACGGCACGCTCTACCCAACCTGTCAACTTAGGCTGGCAGCGTCCAATCCTACTCGCTTTCATCCTTCGGGGTGTCGGCGCCCTTGACATGACCGTTGGGGTGAGGAACGAACCCCGACATCTCCCGGCGGGCGTTGGGAGAGGCGGCCCCAACCTACCTCGTTTTAGATCCACCCGATTGACCTTTACTAGCCGGTGTTCAACCGGATCCACGGCAGCTTTCGCCTGTTCCAAGGGAATATAGCCGTTGAGGGGTTCGTAAGCGCCGTCCTCGGGGTGCATGTCGATAAATAACACCTCGGTCAGCACCGGGCGAAACCGCTCCATGCGTAGCAGCACCGGTCCACAGATGATGCCGCGAAAAACGCTTTGGTCGGCCGTCTCTACATCGACCGTGTCGAGCTCTGTCAGCGTACCTAACTAAGCGATCACGCCAGGCATTAGGCAAAGTGAGATAGGCGGCGCCTGTATCGACCAGGGCATCACAACGGATCAGGTGGCCCGGATCAAGGATATTCTCCAAGGTGGTTTCGACGACGATTCGGCCCATAGGGGGTGACTCCTGCCAGGTAGAGGCGCGGAATGTTCATGACACAGGGAAATTATACCCGCGTCTGTCGCAAATGATCGTTGGTTCCCTTGGAAAGCGGAGCCCGGGTGGGCATTGCCCACCTTATCCCACTCCTGTCACCACATGGTGGGCGGTGCCCACCCTCGTTACTTGATAAAATGGTTCCATTATTGATACCATTCCAGCGTGTCGGCTACCCGTAAGATCCTCGACCAGATGCGACGCGAACCGGCAAATGTCCGGTATAGCGATCTGAGGAAGGTCTGTGAAACGTTTTTTGGGGAGCCGCGTCAGAAGGGCACCAGTCGTGCCGTCTTCAAGACGCCTTGGATCGGGGATCCCCGGATCAACATCCAAGACGATAGAGGCAAGGCGAAAGCCTATCAGGTAAGACAGGTGCTCCTCGCAATCAAGAAGCTGGAGAGTGTGCAAAATGAGCGGTGATCATTACACCTATCGCGTCACCTGGTCGGCGGAGGACGGCGAGCACGTCGGTCTGTGCGCCGAGTTTCCCTCACTTTCCTGGTTGGCCGAGACACCTGAGGTGGCCCTGAAGGGCATACGCGAGCTGGTAGCAGGGACCGTTTCCGATATGACGGCGACCGGCGAGGCCGTTCCGGTGCCGCTGGCCGAAAAGCATTACAGCGGCGAGTTTCGGGTGCGTATTCCGCCCGAGGTTCACCGCGCCCTGGCTATTCAGGCCGCGGAACAGGGAATCAGCCTAAACCGTCTGGCGAGCGCTAAACTGACCGCATGAAGCGGTGCACATAGGTTAACGGCATGATTTGCGGTAGCACGGTGGGTTGGGGTTCGGCCGGATCCTGGATGCCGACTTTCGCCGGCATGACGATTAAGAAGAGCGTTGCGCATTCACTCATTACGCAAGTTTCAATAGATTCCCGCATTGCGCGTTGCTTCATGCGGGCTGATGTCGAACTATCGTCGCTGTCGGGTGCCGGGCGGTACGTATTTCTTTACTCTTTACCGTTAATCTACTCGAACGACGGTGGGATGGATTGGTTCGGCATGTCGATGCATTACGCGGCCTGTGTTCAAGCGGTCGGCAAGTCGGGGGCCACGCCTAATTCGTCCCCGATCCGTTGTGTGACCTGTTTTAACACGGTGGTGGATACTTTGCGGAGCCTGCCGCGTCGGAGGCTTCGATGGTGGCGATCTTGGCGCTACGGATCACGGAGGGGGCGGGCAAGCCCGCCGTCGCCAAATTGCTGATGGAAACATCGCCCGGCCAGCCACGATTCTCGGCGCTGGTGATCATGACAACCCGCAACAGCCCGTGAGCGGCTTCGATGCCGCCGCTGGAAACCACCAGCGCTGGCCGCGACTGTCGGGTCGAACGATCGGTGTAAGGGAAGGGCACTTTGACGACATCGCCCTGTTTAAAGGTCGGCATAGGCTTTCCGATCCGCTTCGCTATTCCATTCCTGGAACGCGCGGAACGGATCGTCCACCACGTCCCCGCGTCTTGCCTTCGTTAGAATGACACGCTCGCCGTCGAGCTGATACATCAGCTCGTCGCCCTCGTGCAGATGGAGGGCAGCACGCACCGGCTGCGGAATGGTGGTTTGCGCCTTGCTCGTCAGTCTGCTGGTTATCATCAGTCGCGGCTGCGTGTAAGAATTCTCCTTACTGTAAGAATGTTCCTTAGCTCAGTCAACCTACCTGCTCGGTTCATCCTGTGCCGCCGCGCGCGGGTGCGACAATCTGTCGCATTCGTCTGCCGGAACACGGGCTCGCGAGGCGACCAACGCCCAAAAGCGCTAGGCCGAGATCGGTTCCGGGCCGCTGCAGACGCGACAGCGCGGATCCTTAGCGATCCGCGCGCTCGTCCAGATCATCGTTAAAGCATCGAGCCGGAGCAGGCGCCCAAGCAGAGGTACGCCCGTAGCCGTGACCAGTTTGATGGTTTCGAGCGCCTGCACGCTGCCGATGATCCCCACCAAAGGCGCGATCACGCCCGATTCCGTACAGGTGTCCACGGCCGCATCGTGGTCGTTATAAAGGCAGGCATAGCAAGGGCTGTCTGCCTGGCCTGGTTTAAACACACCCACCTGCCCTCCGAATCCCATGGCGGCGCCTGAAACGAGCGGTGTTTTCGTTTCGTAGCAGGCCTGATTCAACGCGAAACGGGTCGCGAAGTTGTCGCTGGCGTCCACGACGGCGTCGACCCCGGCCATCGTTCGGGTCAACTTGCCGCTGTCCAATCGACAGCCGATCGTCGTTATTCGACAATCGGGATTGAGCGCATCCAGGCGTTCCGCCGCGGAGTCGACCTTGAGCCGGCCGATATCCTTGGTGCTGTGGGCGATTTGACGCTGCAAATTCGCCGCATCGACCCGATCAAAGTCAACCAAGATGAGGTGACCAATGCCGGCGGCCGCCAAATACATGCCGGCGGCCGATCCGAGCCCGCCCAGTCCTAAGATCATCACGCCCGCGCCCAGGAGCCGCTCTTGGCCGGCAATGTCGATCTCAGGCAACAAGATCTGGCGGCTGTAGCGGAGCAGTTGTGGATCTTGCATCGACCCAGAATAGGTTTCCATGGAACGGGGCGCTTGCGAAATCCTCGGTTCAATCCGCCACGACGAAGCGTCCAAGGCAGATGCGCTCATGGCCGGCATAATCACGAACGCACCCGACGGAACGAAATCCGTGCGCACCGAACCGCGTCTCGATCGGTTTTCTTTGCTCGGGTCCGTGCTCGATCGCGAGCCAGCCGCCCGCTTGCAAGCGC
>JBIMKD010000013.1:0-23345 GCA_043673815.1 Chromatiales bacterium
ACCGGGCTGGTGCTCGGTGAAGGCGCGGCAATCGTTGTTCTGGAGGATCTGGAACGGGCGCAATCCCGCGATGTGCCGGTCTATGCCGAGCTCGTCGGCTATAGCCAGACCACCGACGTCGCGCACATCACCCGGCCCTCGCTCGCAGGGCAGGCGCACGCATTACGGTCCGCGTTGGAGGATTCCAAGATGGGACCGGAAGAAATCGATTACATCAATGCCCATGGGACGGGGACGTCGCAAAACGATGCGGTCGAGACCGCCGCGATCAAAGCGGTGTTCGGCCGCCGAAGCTATCAGATCCCGATTAGCTCTACGAAATCCATGCACGGGCATCTCTTAGGCGCGGCGGGAGCCATGGAATTAATTGTCGCGATCATGAGCTTAAAACACCACGCCATACCGCCGACCATCAATCTCACGCATCCGGACCCCGAATGTGACCTCGATTACGTAGCGAATAGCGCTCGAACGAACGTCGCCGTCGCCACCGTGATGTCAAATTCCTTTGCCTTCGGTGGCACCAATGCCGTGCTCATCGCCCGAAAGTATGAATAAATCTCCTGCGCATCCCGATCGCTACGTCGCGTGCCCCGCCCCCGAAGTATATCGATTTCACAACGTCTTACGCATATTAAGCCCCCGTTGTGCAATGCAAATAGGATTTCTCGATAGGGGTGCTACACTTCTCAATAGGGGTATCAGCATCGAGGAGGGCCCTTCACGAAAAGCACCGGTCCAGGTCATTCTGCCGTCATAAATTCGCAGAATAATGTCCTTCGCACTCAGAGGACGGTTCATCTGAGTCGTTTGTCTAGTAGAAACGAGAGTACTGACCCGGAGGTAATCACGATGGATCACATAAGCGTCAAAGAGCAATTCATGGCGCCCGCGGACCCGGCGGGGCAGGATGTGCCTCCAGCGCGGCAAGATCGCGCGCCGGATGCAGCCGTCAGCCAGGAGGATGCAAACGTTCCCATGGTCCTTGGGTTCGAGGCGGTCAACGGACCGGACGGGAACGATGGGCGTATTGTCGAAGCAGCGTACCGGCGCGGCTGCGAGCGGGGGGAGAACCTGGGCGCCGTCATCCGTAACCTCATCGCCGACACGCCCCTCGATCGTTGTTGAGGAGGGCCCCGCAATTTGTAGTCGCGCGCACCGCGCTAGGCCTGAATCGGGCCCCACGAGCATCGCCGGGGGATAACGGGCCTCACAGGGGCTGTCCGGCGAGCCGCCGGGGCGGCATGGTGGCGACCTGGTCAGGCCAGGGCTGGCCGGTGAGGCGGCGGAATTGCTCGCGGACCTGGACGCCAAGGATCTCATGGCCATCGATTACCCGCAGGCCACGGGCGCGGGCCACCGCCGCCAGGCGTGTGGGGGAGCTGCAGTACACAAAATCGGCGATCACCGTATCGTGACGGGCGCGGCCGGCGTCGAAGGGGCACTCATCGGGCACGCGCCCGAGCGGCGTGGCGTTCACGATCAGGTCGAAACCGGCGGGTGCGAAGCCGGCCAAGGGGAGGAAAGGTAGCCCAAGCCGGCGCGCGGCGGAGTGCCCGCGCGCCTTTCCGCGATTCACCAGCGACACCTCGGCCCCGGCGGCACTGAGCGCTGCCGCCACCGCGCGTCCCGTCCCGCCGCAGCCGAGCACCGCCGCCCGGGATCCAGCCAGGGGAATGCGGCGCCGGCGCAGCGGCTCCACGACTCCCAGCGCGTCTGTGGTGGTCGCGGTCCAACCTGCCCCGCGCCGTAATAGCAGATTGGCGGCGCCAACTTGGCTGGAAAGCGCGCTGCTGATCCGCGCCTGCGCGAGAGCCGCTTCTTTATGCGGCGAGACGGTGGTGAGCCCGCGCAGGGGAAAGCCCAAGCCGTCCAAGGTTCCAGGCGCTACGATCCCCTCCCACAGGTCGGCGAAGTCGGGGCAGGGGAAGGGCAGGTACAGGGCTTTCCGGCCGAGGGCTCGGTAAGCCGTGTTGTGCAGCCGGGTCGAATAGGCCTGGAGCACCGGATCGCCAGCGATCCCGAAGACTTCGTCCGCAGTCCAAAGAAGGGGTGCGCCAAAGTCCTCGATCAAGCGGGCGATGCTGCATCCGTCCTCGTGGCCGGACGCCTCTCCGAAGATCCAGGGCGCCCCCAAGCGCGCGGCTAGGGGTCGGGTCCAGTAACCGCAGTCCCCGGCGGCGTAGGCAACCAAGTCGGGGCGCCGCAGGCTCTTTAGCAGCGACAGCGGGGCTAAGCCGTCCGGCAGCGCGCCGGCCCAAGGAACCAGCCGGATCAAGACCGCTCCCGCCGCCGCATAGCGTTCGAAGCGCCGGTGTAGGTCTTCGTAGCCCTCCCCCGGACCGTGCCAGGAGATCACGCGCCGCTCTCTGGGGATGACTTCCAGGATCTCGGGCACCAGATCGCGCTCGCCGTCCAGGTCGATGAGGTCGTATTCGCGGGCGGCGCAGAGCCGCCGGCAACGCGCCTCACCAGCCATCCCCGCGCCCAGGCCGTAGATGAGACCGCCGCGGAACAGGTTGCGCAGCCAGCCAGCATCTAGCTCGCCAGTGGCCTCTGCCCGCACCTCGATCCAGTCCGCGCCGCCGATCTCCCGAAGCTCGGGGGACGGCGGTGCGTGCAGGGTAGCCACCAGCTGCGCTCGCTCGCCCCCCATCCCTATGCTCATCGCGGTGTGGTCCACTTCTCTTTTGGCATCGACGAGGCCCGATATCTACAACTCGCTTGGTATAACATAAAACCTATGGGAGGTTGTAGGCCGCAAAGCGCTTGGTTGTGTGGCCGTTTCCTCGATGTCACGCTCCGACTTAGGTCCAGGCTATGGTGATGAACAAGATCATTCAGGGACTATGGATCGGTCCTGAACTTTCCGTGATGGAACAGTTGTCAGTCTCTTCGTTCCTGCTGAACGGACATGAGTACCATCTGTATGTGTACGATGAGCCGAAGAACATCCCGGTTGGGACTGTCATCAAGGATGCTAATGAGATATTGCCGTCCTCGCGCATCTTTCAATACAAGCACTATCCAAGCTACGCGGGCTTTGCAAATTTTTTTCGCTATAAGCTGCTACTTGATCGTGGGGGATGGTGGGCCGATACTGATACTATCTGCCTGAAGCCGTTTGATTTTCCTGAGGAGCACGTTTTCTCCAGCGAGATAATAAGTAAGGGGCTCGAAGTTGTAACTAGCGGCATCCTTAAAGCTCCAGCAGGGAGTAACGTTATGGCCTATGCGTGGGGAGTTTGTCAGGCTAAGAACCCGGAGCATTTGGTTTGGGGAGAGACTGGGCCAAGACTAATGGCAGAAGCGGTCAGAAAGTATTCGCTGGGAAAATATACAAAGCCGCATTACGTTTTTTGTCCGTTGGGTTACTCGGAGTGGCACAAAGTGCTAGAACCTGATGTGGAAACAGTGCTCGACGAAAGCACTTACGCGATTCATCTTTGGAACGAAATGTGGAGGGCCGCCGGTCAAGATAAGAATGCACGATATCACGAGAACTGCCTTTACGGTAAACTCATGAGAAAATATTTGCGCGCTTCGCCCGTCCAAATCGTATCGCGCTAACAGCGTGATCTAACGCTGGAATCGAGTCGCCTGGAGTAATCGTATCAAGCCATGTCTCGCGGATGTGTGAAGGCTTATAGTTGCTGAAAAAAGGATTAGGATGCATCCTAGGGCAATGGAAATTTCTCGAAGCATTGCTCTGGATGCCTTGAGCGCCACAGGTCAGTTGTTGCCTGCGCATGACCTGAGCAGACAGGATTGCCTGAAACAGAGGAGGAAAAATGACAGAAAGCGTGTACAGAATCACCGAGATCATTGGAACCAGTGCACAATCCTGGGAGGATGCAGCAAAGAATGCCGTCGAAGAGGCCGGCAAGCACCTTCGGGACCTCCGCGTCGCCGAAATAACCAAACTCGACATGAAGATTGAAAACGGTCGAGTCACCGCTTACCGGGCACGGGTACAGTTGTCGTTCAAGTACGAATCGGACGGTTGATAGGCCACTTAAGCGGTGTATCCGCGTGCACTACCCGCTGGCCTTGCTTAGAGCTTGCGCCTGGAGGTGGGCGAGTACTTGATTGCGACGGACCTTAAGAGTTGGCGTCAACAGCCCGTTTTCCACGGTCCATGGTTCCAAGCTCAGGGTAACGCTTCGCACCTTCGCATAGCCTGGGAGCGCGTGCAGTCGCAGAGCGATCCTGTCTAAGATCGTCGTCTGGATCTGCGCCTGGTCAAGTGTGGCCGGGTCGTTCGGGTCGAAGCCGAGCTCACGAGCAAATTTCGACCAGTGTTCTCGGTTCAGCACGACGCTCGCACTCAGATAGGCCTGACCTTCTCCCGTCACCATCACTTGCTCGAAGAGCGGATCGAGGGTAAGCGCGCGTTCCATACTTTCGGGGGCAACCTTTTCACCATTGGCCATCACGATGATCTCTTTGATTCGGCCAGTGATGTAGATATGGTGGCCGTTGATCCGCGCCTGGTCGCCGGTGTGCAGCCATCCTTCACGGTCGACTGCCATCGCAGTGCGCTCTGGATCACCCCAGTACCCTAACATGACGCCGGGACTCTTAACGAGTAGCTCATCCTTGTCTCCAATGCGCGCCTCCACATACTCGAGCGGAGTGCCGACGCTGAAGGGATCATTATCGGTGAGCGCATTAGCGCTTACCACGGGACTCGCCTCGGTCAGTCCGTAGCCATTTGAGATGGGGAATCCTAAGCCAATAAACACGATGGCGAGACGTGTCTCCAGGGGCGCCGCCCCGCAGCTGACTATGCGCAGCCGATCACACCCTAACCCGGCGCGGATCCGATGTGCCACGAGCCGATCGAGTAAAGGCCATAAGAGTAGCAGCCAGCGCCAGTTCTCTCGCCCCTGCAGGTACCGAAAGCGCTGCCACCCGATTCGGGTGGTCAGCTCAAACAGAATTCTTAGCGTAGTGCTTCGTTCAAGTTTCGACTGAAGTCCGGCGTGGAGTTTTTCGAGGACCCGAGGCACGACCAATAAGATGGTTGGCCGGACCTCTGGGAGATCGTCTACGAGCTGCCGAGGCGAGCGTGCGTAAGTGACGAGGGCACCCGCCATCACTGGCAGGTAGTAGCCAACGGTGCGCTCGAAGGTGTGCGCAAGAGGCAAGAAAGAGAGAAACCCATCGTCGGGGCAAATGGAGAACCGTCGCATGAGCGCATAGGCGTTCCACAAAATGTTTCGGTGGCTCAACATCACCCCTTTGGGGCGGCCGACCGTTCCCGAGGTGTATACGATGGTGGCGAGATCATCGGGGAGGCCTGCATGCATCGGTGCGGCCTTATCGGCGAGCGATAACCATGCGTTAACGTCCCGCAGACGCGCATCGCCAGATTCGCCCTCCTGGGGCCCGACGCTAAGGACGCGCACCAAGCTCCCTAACTGATCACGCACGGCCTGCAACGGGCGCCAGTCATCGGCAGTCCCGAGCAGCAGCACTTTTGCGCCCGCATCTTTGATCACGTAAGCAATATTTTCGGCACGATCGTTGGTATGCAGGGGGACGACGACAAGACCCCGCCCTGACGCCGCTTGCTCAAACATGACCCACTCCGGCGAGTTGCGAAGCATCACGGCGACGCGATCGCCGGGTTGCAACGGTTCGCGCGCCAATGCTGCCCGCCAGCGCGCGATATCCGTGCCCATCTCCTGCCAGGAGAGCCCCTTCCAGGTGCTCGCGGCAGGGTCGAAATAGCGGTAAGCGATGGACTGCGGCGTCCGCGAGATGCGTTCCTGAAAAAGCCCGGCAAGCGTGCGGGCAGCCTGCGGGGTGATGGGGTCAATACTTCGAGTCAACGGAATGGCTCCCACATGCAGACCCGACGCCGGCTAGGCCGGACGCTTGCGCATCAGGTTGAGCAGGCTTCCGGACAAAATCATCTCGACTTGTCGTCCCGTCAATGCATGTTCCCCGAGGTACGTTTCTCCTTTCGTCTTGTTGATGACCTTTACCTGGCTTCCTTGTTGGATGGCCGCGCGGATATCCGGAAGACTTAGGATGTTGTCCTGGTCGATTTTTTCCCAGTCATTCGGATCCGCGAATGTCAACGGCAGGATCCCAAAATTGATCAGGTTTTGGCGGTGAATGCGGGCAAAGCCTTTCGCGACGACAGCCTTGAGTCCCAGGTACCGGGGCGCAATGGCGGCATGCTCGCGGCTAGAGCCCTGGCCGTAGTTTCTGCCGGCGACTATTAGGCATCCCGACAACAGGTGCTGCATCGCCCGGTGGTAAAACGTCTCATCCATGCGGGCGAAAACGAACTTGCTGATTTCAGGGATGTTGCTCCGATACGGCAGCACTTGCTCTCCGGCCGGCATGATCTCATCGGTGGAAATATCATCTCCCACCTTCAGGAGGACCGGCCCTTCGACCGTATCGGGGAAGGGATGAAACGGGGGAAGGGGCTGAATATTCGGCCCCTTCTCAAGCTCAACAGGCGTGCTTTCTGCGGCAGGCGGTGTGAGCATCGCCGTGTTGGTGATGGGTTTGTCGGGCTCTTTAATTATTGGGTAATCCCTGTGCAATGTCCTCGGATCGGTAATCACGCCGGCGAGCGCCGAAGCCGCGGCGGTTTCGGGGCTGCACAGATAGACCTGATCGTCGTTGGTGCCGGAACGGCCCGGGAAATTGCGCGGCACGGTACGCAGGCTGATCCGCCCGCTGGCCGGCGCCTGCCCCATGCCGATGCAGCCGTTGCAGCCGGCTTGATGGATGCGGCCACCGGCCTTAATCAATTTTCCCAGAAGTCCCGTCTGCGTCAGGTTTTCCAGGATCTGGCGAGAAGTGGGATTAATATCGAAAGAAACCCGGTCGTGCACTTGCTTGCCGTCGACGATCAACGCGGCGACAGCGAAATCCCGCAGTCCCGGGTTGGCCGATGAGCCGATCATGGCTTGATAGATTTCCCGGCCTGCCACCTCACGTACAGGCACGACATTGCCCGGGCTGCTCGGACAGGCGATGAGCGGCTCGATCCCGGACAGGTTGATCTCTTCGTATGCATCGTATTCGGCGTTCTCGCCGGCAACGATTTCTACCCAATCTCCACCACGACCTTGGGATTCGAGGAAGCGCTTAACCGCCGCATCCGAGGGGAACACCGTCGTGGTAGCGCCAAGCTCGGCCCCCATGTTGGCAATCACGTGGCGATCCATGGCCGTCAGTCCCTCCAGCCCCGGCCCGTAATATTCGATGATTTTGCCGATGCCGCCAGCGACGCCATGGCGGCGCAACATCTCCAAAATGACGTCTTTGGCGCTCACCCACTCGGGAAGATCTCCGATCACCTTGACACCCCATATTTTCGGCATCGTGAGGTAGAACGGCTCACCTGCCATCGCCAGTGCGACCTCCAGGCCGCCGGCGCCGATCGCCAACATTCCGAGGGAGCCGGCGGCGCAGGTGTGGCTATCCGAGCCCAGCAACGTCTTGCCTGGTATGCCGAAGCGCTCCATGTGCACCGGATGGCTCACGCCGTTGCCGGGACGGCTATACCAGATCCCGAACTTCTTGCAGGCGCTGCGCAGAAACAGATGATCGTCTGGATTTTTGAAATCGGTTTGCAGCAGGTTGTGATCGACGTATTGCGCGGAGAGCTCGGTCTCGACTCGAGAAAGGTTCATCGCTTCGAGCTCGAGCATGACCATGGTTCCGGTGGCGTCCTGGGTCAGGGTCTGGGCAATTTTAAGGCCGATCTCTTGTCCGGCTTCCATGCGGCCCTCGACCAGATGGCTGCCGATCAACGTTTGGCTGACATTTTTACCCATGCTTCAGTCTCTTTCTTTTCGTGGGGAAAGGGCGGGGCGTTCACGACGTTCCGCCGCCGGACCGGCCCTCTTCCCATTGACTCATAGTCTCAAGCGCAAGGTTCGCATGCGCATAAGCGCCGCCTGCGCGCATTTCCGCGGCGACCCAAATCGCTTCCATCACCTCCTGCTCGGTCGCACCGTGGTTCGCCGCAAGCTCGGTGTGGCCGCGATTGCAGTACGGACATTGGGTGACGTGGGCCACCGCGACCGCGATCAACTGCTTGGTCTTCGCAGGCAGCGCGCCGTCAGCAAAAACGGCTTGACTAAACTTCTTGAACGCGGCGGAGATCTCGGGGGCGAGCTGGGCCCGTTTGCGTGCGAGCTCGTTGCTGGCTGGGGGATAAAGGTCCATGTTGTTTCCTTGTTCAAATCAACAATGTGAATCAGCTAAATCCGACGGGGAATAGGGATTTTAAAAGGCCAATTTCCTCAAGAGGGAAGATACGGCTGGACCTGTTAGCTGTCAAACACGCGGGTCCCGGGTCCAGGATCGGGGAATAGGCCACCCCCACCGCGGCTGCGATGAAACAAAGCGAAACACGTCGATACACCGGCGAAAGGATCGCTCGCGGCTGGGGCGCTAGGATGGCTACCGTATCGAAACCCACCTCAAAGGAGAAATCGCATGACCCCGTGGATCAAGCAATTACTGATGGGCCTCTGCGGAACTGCCCTAATCGCGACCGCTGCGACCGCCTTTGCCGATCGCGATCGCGGACACCGTGGCGAAGACTTTCACGGCTGTAGCAAATCCTGGATGCACGATGACAAGGCGCGCGCCGAGCTCCGAGCGAAACGAGTCGAGCGGATCAGCACGGAGCTCGGCCTGAACGATGCGCAGAAGCAGAAGCTGTCGACCTTCTTCGACAAGCTGTCCGAGCAGCACAAGGCGATGATGGGCGACTCGAAGGGCCGCCATGAGCGGATACAATCGCTCATCAAGGATGAGAGCCTCGATCGCGAGCGCGCACAGGCACTCTTGAACGAGAAGGCGGCTCGGCTACAGAGCAACGGCCCGGCGCTGATCGCGGCCGCGGCCGATCTCTTCGACAGTCTCAACGCCGAGCAACAGCAGAAGGTGCGCGAGTTCCTGGAGCGGCGTCATGGTCACCGGGATCACCGTCCCAAGGCCGACCCGGCGGGCTAGTTCCTCCATCCCTTGTGCGACGGCCCGGGTGCCGGGCCGTCGCTGTTTTTCGCCTCACGGAGCTGCGAGAATGTGCCATGTCCCGAATCCTGCTCATCGACGACGACCAGCAGCTCGCGGCGCCGCTGGCAGTTTATTTCCGACGTTTCGGCGTCGACTTGGAGAGTGCCACGCTTCCTAGCGTCGGCCTCGCGCGGCTGCGCACCGAACCCTTCGACGCGGCGATCCTCGATGTCATGATGCCCGAGATGGACGGATTCGATCTCTGTCGAACCATTCGCAAGGAGCGCGACATTCCCATCATCATGCTGACCGCCCGCGGTGAGTTACCGGACCGCATCGCAGGACTCGAGATCGGCGCCGACGATTATCTCGCGAAACCCTTCGAGCCGCGCGAGCTCGTGGCACGGATTCAGTCCATCTTGCGTCGGGAGCGGCGCAGAGCACCGCGGCAGCGGCTCGCTTTCGACGGTATCGAGATCGATCTGGAACGCCGGGAGGTGTTGCGGCACGGCGAGCCCGTCAATCTCACCGGTACCGAGTTCGAGCTTCTCGGGCTGCTCGCCTCGGAGCCAAAAAAGGTCTTCACCCGCGATGAGATACTGAACCGTCTGCGTGGCACCGATGCCGATCTCTATACCCGTGCCGTGGACATCCTGGTGAGCCGCTTGCGCAAGAAGCTCGAGCCACTCGACTGTATCAGGACCCTGCGGAACGCCGGCTATACCTTCGCCGGGGCACGCAAGTGAGGGCATGGCTCGGACGCTTGCAGCGCTCCCTCAGCGTGCGGCTCACGGTTCTGTTTCTGTTTCTCGCCCTGGTGCTTGCCGGGGTGTTTCTGTACGGGATGAGGCTCGCGCTGTCCCGCAATTTCCATGACGTCATGCGGCCCCATATCGAGCATCATATCGATGCCCTTGCCGCCGAGATCGGCACCCCACCCAGCATCGAGCGGGCACAAGCGCTGGTCGCACGCCTGCCTCTGAAGGCCGCCATCCGAGGGCCGAGGTTCAATTGGTCGTCGCACCCGGACAGCGACGCAGACTTCTCGGCTGTCGGTGCGGACGATAGACTACACCCGCCGGTGCACCTGCGCGTGCTGGCCGACGGGCACCGCATCATGTTTCGTTTTCCGAAGCCCGATCGCGAAGGCCGACCGGCGATCATCGGGGCCATCACCTTAGCGGTGCTAATGCTGCTGACCGCGGCGAGCTATTGGCTGGTGCGGCGCCTGTTCCTGCCGCTCGATGACATCCGCGCCGGGGCCGTCCGCTTCGGGAGCGGTGATTTTTCGCAGCCGATCCCGAAGCGCCGCGACGACGACCTCAGCGATCTCGCCTCCGAGATCAACGCCATGGCCGAGGACATCCGGCGGATGCTGGATGCCAAACGTCAGTTGCTGCTGGCTATCAGCCATGAGCTGCGTTCGCCCCTCGCCAGGGCCCGGCTCAATACCGAGCTTCTTGCGGAGTCCGGCGAGCGCGACGCCCTGCTGCGGGATCTGGCCGTGATGCGCGATCTGATCGAGAAGTTGCTCGAGGGCGAACGTCTGAACGACCGTCACGCCGCCTTGCATCCCGAACCGACCGATCTCAACGCGCTCGTCGACGAGACCGTGGCCGACGCGCTTGGCCAAGGCAGACTCGAGATCGAGCTTGCACCACGATTACCAACACTGATGCTGGATCGAACGCGGCTGCAACTGCTGTTGCACAACCTGATCGACAACGCCCTGCGCTACGGCCGCGAGGCCGCTAAGCCGCCGATCGTGATGACGACAATCGAGGCCCACCGCGCCCGACTGTCGGTACGGGACTTCGGACCGGGTGTCGCGGCTGCGCATTTAACACAGCTGGCTGAGCCGTTCTACCGTACCGATCAGGCACGCCCCCGCGGCGGCGTCGGCCTCGGGCTCTATCTCTGCCGCCGGATCACCGAGGCACACGGCGGCACGCTGAGCCTGCGTAACGCCCACCCGGGCCTCGAGGTAGTGGTCTCCTTACCGACGCAAGATAGCCCGGAGCGGGCCAAATATGCCGAGCACCACAGATTGTGGGATGAGCAGGCTTCAAAGCTCGGCGAAAAACGGAAAAATTGGAAGATCGGCATCGGTACAAGGTAATAGAGTATTTCATGAGCCCCCGGAAAGCCTCCAACACAGCAAGCCTCGCGGTTCCATCCTGCCGCAGCGGCCACGCTGCGCGAGATCACCGCGGTGCTCGCCCACGAGTTGAGCCACATCCGAAATACAGAAGAGAAACAATTTGCGACAGAAGGGAGGAACCGCCATGAACACTAGCCGAGATCCATTCTTCTCCCGCGTTCTCTGGATAACCCTCGCTGCGGCTGCTCTGCTGCTCCTCTGGCAAGCATTGCCCTCGATCGAGCGGCGGATCTTGGGCGTGGACGCGACACCGCGGGTGGTCACCCCGCGCGGCGATCTCGCCGCCGACGAGAAGACAACGATGGATCTCTTCGAGAAGGCCAAAGCCTCGGTCGTGTACATCACGACCCGCGAGCGAGTGATGGACCCCTGGACGCGCGACATCTTCAGCATCCCGCAGGGCACGGGCTCGGGCTTCATCTGGGACGAACACGGCCATGTGGTCACCAACTACCATGTGGTAGCGGACGTCTCGGAGGCGCGGGTAAGATTGAGCGACGGGCGCGAACACAGTGCGGGGCTGGTCGGGGCGAGCCAGGCCCACGATCTGGCGGTGCTGCGTATCGGGGTCGCCTTCAACCGCCCGCCGCCCGTGCCCCTCGGCACTAGCCATGACCTCAAGGTCGGCCAGAAGGTGTTCGCGATCGGCAACCCCTTCGGCCTCGACTGGACCTTGACGACCGGGATCGTCTCGGCGCTCGACCGCTCCCTGCCCTCCGATCAGGGCGGCGTCATCGAGCACCTAATCCAAACCGACGCTGCCATCAACCCCGGCAATTCCGGCGGCCCCTTGCTCGATTCCGCCGGACGGCTCATCGGGATCAATACCGCCATCTTCAGCCCCTCCGGGACCTCCGCCGGGATAGGTTTCGCCGTGCCGGTCGACACCGTGAACCGCGTCGTGCCGGAGCTCGTCGCGAGCGGCGAGTATGTACGACCTGCCTTGGGGATCGAGGTAGACGAGGACCTGAACCGCCAGGTGACGCAGAAGCTGGGTGTCGAAGGCGTGCTGGTGCTCAAGGTCGCTCCGGGCTCGGCCGCCGGGGCGGCCGGCATGCAGGGTGCCCGCATCGACGCCGAGGGCATTACCCCCGGCGACATCATCGTTGCCGTGGACGACAAGCCGGTCGACAGCGTCGCAAAGCTCCTCGGCCGGCTCGACGATTTCCGGGTGGGCGAGGCGGTGCGGGTGACGGTGCTGCGCGAGGGCGGTAAGGCCGAGCTCACCGTGACGCTCCAGGCCGGTGGTTAGAATAGCGAGGTGAGGGGGGTTTCCCGCCATCGCCGGGTTTTTAATAACGGTGCTGCCAACACTAAAACAAGGTGTAGATAAACGGCGCTACTGCGGATCCTTGCGCGAGGACGAGTAGTGCTCCTAGCAGCACTAGGATGATAATCAGTGGCGCCAGCCAAAACTTCTTGCGCTCGCGCATGAACTGCCATAGATCCACAATAAACTCACGCATCAGAAAGGTTTCTCCATATGCTCACGAGCGACTTTCCGGCTGGGGATACGATAACTTTGAATCTTCTCATCCAAGCGTCGCGCCATGGGATCTCTCCCCGCAACGCGCATGACCAAGGCCATAGGGGTGATGACTCCAAAGTACACGATACCCAGGACAAGCGGGGTCGTGATGCGGCTGAGCAGTAACCCAAACCGCATCCAGGTTCGATAAACGTGACGCAGAGTACGCGGTGCGCCAACGGACCAGAAGGCTAAGACCCCAAACACCACCCAGGGCCACAACGGCAAGGCATGTTCGAGCAGCCACGGAAACAGCAGGCCGAACAAGCCGGCAACGATACCGCCGGTCACCAAGCCGAACTGGCGCAGGCCCTTGCGATCTAGTTCCGGTATCTCGTGTGCAGCGTTTGTCATCAGTCTAGCTCGAACTCCGTTTTCCAGGACTCATCCTTTTCCCACTTGGTTTGGTTGCCCTTGGCCATGAGGAAATTCTCATATACCAGATAATCCATCTCGGTCCGCAAGAAACAGCGATAGGCCTCCTCGGGGGTGCAGACGATGGGTTCACCTCGAACATTGAAGGAGGTATTGATGAGCAGGGAGCAGCCTGTCAAGGCCTCAAACGCTTTCAGGAGAGCATGGAAACGCGGGTTCGTTTCCGGGTGAACGGTCTGTATACGCGCGGAATAATCAACGTGCGTGATCGCAGGAACTTTTGATCGAGGCGTCTTAAGCTTCTCAATACCGAACAGGTGCTTTTGTTCCTCGGCCATCGTAAGGCGGAGATCTTCCCTCACCGGAGCCACCAGTAACATGTAAGGGCTCGGACAGTCAAGCTCAAAATAGTCCGATACCCGTTCGGCTAGCACCGCAGGCGCGAAAGGGCGGAAGGATTCCCGATATTTGATCTTAAGGTTCATCACCGATTGCATTTTCGGACTGCGGGCATCGCCGATGATCGAACGATTACCCAATGCGCGAGGACCGAACTCCATGCGCCCCTGACACCAGCCCACGACATTTTCCTGAGCTAAGATCTTGGCCACTTGAGACAGCAGTTCGCGCTCATCCAGCTGCGTATAGCGCGCACCGACCGAATCCAAATGGCTACGGATGGCCGCCTCTGAAAACCGCGGTCCAAGATAGGCGCCCGACATGCCGTCACCAGTTCCATTAAGCCCCCGAGGGTTGTTGAGGTATTCGTGCCATAGGGCTGCCGCGCAGCCAATAGCCCCACCCGCGTCACCCGCCGCAGGCTGGATCCAAATATTCTTGAACGGGCCTTCCCGAAGCAGGCGGCCATTGGCGACACAATTCAAAGCCACACCACCGGCGAGGCAAAGAGATTCCGTGCCTAGCTCGCGATGGACAGTTTGCGCTAAACGCAGAACGATCTCCTCGGTGACTTTCTGAATGGAGCTCGCGATGTCCATCTCACGCCGAGAGACTGGTGCCTCTGGCTGGCGGGGAGTTCCGCCGAACAACCTGTCAAACTCCCGGTTGGTCATTGTAAGACCGGTGGTGTAATTAAAATAGCGCATGTCCATGCGGAAGGTTCCATCCTCTTTAAGCGAGAGCAGTTTGTCGAGGATCAGATCCGCGTATTTGGGCTCGCCATAAGGTGCGAGACCCATTAATTTGTACTCGCCGGAGTTGACCTTGAAGCCTGTAAAGTACGTAAAGGCAGAATATAAAAGGCCTAAGGAGTGCGGGAAATCGATCTCCCATTGCGACGCCAACTTATTGCCGTGCCCGAGCCAAACAGAGGTGGTCGCCCATTCGCCGACTCCATCCATGCAAAGCACAGCGGCACGCTCAAAGGGACTGAGAAAAAATGCAGAAGCCGCGTGTGATTGGTGATGCTCGCCAAACATCAATCGAGGTAGATCCGTAGTCTTGCAATTACCGAGGACCGCCAACTCTTTCCTCAACAATTCTTTCAGGAAAAGCTTTTCCTTTAGCCAAATCGGCATGGCGATCAAGAACGACCGAAACCCCTTCGGTGCGTAGGTAAGATAGGTTTCGATTAAGCGTTCGAATTTAACCAGCGGTTTATCGTAAAATACGACGTAGTCGAGATCCCGTAGTTCCACACCGGCCTCGGTCAGGCAGTATTGGATCGCGTGGCGCGGGAAACGCGCGTCGTGCTTTTTCCGGGAGAATCGCTCTTCTTGGGCGGCGGCAACGAATTTCCCATCGCGGAGTAACGCGGCGGCGCTATCATGATAGAAAGCCGATACCCCTAAGATATTGGTGCTCCGATCTCTCATGTCCGTTTAGCTACAGAACCCCAAACCGCGCCCTACTATGAGCTCTACAACTCAGCTCTCACCGGCCACCCGTGCACGTTGTTCGAGCGCGTCGCGGATGTGCGGGCTTATGCATTTTGCGACGGCTGCATTCCCTTTTGGAGCATAATGAGGATCGCCTGGCACGAACCGTTCGGCCGGATTGATGGCCAATAAACAAGGCGTCGGATCCAGGTGCTCGAGGTTGCTTGCTTGGAGAAACTCTCTACCCAAGGTGGGGCGAGCATCTGACTCACCTAGATCTGACCTACCCGGGAGATACACAATGATTGGAATCGATTCAGTCTCTTTTGCCTTCTTGACGAATGCGCGTAGGATTGCCTCGTTAACGCTAAAGATTGCTTCATTCGTTGCATTTTGATTCGGTGTTAGCCGGTGGACTATCCTGGGAACGATAAACCGGATTATATGCGGAAAGTAAGAAATAGTCTCTTTCCAATCGAGTGGGTAATAGCCGATATTGTGTTCGAGAAAAGGCAGATCGGACACGCGTGTCTTGGTGAACATCTCCTCAGGCGATAGGGTGGGGACGTTGATCTGCTGAAGTCCACCGGGGGTGAGCAGCAAGCGCGGTTTCGATACAGGCATAGCCCAACGGGAGAAACTGAGAAAGCTGTAGACACTCATCGTGCGCAAGAGGTCATGCCAAACGAACGAGAATACGACGACCTCCGGCTTCCAGGAAAGCACGTCGCTCATATATCTGAGATAGCTCTGATCGACGCCATAGCCCGGCACGCCAAAATTCAGGACCCGATACTGAGGACCGAGGAGCTCTTCTAGCTGCGCCGGAAATGCGTCTTCGTATCTCACCTTTTCGCCAAATGCGTATGAGTCTCCCAAAACGGCTATCAGCCGCTTGGGCGGAAGATTGCTGAAAGACAGATCGGGGCTAGGCGCCCGAATACCTTCGAGGCTGGAGAAGTAAAGGCCATCGGCGCTGCGGCGGTTGGGCCCAAGCCTCCAGCCAAGCTGCGCGTCATGAACTTGATAGGAAAGCTCGCCGGATCCCTTTTCCCAAACTTCCCTTAGATGGGCCCGTCCCGCGTTCCAGTCTTTGGGCGCTAGATGCATCCCCCCAAGCGCTACGCCATATATGGTGGGCTTCACGAGTAGCCGGGTGGCCAGCTCAGCAACGGCAAACACGCCGAAAGCGACCAATAGGTTAGCGGTCAATACTAGGGCGAACCGCCTCGACGCTACAACCGTGATCATTAGCTCTGCTGGCGCTGTTGTAAGGCTGGGCAACTATTATGCCGAAGAGGGAGGCGCCGTATATCAGGAACATTCCTGATCGTTGTAAGGGATGCCTTACAAGCTCGGCGGCGCAGCGAGCTCGTCGCCCCTCTGGGGGAATTAGCGTAGCGCCTGACCGGCATTCCACAGAGCACACAAAAAAGGCCGAAGCTACAGCTCGGTTACTAAATGAGCGTATGGCGCGTGCAGTATCGAGTCAGATCAGCGTTCGTCCTTAGGTTCATCTTTCGAAGTATGCGGCTGCGATAGGTACTCACGGTCTTAGGACTGAGCGATGCCCGCTTCGCAATGGCGCTCAGCGTTTCGCCGGACGCGATCAGCAGCATGACCCGGAATTCTCTTTGTGAGAGGATCTCGTGGGGAAGTTTGCCGGTGCCCTCGACGAGCTCGAGGGCGAGCCGCTTACTCAGTTCGGAGCTTATGTATTTATCGCCCTTGAGGATGCTCTTTACGGCGCTGAGCAGTTCCTTAGGCGCCCGTTCTTTAGTCAGATAGCCTGCTGCCCCGGCCTTTAACGCCGGGAGGGCGAACTGGCTGTCGCTATACATAGATAACACGAGGATCGGCAAGTTAGGTCGTATGCGCTTGAGCTCGCGCACGCAGTCAAGCCCACTCGTGCCCGGCAACGAAAGGTCAAGCAACACCAGATCGAAGTCCTTGGTATAGATGTGCTTATGCATGCTGGCAACGTCGTGCGCCTCATCGAAGGCCACCGCTAGACCGTCCTCCATAAAGATCTGTTTCACTCCTTGACGGATCAGGGGGTGGCCATCGACGATCAAGATCCTTAGGGTGTTGGCGATCTCACGCTGTCCAGGGGTCTCAACCCTACTATCGCGGCTCTTGGGGGCCTCCAGTCTAACCACAGTACCGGTCCCGAGGATGCCTATGACGCTGAGCGATCCGCCCAGGATCCGCGCGCGCTCCTGCATCTCAAGTATGCCTTCGGAGCGTGGGTTTGAAGCCTCGACGGTACGGATGGCACGCCCGTCGTTTTGAACCTCAAGCGTCAGTACATCATCTCGCTGGGATACCCGGATGGTGACCCAGTTCGCGCCTGCATGGCGAGCTACGTTGGTCATCGCTTCTTGGTAGATGCGGAACACGCTTACCGCTCGTTCTTGGGCGATATCGATTTCGTGTTGGAGCGTTGTGTGGCAGCGGATCCCCGTGCGTTCTTGGAACTGCCGGGCGTGCGCCTCAATGGCCGCGGATAGCCCGACTTTGTCTAACAAGGGAGGCCGTAAGTCGCTCGCAATGCGCCGGATGTCACCGATCACGCTATCCACTAGCTCTGACATCGACGCAATCTTTTGTTCAACGGAGCTGGCGGTACTCTCCCGGCCCGTATTCCGCACCCGATTATTCAACCACGCCAGATCAATGGCCAGAGTCGTGAGCGCCTGCCCTAGCCCATCATGTATCTCTCGCGAGATACGAACCCGTTCGGTTTCGATAGCCGAATCGAGGTGGATGGCGAACGTGCGCAAGCGTTCGCGCGACTCTCGTAGCTGCTCCTCGTGTTTGCGGTCGGTGATGTCGCACGTGAATCCATAGTGCCCGGCAAGTTTGCCGCTGGGATCGGTGATCGCAACCAGCAGCACGCGCTGCAAGAATACCGAGCCATCCTTGCGTATTGCCTGGGCTTCAAACTCCGCTTTACCCTCGTTACATAAACGCTCGTAGGCTTGCAACGCGGTCGGCTGATCCTCCGGGTAAACTGTTGCTCTCCAGTCTTTACCGAGTAATTCGGAAGAGGTGTAGCCGAGCATCTGAGCATAGTGCTCGTTGACCTCGGTGTACCGCCCTCTCGCATCGAGCTTGGAAATACCCGGCATGGCGTTCGCCAGAGCCGTGTTGAGCTGCTGAATCGTCTGCTGTGAGCGTCTAAGCTCGGTAATGTCATTATTGACCTCGAGGATGGCGCGCGGCAGGCCCTGCTCATTCCGGTGCAAAACCCAATGGCTGGCTACGGCAATCTGTTCGCCGTCACGCCGCCGATGCAAAAGCTCGCCTTTCCACTGACTGTCCCGCCAAAGTCGCGCTCTTATGCTCGCCAGGGGCTCGGGGAACTGTGTCTGAAACAGCTCATGTGATACCTGTCCTAAGGCTTCGCCTCTGGTCCAGCCGTAGAGCTCTTCTGCACCGGTATTCCAAAAGACAATGCGGTCGCTGGTGTCACGGATCAATAGGTGCGCCAGATTTAGGATCTCGGCCTGTCCCTCCAATGGTGCTGGATCATAAACGACGCTGTGCCCAATCCTTAGGCTTTTTGGGTGTGCAGGATCGACCATATACGTTTAGCTCCTCCACAAAGGCCAGGCGAGATAGCGATTGCCATTTTTGCGACTCCCGCTCCCTTATTTCGGTAAGATACAAGCGCGTCGCATCGACCGCGGCTTGTGGAATACCCGCGTGGCGCCATTGGGTAAGACTCGAATTAGTGGAGCCTGACCGAACGCTCCATATACACGCTTTCGCAAGCCAGGGGAATAGGGATTTTAGAAGGCCTTTTTTTCGGCTCTTCCGCACAATTTGTGGGTCTGTGGAGAGACGGTCTGGCAATGATCGCATGATAATCTAGGTGTGTTTATTTGGGCCTGGCCACGAGTTTTGGGTTCGAGATTTCGAGGCAAGGTAAGTGCGCCACGGTAAACTCCCTCTCCCACCGGGAGAGGGCAGGGGTGAGGGGATAGAGAGACCGATGAACAGTCTGGCCCGGGCGCTGCGGAAGAATTCGACCGAGGCGGAGCGGTGCTTGTGGAGTCGATTGCGCGGTCGACGGCTCGAGGGCGTCAAGTTTCGACGTCAACAGGTCCCCTTGGACCTTAGGTCGTGGATTTCCTCTGCTTGGAGCCCAAAGTTGTCATCGAGGTCGATGGTGGCCAGCATGCCGAGCAGGTCTCGAACGACTTGCAGAGGACTGAATATCTCAAGGTATTGGGTTATCGCGTGATTCGATTTTGGAATCATGAAGTGCTCGGAGGCCCTGACGCGGTGTTGGAGAGTATTCGCGCTGCCTTGGTTGAGATCCCCTCACCCCCGCCCTCTCCCGGGTGGGAGAGGGAGTTAACGGAATACCCATACATTGTGCCGAAGAGCCATTTTTTCAAAAGGGAAGATACGGCTGAACCTGTTAGCTGTCAAACACGTGGGGTTATGGGGGTTGGCCACGTCGCCCGCGGCATAGATGTCCGGGTGGCGGGTGCGCGGGGTGCCCTTATCGCCCTATCAGTAGCCGTGTTCAAGCTTTCCGAAACGCCCGCTTGAACTCATGGGGCCCGGCGTAATCCAGCATCAGGAAAGGGCTGGTGTCGCGCGCGTCACGCGGGATGGAGATCAGGTTGCGCACTGGAAAGCCGTCGCCGACCCAGTGGGTCGAGGCTTGGGGGATGATCCGGGTGAGCTGTTTCATGCTGTGCCTCCTGGTGTCACTCCCCTGACCATAGGGGTGGCGGGTTGCCAGCAAAAGACCACAATGGCCGAAACCCGCGTTCGGCGGTGGCGATGGGCTTCATTTGCGAGCTCCCTTCAGGTTCAGACCAGCAAGATCCGGGGCGACCAGGCGTGGCGAGGGGCTGCCTTTGACTTCGCGGAAGTAGCGCCCCGCGTTCCAGTCCTCGGTCGCTTTGGCCATCTCCTCCTCCGTCCGGGCGACGAAGTTCCACCATAGCAAGATTTCCTCCTTGAAAGGCTCGCCACCGATGAGCATCAGACGCGCGGGTGCATCGCAGCGCAGCGGGATCCGCTCACGGCTGCAACCCAGATAAAGCAGCGTGCCGGGAGTGAGCCGCTCGCCCGCCACCTCCACCTCGCCACTCAAGGCCAAGGCTGCATGTTCGAAGGCAGGATTTAGCGGCACGGTGGTCTGCGCGGAGCGCAGCGCGGTGATATCCAGGCCGAGCAGGGGCGAGAAGACCTCGGTGGGCGCGGTCTGGCCGTTGGCGGTGCCGGCGAGCACGGTGACCTTGAAGCCGCCGGCTTCGAGCACCGGCAGGGCTGGATAGTGCTGGAAGTTGGGTGGGCGCCGGCGCTCGGTCTCGGGCAGCGCGAGCCAGAGCTGCGCGGCATGCAAGCGGCTCGCGTCCTCGGTCGCGGAGTCTTCCGCATGCGCGATGCCGGAGCCGGCGGTCATCAGGTTCACTTGTCCCGGCCGGATAATTTGTTCATAGCCCAAGCTGTCGCGGTGCAGTACTTCGCCCGCGATCATCCAGGTGAAGGTCTGCAAGCCGATATGTGGATGCGGCCCGACGTGCAGCCCCATGCCCGGACCGTAATCCGCGGGGCCGGCATGATCGAGAAAACACCAGGCGCCAACCATGCGACGCTGGGGATTGGGCAGCGCGCGGCGGATGGTGAAGCCCTCGCCGATCTGCGCGGCGCGCGTCTCAATGCGCTCGAGCACGGGCTTGCCCGGACAGGCGGGACAGTCGGTGGAGCGCGAGCCTTCGCTTTGCAGCGCCAGATTGCTCATATGCAGACCCTCCCAGATGCCTTGGCTACGACCTCGGCTTGAGTTGCTGCGTCCAGTCCACCAGAGCGGCGAGCAGCTTGGCAATGAGCTCGCGCGTGGGCTCGTGCGTGAGTCCGCCTTGGGCATCAAAACGCTCCTGCGCTTGGGCGATCATCACTTCCGGCTTGTTGAGGAAATGTACGTCCAGAAAAATTAGGCTTTGCCGCAGGTGGTATTGCGCCCGCGCCGAGCCGAACAGACTCGGGCTCGCGCCCATCACGGACGCGGGCTTGCCGGCGAAAGGCTGATCGGGCGGGCGCGAGGCCCAGTCAATGGCGTTCTTGAGCACACCAGGGATAGAGTAGTTGTATTCCGGCGTAACAAACAGCAGGGCGTCGGCCACGCGGATCTGCTCGCGCAAGCGCTCGACCGGGCCCGGGAAGCCCTGGGCCCGGAGATCCTCGTTATATAGCGGGAGGTCGGAGATATCTGCGGTCTCGATCATGGCCCCCGCAGCGGGCGCGAGCTCCTGCGCAGCGCGCAGCGCGGCGGCGTTATAAGAAGCCTGACGCAGGCTGCCGCAGATGCCGAGGACCTTGGTAGTGGTGCTCATGATTTCTCCTAACGCATACCCCGCGGTCTTACCGCAGATTCCTTAGCGATGAAGTTTCCAAAAGGGAGAAGCGCAGCTCTCCCCTTTGGTCAAGGGCGGAGTTCATGCTCCGCCCGCGAAGTATATTGCGTTACAATGATGAAATACGGCCTGGACGAGATCAAGACCTTCCTCGCCGTGGTGGAGAGCGGCAGCATCAGCGGCGCGTCCACGCGGCTGCAGATCACCAAGTCGCTAATCAGCCAACGCGTAAGACATCTGGAGGCCGCGCTGGAGGTGGAGCTGCTGCACCCTCCAGCCGCGGCGTGACGCCCACCGAGCGGGGCCGCGTGGTTTCATGAGCAGGCCTGCGCCGCCATCGCAACTGGAGTAAGCGGCGGAGCTCGCTTTGCTGTCCATCCACAATTGACCGAGGA
The DNA here is from genome assembly GCA_043673815.1 of Chromatiales bacterium. Lineage (GTDB taxonomy): Bacteria > Pseudomonadota > Gammaproteobacteria > JACCXJ01 > JACCXJ01 > USCg-Taylor. Next base: position 21,678 of record JBIMKD010000013.1, read on the forward strand.
GGAAGTCATGAGTGCATTCAAATACAAGCGCCTGAACAAGGACGACGCGGCCCTGCTGCTGGTGGATCACCAGGCGGGGTTGATCTCGCTGGTGCAGGACTTCTCGCCCAGCGAATTCAAGAACAACGTGCTGGCCGTAGCCGCCTGCGGCAAATACTTCAAGCTACCCACGATTCTGACCACGAGTTTCGAGAACGGCCCGAACGGGCCACTGGTGCCGGAATTGAAGGAGATATTCCCGAATGCGCCCTACATTGCACGTCCTGGGAACATTAACGCCTGGGATAACGAGAACTTCGTCAAAGCGGTCAAGAAGACTGGCCGCAAGCAGCTCATCATTGCCGGCGTGGTCACTGAGGTCTGCGTGGCCTTTCCTGCGCTTTCCGCCATTGAGAAGGGATACGACGTTTTCGTGATTACCGACGCCTCGGGCACTTTCAATGAGGTTACCCGCCACAGCGCCTGGTTGCGGATGCAGGCTGCCGGCGCGCAGATCATGAGCTGGTTTGGCATGGCCTGCGAGCTGCACCGCGACTGGCGCAACGACATCGAGGGTCTGGGTACGCTCTTCTCGAACCATATTCCGAACTACCGAAACCTCATGACGAGCTACTTCGCTAAGAAGTAAGGAGAACCACATGTCTACACGATTCGTAGCTACAAAGACACCGTCTCATAAACGGGTTTTTCGACAGCTTCGTTAGGTGGATGGGCAATATCGTCGATGCCGCCCCGCGCGACGGGGCGGAAGGTCAGATTCCATCAACCACCATCACCCAGGAGACGAACGATGAGCGAATTCACCCCCGACAACGCTGCTATGCTTTTGATCGACCACCAGACGGGGATCATGAGCTGGGCCAAGTCCATTCCGCCGGTCGAACTGGTGAGGAACACGCGGGCGCTGGCCCGGGTCGCCAAGGCGCTGGCCATGCCGACGGTCCTAACCACCAGCATGGAGGATCGGCCTGGCCAGGGCAAGCTCATGAAGGATCTCGAAGAGATCTTGCCCGACGAATACGCCCGGCGGGTGAAGCGGCTCGGCGTCGTGGACTGCCTGGACGACCCAAACTATGCCGCGGCCGTCAAGCAGACCGGCCGCAAGAACCTGATCATGGCCGGGGTGACCAACGACGTGTGCATCGTGTTCCCGGCCAGGCGGGCGGTACGGGAGGGGTACCCAGTGCAGGTGGTCGTGGACGCCGGCGGTTCTCCGACGAAGCTGGCGGACGACATCGCCCTGCGTCGGATGGAGAAGGCCGGGGTCCAACTCACCTCGACCAACCAGCTCATCGCGGAGCTGGCGAAGAACTGGTCGTCCCCGCACGGCGGCAAGCTCGTCGAGATCCTGTTCGAGGAGGTCTTGTCCAAACTCTAATCGTTCGCGTTCGGAATACGCGCTCGCGTTGGCCGGCAAGATGAAGTGAATTTTAAGATTTCCTATTCGCGCTTCGAAGCCGGTCGGTTCATCGAGGAGACCGGCCGAGACGATACCATCCACTTCATTGGCGCGGAGGTACGGCTCTGGTTCTAGCCCGCATTTCTCACCAATGTGTCGATACATGGGCTAAAGGCATTGATGAGGACATCAGAAAAGAAGACCGCTTGAATTAGCCGCTGCGGTTGACACGCCAACGGGACCAAACGAGTAATTTATGGAGGTTTCTG
>JBIMKD010000014.1:0-3124 GCA_043673815.1 Chromatiales bacterium
GGTGTGGGTACCGGCCGAGTTGACCGCACAGTTAAACTCATCATTTGTGAACGGACCCGCACAGGTCTGCCCATTGGGTCGTACCACCTCGGCCAGTGGGTCGAAGGTGCCGGAGGTCTTGATCGCCCGCACCCGCACCGTGTCCCCCACCGCTCCGGTGAAGGTGAAACAGTCAACGGATGCGGCGATAGCCCCGGGTGTAGGCAAAGCACCAAACGAAATAGGCTGGATTGACGAGCACGTTGAAGTGCTCGCCGCTAGCGCTTGGCTGTCCGTTGATAACATTGATTCCTGGGGCTGAAATACTCTTGTTGCCCAGGAACGTGCTCCAATATCCGGCAGGGCGGACTGGGAAGTGCCATCTTCACCGACCATATGTGGCACTGCCGCCAAGACCGTGGCGTCATCGGCGCCACGGAGTTCATAACCTCGCGCGGCGTCGTTGTCGCTCAGCGCTCCTGCAGCGGTTAATCCTCGGGCCTTCGAGGCGCCGACCAACGTAGATGCGCGTATGGGCTGATCCGCTGAGACCAGAAGGAACGCGGCATCAGCGGGGAGCGTCCCTCCCGCGTTTTCAGTCAGGAGATTATGGCTGGCGTGTCCCGGTAGAAAGCTCAGGTCGCCGAGGTGGCCAAGCGAATTCTGCTCGGCGTCAAACACTTCTGCCGAAACACTCACCGGCTCATCCCCTGGATTGAGGACAGTGGCTATAGTCCACAGGGCAGGATCGCCGCTCTGCTGAAAGATGGGTACGAATAACTGCGTGCCCAGCCCAATGGTCCCGGGGATGATAGCTGGGTCCGCCCGATGATTAGACACAGCTACCTCTAGACCAGCCATAGGTTGCTCGCCCGTCACGTGGAGGGTGGCCGTGGCCGCAAGGACAGAAGAGTCGAAGAGATTCTTAGGAGCAACTGTGACGCTCTCCATCGACTGCAGGTCAGACAACTGCACCGTGTCGAGTACCTGGCCCTCTCGATCGTAGGCGATAATTTCTAATCTGGCGGGTGCCGATCCCGTATTCAGCAGTGTGAGCTGGCTCAGCACCTTCTCGCCCGCGATTCGAGGCAAGGGAAAGGCAAGGGTCTCGGTGGGTGATATGGATGGAATAACGCTTTCTAGCCCTGTTCCATCCTTCGATTGCAGCGTCATGAAGCTGTTTACGGAATTACTAGATTCCACCTTAATTGTGACGGTTTCCTGAGGCCAGTGTGTTTGAGAATATCTCCGCTGCTCACCGGGTCCTAACGGCTCTCCTGTGGGGATCTCCCCAAGGAGCTGCCCAGTAGCATCGTAGGCAAACAGTTGGACTGGGCTGATATCTTTCCCAATGTTGAACATATCCAATCTGGCGCCCCAGCCCTTTCCGAGATTTGCAAGAGGATGAAATGAGATATCAGTATCATCGTCGGTCTGGGCATTGGCTGTAGCAACAGAAAACGCAAGTCCGATGAAAAGAGTCACAAACTTCCAGAAGTCGCTCTGGAGCGCACGGAAAGACATCAAACGACATCCTCGGTTGCGATCATTATTCCGCCCCGCTTTTCTCAAGATCATCGTAGTTTCCTCCTTCCGCCTAACTAATAAGCGGGTTACGTCTTAGGATTTCACTCCCCGCCGCATCGAGCTTCCCGAGCACCGGGTTAGGGAACCACACACCGCCTTGGCTGTCGCTTGCTATCTTCTTCAGGCTTTTGATGTTCTGGCTCAGCTGCAGGGCCCCCGTGTCGAGATCGTGGCGGCGCAACCGGTTTTTCAAGGCTAGCCAGATGGACCGGGCGTCCGCGTCCACGTCGATGCGATTCCGTTCGTCCTCCCGGCGGTGAGGTTCGGGAGGCGGCACGGGCGCACTTGAACAGAAACTGACCATGGAAGCCGTGGGCCCGTTCCGGGCGTCGGTGATCTCGAATAAGGATGCGCCGTCGGCCGCGTTGAGCTTAACGACGCGGTCTACTTCGACAACGTAGAGGGCATGGACGAAGTCGGGGTCCGCGGCAGTCGCGACAGGCGGTTGGGCGCGGAGGGAAACCGCCGCAATCGCAATAGCAAGAATGACGAGAAGCGGCAGAATCGCCGCCAGGATATTCCCAGGAGACCACGCGGAGGGTTTTGTTATCGCCACGGACAAACCACCATCCAATTGTTGTTTTACGCGCTATGAAGCGGCGCGTTCCTTATTGTGACGCCTCCTCGGTCGGCCTCCCCTCCGTCGCCGACCCGAGCCGTCATCGAGCCCCCTGACTTTGCCGCCCCGCGTAGCGACAATTCCGGAGCTGTTATTTTGATCTATTTACCGTAGTCTTCGCCGGGTGTCAAGTAAATATCGTCGAGCGACGGCGCTATCAGAACTTCATTAATGTTCATGTCGTGGGCGCAGGCAAAAGGGATCTCTTGGCATTGGCGCGCGACAGCGGCTAATCGCACGCCTCGACCCTCCCGCGCACGCGGCGGGCGGCTTCTCCTGGTCACAAGCGCGGTGCGGCAATCATTGTGCGCCGCACAATATTCGCGCTAGAATCATTGTGCACGGCAATACGGCTCTGGTGCGGCCCGGCCGCTATCTTTCCAACTCGATGTTTACCATCGGAGGATGCAATGGAAATTAAAGATAAAGTAGCACTCGTGACGGGCGGAGCGAGCGGCATCGGTAAGGCCGTCGGATTAGAGCTCGCGCTCCGGGGCGCCAAGGCGGTCGCATTGGTTGACCTCACCGAAGAGGCGTTTAGAACCGCAGAGCAGATCAACAAAGACCTCGGCAAAACGGTGGCGCACGCATTCTGCGGGAATGTGAGCGACGAAGACTTCCGTCACGAGGTGTACGACGCCGTGGGCGAACAACATGGCATGGTGACTATCTGCGTCCCGGCCGCCGGCATCACCCGCGACGCCCTAGCGGTCAAGATGAACAAAGAGACCGGTAAGGCCGAAATCTACCCGATCGGGAAATTCCGGCTGGTGACGGAGGTTGACCTCATCGCCCCGATCTACTGGTCGCTCGAGATGGTGGCGCGCGCCGCCGAGGTGCGTTATCGCATGGGCTTGAAGCGCTGGCAACCCCAGGAAGGCATGCAGGGGGTCATCATCTTCATCGGATCGATCTCCTCGCAGGGCAACAAGGGCCAGA
>JBIMKD010000015.1:0-4610 GCA_043673815.1 Chromatiales bacterium
ATCATGATGGCGATTTTGGCGGGCTGTAGAACCGCGCCGCTCTATAACGTGACGAACTCAGCGGTGCCACCGGTGACCCCGGGCAAAACCCTTACGCTGGATAATGTGACCAAGGCTATCGTCGATGCCGGCATGGGCCTAGGCTGGGAAATGCAGGTCGTGTGGCCCGGTCAGTTCACCGGCACCTTGCACCTCCGCGGCCACACGGCGATCGTAGACATCCCTTACACCACCGCTTCCTATAGCATCGTTTATAACAGCAGCCAGGACCTCAACTACAACCCGGCGCAACAGACCATCCATAAGAACTACAATGGGTGGATCCAAAATCTGGATAAAGCGATCCGGGGGCGCCTGAGCGCGTTCGGTTACTAGCCGGCCGGACTCTGTGGTAGTCGGGCCGTTATCCAATGCCGCCGTTGATACCGATCAGGTGCTAAAACTGCCCGACCTGCTTGACCGTGTCTGCCGTTCATGATGGTCTTCATGCTCCCATTTTGAACAGCCGCCTTGCTTCAGACTCATCCAGCATTGAAAGAGACTCGTCCATGCCGAGATCGAGCGCATGCCGGGGCAGCGGCGCGAGGCTAGGTCGCGAGGTCGGCTACGGTTAGAGAGTGATATTGCCGGCGACAGGGAGAGTTGGGATTGTGACAAGTATTCGAGGCTGGCCTTGTGAGATCCCCACGAATTTTACTCTGAGAGGCAGTAGTTTCGGATGCGTTTATCGAGGCAACTGATGGCCGCAAGGAGGTCTCGTAGGCGCAAGGTCAGCCGCGGGTCGTCGATGACTTTAAGGCCGAGGAAAATAGTAGAGAGAACCACCCGGTCGCGCACGGTATTGGCTTGATAATGGCGATGCTGTCCTGTGATCTCGGTCGCTCGGCCCATGGGCCACGCCACCATCAGAGCGAGAGTCGCGATGAGCAAGAGGACCTGCAAGCGTTGCATCGGCGCGCCAAACAGGGCCATTCCCTGGCCCTGGCTTTCGAGTTGATAGCTACGATGTAATTCGAGGCTGATGCGCGGTGAGAAAGTGTGCGTTATAGTAAGGCATAGCCGCTTTGCTTGACCCCTCGTCGTGGCATTTCTAGCTGGGGATTTGGTGTGCCGAGCGCACTTCTCGCTTGCGAAAACGGACCAACGGAATATTCGGGAAGTAAAGACTATTTGCGGGTGGTCATCGGTCGCGGTTCTTAGGCCATACATGGGTCGCCTTAACGCTCGATATTGACCTCATCGCGGATCCGCCGCACGAGCTCGACACGACTGGGAATGACGCGCTTGACGTAGGCCGCATCCACATAGTTTTAGGTGTCTGGCGAGATCCGTCTTAATCTTGTTGGGGAACGACAGGTGGCATCCCACTCCAAGTGTGAATATTTCACAGAAACGAGCGCTGAGATGTGATATCAATTGAAAAACGTAGGAATAACTGAGGTAATTTGCGGACCGGGTGTCGTACGTGGAATAGCTAATACTCACTTTGTCGTCTATTGTCGCACAATCGCAGATTAGGGCACTGTATAAGTTGTAGGTTGGGGTGAGTGTGCGAACCCCAACGATACAAGCTAACTCGGGAGGGGAAAATGTTCGATCGGCCAAGCCAATCTAACGAAAAAAAAGAAGCCGAGGGTAACGGCGCGCCTCTCCGTGCTCCGTCTATCTCGCTGCCGAAAGGCGGGGGCGCCATCCGCGGCATGGGCGAAAAATTTGCCGCCAACCCGGTCACCGGCACCGGCTCTATGTCGGTGCCTATCGCCACGAGCCCAGGCCGCTCGGGTTTCGGCCCGCAGCTTTCTCTCTCCTACGACTCCGGCGCCGGCAACGGTCCTTTCGGGTTCGGGTGGAATCTCTCGCTCCCTGCAATTACACGTAAAACGGACAAGGGATTGCCAAGGTACCAGGACGCCGACGAATCGGATGTCTTCATCCTCTCGGGCGCCGAGGACCTGGTGCCGGTGCTGATTGAAATCGGCGGGCAGTGGCAACCCGAGACCTTGCCGCTGCGCACGGTTGACGGCAAAACCTACCGCATTCAGCGCTACCGGCCTCGCATCGAAGGCTTGTTCGCCCGCATCGAGCGTTGGACCAACGAAGCCGATCCCAAAGATACCTTTTGGCGATCGATCTCCAAGGACAATATCACCACCTGGTATGGGAAGACCGCAGAAAGCCGCATCGCAGACCCCGCGGACGCTACACGGATTTTCAGTTGGCTCATCTGCCAGAGCTACGACGACCAAGGCAATGCCATCGTATACGAGCACGCGGAAGAAAACTCGGACGGCGTGGATCTCTCGCAGGTCAACGAGAAAAACCGCAGGCCCTCGACCCGCTCGGCGAATCGCCACTTGAAGCGCATCCACTACGGCAATCGCCAGCCCAATCGCGATGCCGATTGGAACGCCATCGATCCGGTGCAGCTCCCGAACACCACATGGATGTTCGAAGTAGTCTTCGACTATGGGGATCACGACTTGGAGACGCCGCTGGCGGACGAACCAGGTAAGCAGTGGTCTGTGCGAAACGATCCGTTCTCATCCTATCGTGCCGGCTTCGAAGTGCGAACCTACCGGCTGTGCCAGCGGGTCCTGATGTTTCATCACTTCCCCGGTGAAGACGGCGTCGGCCAGGACTGCCTCGTTCGTTCCACCGACTTTACCTATTCATATGAAGAGAATCCGGCTGACTCGCGCAATCCCATCTTCTCGTTCCTGCTCTCTGTGATTCAATCGGGTTACAAACGGCAACCAGGCGGCTATCTCAAGAAATCGCTGCCGCCGCTGGAGTTCGAGTACACAGAGCCTACGATCGACGAGACGATTCATGAGATCGACCCCGAGAGCCTGGAGAACCTGCCCTACGGTCTGGATGGCGGACAATACCAATGGGTCGATCTCGATGGCGAAGGTCTCTCCGGCATCCTCACCGAGCAGGCCGACGGCTGGTTCTACAAGCGGAACCTGAGCCCGATCAATACACGACACGAGAACGGCCGCGAGACCATCGCCGCCCGTTTCGGACCCGTCGAGCGGGTCGCGCAAAAGCCCTCGCTCGCGGCCTTGAGCGGCGGACGCCAACAGCTCCTGGATTTGGCCGGCGACGGGCAGGTCGATCTGGTTGAGTTCGAAGGGCCGACTCCCGGCTTCTACGAGCGCACCTATGACGAGGACTGGGAGACCTTCACACCCTTCGAGTCCCTGCCCGTCCTCGACTGGGACAATCCCAATCTCAAATTCGTGGATCTGACCGGCGATGGCCATGCCGACATTCTCATCAGCGAGGACGAGGTCTTCTGCTGGCATCCCTCGCTCGCCGAAGCGGGCTTCGCTCCGCCCGAGCGCGTGCGCAAGGCGCTGGACGAAGAAAAAGGACCGAAGCTCGTCCTCGCCGATGACACGCAGTCCATTTACTTGTCCGATATGTCGGGCGACGGCTTGACCGACCTCGTGCGCATCCGCAACGGCGAAGTCTGCTACTGGCCCAACCTTGGCTATGGTCACTTCGGCGCCAAGGTGACCATGGACAATGCCCCCTGGTTCGACAGACCGGATCTTTTCGACCAACGCCGCATTAGGCTCGCCGACATCGACGGTTCCGGCGTCACCGATATCCTCTATCTGAGTGGCCGCGGCGTGCAGGTGTATTTCAATCAATCGGGGAACAGTTGGAGCGCGCCGACCTACCTGACGAGCGTCCCCGCCACCGACAACGTCAAGAGCGTCACGGTCGTCGATCTGCTGGGCAATGGCACGGCTTGCCTGGTCTGGTCATCGCCCCTGTCCAGCGACGTGCGTCAGCCCATGCGCTATCTCGATCTCATGGGCGGCCAGAAGCCGCACCTGCTCATCAAAGAGGTGAACAACCTGGGCGCGGAGACGCATGTGCAGTACGCGCCTTCGACCAAGTTCTACCTGGCCGACAAGCTGGCCGGAAAGCCGTGGATCACCCGGCTGTCGTTTCCGGTGCACGTGGTCGAGCGGGTTGAAACGCTCGATCGCATCTCGGGCAACTGCTTCGTCACCCGCTACGCCTACCATCACGGCTACTTCGACGGCCTCGAGCGCGAGTTCCGCGGTTTCGGCATGGTGGAACAACTGGACACCGAACAATTCACCTCCCTCGCCCTCGGAAACGGGGGAGAGGGCGGGGGTGAGGGGGCAGCCACCAACATCGATGAGTCCTCGCATGTGCCTCCGGTGCTCAGCCGCACCTGGTTCCATACCGGCGTCTATCTCGGTCGCGACCATGTTTCCAACTTCTTCGCCGGGCTATTGGATGAAAGGGACGTCGGCGAGTATTACCGCGAGCCGGGCTTGATGGGAGATGATGCCCACGACCCGGCAGCAAGAGCCATGCTGCTCGATGACACGGTGCTGCCCGACGGATTGATGGCCGAGGAAGAGCGCGAAGCTTGCCGCGCCCTGAAAGGATCGATGCTGCGCCAGGAGGTCTACGCGCTGGATGGCACGGAAGAGGAAAAGCATCCCTACACGGTCACCGAGCAGAACTTCACCGTCCGACTTTTGCAGCCGCGCGACGGAAACCGCCATGCCGTCTTCTTCACCCATGCCCGCGAAGCCATCAGCTCTCACTACGAGCGCGAT
>JBIMKD010000016.1:0-12278 GCA_043673815.1 Chromatiales bacterium
AATGGTAGGCCGGCTCAACCCCAACGCATGTTGAATCGCTGCCGGACCTTCACCCGCGACGTAGCGCAGCAGGATCGCAGCACGTTCGACTTCCCGTTTCGGTGCCTTGCGCGAATCGCGCAAGCGCTCCAACCTCTCGTGTTCATCTGCCGAAATCACCAGCGCCGTCCGTCTTGTCTTTCCCGCCATCGCTACCCTCCCCAAACCATGGATAAGCCTGGGAAGCCATGATGGCACCGCAACTCATAAAAGTAAATGGTTTATAGAATCGTTATACTAGTATTTGTTTATCTTTGTTATTCTTCGCTAATCAGATTGACTGGACCGTTTTGCGAGCTACGGTCCCAGGGTTTCGCCACTGCTAAGCCCAGCGACCAGCCGGTCCGGCAACTGGATGCGTGGGTGGAGGCACAGGGATTCGAAGATGGTGGCAGCCGGAAACGCTTCTAGCGAATACTGGCAGACGATAGTCACTCCCGGAAGCCGGCGCAGCGGCGCATCGAGCTGCGCCTCATAGCTTAGGAGCTGCTCGTAGCCCCGCGCACCGCGCGTCGCCCATGACATCTCACCGGTCAACAAGAGCCGCGTAGTGTTCTTCTTTCGAGCCCGAGCGATCTCAGTCTCCCAAAAGCGCAGCATGCGAGCGGAATCGAAAGACCCGTTACGCAGATAGGACTTCGACGCTGGAATTAAGCGGAGTAATCCTTGTGAGATTAAGAACGCAGCGTCCAAGCCTTCGGAACGGAGCCAGGCGTGTACCCGGGCTTCCCCATCTTCCCCATCGTAGAGATAGACCGTAGCGGTGCCGGGACGGAGATGCGACAACAGGTACGGCGCGAGTAACCGCCACTGCTGTTCAACGGTCTTGAAGTTTAGGCAAACATGCTGCGGGAGTTCCTCCCGCATCGCGGTTGTCAACGACTCCGCTGCCGGCGTGGTTAGCGGGTTGGGGTGCAGGATCTCCGCGCCAGGAGATGAGCGGACAAACGCTAACAGATGATCCAGCCTGAAGCGGCGTTCATGGCGGTGGCCGACGCGATAGCAAGGCAGTTTTCCGTTCGCCGTCCAGCGACGCAGCGAGGTTTTGCTGACCCTTAAGAATTCGGCTGCTTCGTTGATAGTTAGGAATCCTTGGGGATCTGGCATATCTACAGGTCACTTTCCGTATTTGTCCCAGTGGCCTCGGAAGAGGGTTTGCTCGCTAATCACGCGTGCCTGGATCGGCCGCGAGACCCAGGTCAAGTTGATAAAGTGTCTGGCATTGACGTTTTCGGTGGTGATATTGCCACCCCACGTGCCGCAGCTTAGGCTTAGGGTATAGGGAAGCCCATTTCTGGGGCTACCGGCGCCCTCGTTGAGATTCTGATTGACCAAGACCCGCCCAGTCTTAGTTCCGTAAGCCAGCGCCATCACATGCTCATCCGAGCGGGTGTGAATCCCGCACGTGTGACCGCGTCCCTGATAATTAGTAATCGTGTTGACCAGTTTGACCGCATTCTGGATCCCTCCTTCGTAGCGGTACAGCGCTAACACGACAGATAATTTTTCGCCCGAGAAGGGATACTCAGGCCCCACTCCGCTCTCCTCTACCACGAGGAAACTTCGGTCACCCGGTATCGTGATGCCCACCATACGCGCGATCTGCGCCGCAGCTTTTGCAATCACAGCGACAGAGGGGATCGATGAAGCGGGATCCGGCCACATGAGCTTTTGCAGGTTAGTCTTTTCGCTCGAGTTGCACACATAAGCGCCGTTGGCAACCAAGGTCGCGGTCAAGTCATCGTAGATTTCTGCGGCGGCGACGACGGCATTGTCGGCGAGGCAACTGGTCGCATAGTCAAAGGTCTTTGCCGTCGCGATCGCTCGCGCTGCATCCTCGAGGTCCGCGGTCTCATCAACGACATGGACGGAGTTCCCCACGCCCACCCCGTAGGCCGGGGTCCCAGAGCTGTAGGCGGCCTTGACCATCCCCTCCCCGCCAGTTGCAACGATCAGATCAGCCTGGCGCATGAGCTCTTGGGTCTTGACCAGCGATGGCTTGTCGACGATCTGGACGAGATCAGCCGGGGCGCCGACCTGCTCGCAGGCTTCGCGCATATACTGAACCGCTAGCGCCGTGGTCTTCTGGGTGCGCGGGTGGGCAGCGATGACGATGGCGTTACGCCCTTTCAAGACCAACAAGGCCTTAAGCGGTGGCGTTGCATCGGGTCCAGTCGTGGGAATCAGGGCAGCGACCACCCCGACCGGCTTAGCGATCTTGACCAGTCCTTGCTCGGGGATCTCCTCGACAAGGCCGACCGTCTTGACGTTCGCGATATCCGCCAACGTACCCATGATGCGATTTCGAATCTTGGTCACTTTGTCGCTATAGTTTCCGAAACCGCCTTCATCGACCGCGAGCCTTGCCAAGGCCTCGGCCCGCTCCTGGCGCACCACTGACCAGGCCACCGCTGCGGTCAAATCATCAACCTGTTGCTGGGAGCATCCCTTGATGGCCTCTTGAGCCCGTCTTGCTCTTCTGATCAAGTCCCCGATGACAACGGCTGTGTTCGTATTCTCAGAACTCAACGATCCGGCCCTCTGAATCTCGCTCCTATAGTCCTATTCATAACATAGCATTGTTATACTTTATTCGTCAAAGGTAAGCCGTGGTTCTGTCGATAACAGGATGCCCGAGCTTGAGGTGCCCGAGGAGAGGGTACGCAGGTACGGTCAAGCGCTTTTGTTGCAGGTTCGAGAGCGACCAAGTTGGTGGCCAGGCCACAGCAGCAAAAAGTGACCTACAGGGCCATATAAGAATTCATGCGCCCGACCGCCCTTTCACGAATCAGATCCGCTGCCTTCTCGGCGATCATGATCGTTGGCGCATTGGTGTTACCGCTCACGATCGTCGGCATGATCGACCCGTCCACGACTCGCAATGCCTCGATTCCGCGCACTCGCAGATAGGGATCGACGACCGCCATCTCGTCGTTGCCCATCTTGCACGTACCGACAGGGTGCCAAGTGGTAGAGGCGGTACGCCTCACGAAGGACTCGATGTCCGCGTCGCTTCTCAAGCTCACGCCCGGCGCTATCTCCTCGCCGCGGATGTCGTCAAATGCTTTGGAATACAGAATTCTGAGGTTCCAGCGCACGCCGGCGGCGGCACATCTTACGTCGTCAGGCAAGCTCAAGTAGTTGGGGTTGATAAGCGGCCGATCGAGAGGATCGGACGAGGCGAGTGTGATCTCGCCACGGCTTAGCGGTCGATTAATGTAGGAGGTAAACGTAACGCCATGCCGATTTGGTGGCCCGGCTTCGGGGTAATCAGGAGAGGGCGTCATCAAAAAAAATAGCTGCAGTCCCGGATACGCCTCTCGCGGCTCGCTTCTGACGAACGCTCCTGCCTCAAGGAAGTTCGAGCCGAGCGCGCCGCTTCGATTCGCTTCGTATTCCCGAAGTGCGGCCGCCTTTAGCTCATCGGGGAGCGGGGCAAAGGTGAGCGGTTGCGTGATCTCGCACCGCACCCGGGTGTGGAGGTGGTCCTGTAAATTCTTGCCCACGCCCGGGAGATCCTGGCGAACGTCGATACCCAGCCGCTGAAGGGCGGTATTTGGCCCGATACCGGAAAGCATCAGCAACTGCGGCGAACGGAAAGCGCCGGCTGAAACAATGACCTCACAAGCAGCGTGCTCTTTCTCCACGGCCCCGAAGCGAAAATATTCGACTCCCACTGCGCGGGTTCCGCTGAAATGTAGCCTCGTCGCATAGGCGTGTGTTAGGACGGTCAGATTCGGACGCGAGCGCGCCGGGTGCAGGTATGCAACAGCGGCGCTGCATCGGGCACGGTTCGCGAGCGTTGCCTGTAAGGGACCGCACCCTTCCTGAAGCTCGCCGTTGAAGTCCGGGTTGAACGGAATTCCAATTTCTTGGGCGGCGGCTAGATAGCACGCAACGAGAGCGTTAGAAGAAGGATGGCTTTCCACCACGAGCGGACCCGCCGTGCCGTGATATCGATTGGAAATGGCTTGATTGTTCTCGGCTTTCACAAAATAAGGCAAGACGTCATCGTACGCCCAACCATCGTTTCCACTGCGACACCATTGATCGTAGTCACCGCGGTTTCCGCGGATGTAGATCATGTAATTAATGGCGCTCGATCCTCCGAGGACCCTGCCTTGAGGCACAAAGATACGGCGTCCGTCTAAATGGGCTTGGGGAATCGTTCGATCAGCCCAGTCGTAGGGGCTATCTTGCAGCTGTCCGTAGAATGCCGGTGTCCGGATCAATGGCGAGTCGTCCTCGCCGCCGGCTTCGAGCAAAAGCACCCGACAAGCGGGATCTTCCGTCAACCTGCTTGCTAACACGCAACCGGCCGATCCTGCGCCGATGATGACGTAGTCAAACATAGACTCCTGGCAGTTCTAATAACATTGAATGAGAGACGTGTCTTTTAGCACGTGTATTAGGCGAAATCCAAGTCTAGGCCGCCACGGCTCGATACGACCGATGCTGGCCCCACAGTCATGCACCGACGTGGGCAACCCGAGAATGGGCTGGACCGCCGCCCACGCGGCCTCGACGGCGTTCTCGCGCGCGAAGAGGGTCGCGTTGCCCGCCATGGCATCGCCGAGCAGGCGCTCGTAGGCGTCAATCTCCTGCGCGTCCGCACGGTGGAGCACCTTTAGTTCCGTCGGCTCGGTCTCCACCTGCTCCCGGAGCGCTTCACACGAGCCCCGATCGCGATCGTCACGTCCGGGTCAGTCGGAAGCGACGACGGTTGAGATAACAAAAAAATGGAGCGGCAGTGGTCAGGAGCGTGTGCAACCGGTGCTGCGGCTGCTTGCTCGCCATCAGGTGGCGGTGGCCGGGGCGTTGGCCTGCTGGATGGGCTCGGCGGCATCGGACTCGAACAGGCTGCGCAGCTCGTCCGCCGCCTGCTTCGCGCTCTGGATGAGGGCGGTCTCATCGTGGTAGATCGCGTGCTGCCGCTTTAGCAGAGCCTCGTCGTACTCGCGGAACATCCTCACCGTTCGTTCCCCCTCCGCTCTCGCTACACCTAATCCGCAAAGAACCTCGCGCGCCATCTCCAGGCTGGAGAGATAGGTGTCGCGATACAGCACCTCGACATTGAGATCCATGAGCTTGTGACAGTGAAAGCGGTTGCGCGCACGCGCGAAGATGGGAACACGCGGGAAGTGCTTGCGCAACACGCTCGCGATCTTGACGGAGGTCTCGATGTTATCGATGGCGAGCACGAAGAGCTTCGTGTTCTCGACCTTGGCCGCGCGCAGCAGCTCCAGGCGGGAGGCATCGCCGTAGTAAATCTTGCTGCCGAACTTGCGCACGAAGTCGACCTGGGGCTGACTAATCTCGAGCGCGGTGAACGCGATGCCGCGCATGCGCAGGATCCGGGCGATGATCTGGCCGAAGCGCCCGAAGCCGGCGATGACCACCGGGTTGGCAGGCTCGTCGATGCGGTCGTATTCGGGCTCCTCGTGTCGCGCGGCCCAAGGCTTGAGCAGCTTGTCGTTTACCAGAAACAGTACCGGGGCGAGCACCATCGCCAAGGTGATGATCATCACCAGCGTCTCGGCCGTCTCGGCGGCAACGATGCGGTGGTCACGAGCGAGGCTGAACAGCACGAAGGCGAACTCCCCGCCCGCTGCGAGCGCGATGCCGAGGTTACGGGCGGCATCCCGCCCGCCGCCGGCCAGCCTGCCGATGAGATAGAGCACAGTGAACTTGATGAGAATGAGCACAGTAGCGAGGCCGATGAGCAGCAGCCCCTGCTCCCCGATAAGGCCGAGATTCACCGACATCCCGACGGCGATGAAGAAAAGACCGAGCAGCAGGCCCTTGAACGGCTCCAGTTCAGCCTCGATCTCATGGCGGAACTCCGAGTCGGCGAGCAGCACGCCCGCGAGGAAGGCGCCCAGTGACATCGAGAGCCCGAGGGTGTGCATGAGCAGCGCGGTCCCGACGACCACCAGCAGTGCCGCCGCAGTGAAGATCTCGCGGGTACCAAAGCGGGCCACACTGCGGAACGCCAGTCGCAGCAACTGACGGCCGACGACCACCATCGCCACGATCACCGCCAGCGCACGCATGATTCCGAGCCAGTCCACACCCTTCTGCGACAGTTCCGGGCCGACTGCCAAGAGCGGCACGATGGCCAGCACCGGGATCACAGCGAGGTCCTGGAACAGCAGGATGGCAAACGAATCGCGCCCGTGCCGCGTCGTCAGCTCGCCACGCTCCGCCAGTGTCTGCAACACGAACGCAGTGGAGGACATGGCAGCCCCCACGCCAATCACGACCGCTGCCAGCCAGCCTTGCCCGATGCCCGCGGCAAGCAGGGCGATCGGCAGGGCACTTAGCAGGAGCTGGGCGCTGCCCAGACCGAATACGGTGCGGCGCAGGACCCAGAGTCGCGAGGGTTGCAGCTCCAGTCCGATGATGAACAGCAGCAGCACTACGCCGAGCTCGGAGAAGTGCAGCGTGTTCTCGACATCGCTCACCAGCTCGAGACCCCACGGGCCAATGAGCATGCCAGCGATGAGGTAGCCGAGGACGGTTCCGAGGCCAAGCCCCTTGAAGAGCGGGACGATGAGCACCGTTGCGGCTAGGAAGATCGCGATTTGTTCTAGCATGAGGGTTGTGGTCAGTTGTGTGGCCCCATCCGCTGAGGGTTAGGCCGCTTGTTGCAGCGAAGCGATGTCGATGACGAAGCGGTATTTCACGTCGCTCTTGAGCAGGCGGTCGTAGGCTTCGTTGATCTGCTGGATGTTGATCTTTTCAATGTCGCTGGTGATGCCGTGCTTGCCGCAGAAGTCGAGCATCTCCTGTGTTTCAGCGAGGCCGCCTATCAGCGAGCCCGCCAGTTGGCGGCGCTGGAAGATGAGACTAAAGGACGCCACCGGCAGGGGCTGTTCGGGCACGCCGACCAGCACCATGGTGCCGTCGCGCTTCAGCAGGTTTAGATAGGCATTGAGATCGTGCTGGGCCGAAACGGTGTCAATGATGAAATCAAAGCTTCTCGCGTGCGCCTGCATTTCCTCTTCATTCCTGGAAACAACCACCTCATGCGCGCCAAGACGTTTGGCGTCTTCGCTCTTGCCGGGAGATGTGGTGAAGAGGACGACGTTGGCGCCGAAAGCGTTTGCGAATTTCACCGCCATGTGGCCGAGCCCGCCAAGGCCGACGATCCCGACTTTCTGTCCCTTGGAGACGTTCCATCGGCGAAGCGGGGAATAGGTGGTAATGCCGGCGCAGAGCAGAGGAGCCACTGCGGCAAGATTCAGATTCTGGGGAACGTGGAGGACAAAATCCTCATCCGCGACGATCATGTTGGAATATCCGCCATACGTAGTGCCCCCGGTTTGTTTTTCCGGACTGTTGTAGGTGAGGATCGGGCCTTTTTCGCAGAACTGTTCCAGATGCTCGCGGCAGCTGGGGCATTCCCGGCAGGAATCCACCAGACAGCCGATCGCCGCCGTATCCCCGACTTTGAATTTGCGGACCTGATCGCCCACTGTGGTCACCTTGCCAACGATCTCATGGCCGGGAACGCAGGGATAGACGGTATTGTGCCATTCGTTGCGGACCTGATGCAGGTCCGAGTGGCAGACGCCGCAGTAGAGAATGTCGATCTGCACGTCACGCGGACCGGGCGGGCGGCGTTCGAAGGAAAACGGGGCGAGGGGGCTGGCGGCGGTTTGCGAGGCGTATCCAAAGGCAGCGGTCATGGGTATCTCCTGTTGAGGGTTTATAAGCTGTATTTCGAACAAGCAGGGGGTGACGATGCCCGATTCGGTATAGTCGCTGAAACTCGAGCTATCGGGCATCCGAATGAATTCGTACAGCACCGTGTTGCTAACATCGGGTCCGAGCGGCTATTGCCATGTTCGTCCTCGACCCACGTCAGACAAAGCAGCCACAGCCGAACCACCAAGGACTTCGCGTGCCATAGTCCGGAGCACAATTCCGTATCCTAGCGAATTCGGCCGAAATTATCGCGTTACTTTGTTGTGCGAGCGCGGTTGACCGCGCGTAGCCACCGTACGTTGCAACCGGCGACCAATCCGGGGAGATCGGCAACTGCGGCGGCGCGAATCGTTCGAAGGGCGCGGCGGCGTAGACCACTTTCCCGCCAATAATCGTGAGCACCGATTCGAGCCGTTTGATCTCCTCCTCGGGAATGGAAAAATAATCCGCCGTAAGGACAGCCAGGTCAGCCAACTGACCGGGAACGATAGACCCCTTCTTTCCTTCCTCGCTAGAGAACCAACTGCTGCCGACCGTGAAGAGCCTTAACGCCTCCATGCGTTCGAGGCGATTCGCCTCAGGGTAAAGCGCGAGTCCACCGATGGTTTTCCCGCTAATCAACCAATAGAGCGCGACGAAAGGATTGTAGCTCGCGACGCGGGTTGCATCCGTGCCCGCGCCCACGGGCACGCCGAGTTCCAGCATCCGGTGGATGGGCGGCGTGCGCTGTGCTTGGTTTGCGCCGTAGCGACCAACGAAGTATTCGCCTTGAAAGGCCATCCGGTGTTGGATCGCGATGCCGCCGCCGAGCGCTTTGATCCGCTCGATGTTGCGGTCCGAGATCGTCTCGCAATGATCGAAGAACCAGTGGAGATCGCCGAAGGGGATTTCGCGATTGATTTCTTCATAGACCTTCAGGGCGCGCGTGATCGTCTCGTCGTAGGTCGCGTGTAGCCGAAACGGCCAGCGATTTTTGACCAGATGACGGATGACTGTCTTGAGCTCCGATTCCATCACGGGCGGCATATCGGGGCGCGGTTCGAGGAAATCCTCGAAATCCGCCGCCGAGTAAACAAGCATCTCGCCCGCGCCGTTCATCCGGTAGAAGTCGTCGCCGGCGCCGGGCTTGGTCATCTGCGTCCATTGACGGAAGTCCGCCAACTCCTGCCTCGGCTTTTGCGTGAACAGGTTGTAGGCCAAACGCACCGTCAGTTCGCCACGCTTATGAAGTTCATCGATGACTGCGTAGTCGTTTGGATAATTCTGAAAGCCGCCGCCGGCGCCGATCGCGCTGGTGACGCCGAAGCGATTAAGCTCGCGCATGAAGTGGCGCGTCGAGCTCATCTGGTCTTCACGCGACAGCTTCGGCCCCTTCGCCAAGGTGGAATAGAGAATACTCGCGTTCGGTTGGGCGATGAGTAGTCCGGTCGGATTGCCTTGCTTGTCGCGTTGAATTTCTCCGCCCACGGGGGCGGGGGTATCTTTCGTATAGCCGACGGCGCGCAACGCCGCACCGTTGAGCAACGCGCGGTCGTAGAGGTGCAGCACGAATACCGGCGTGTCGGGCGCGGCGCGGTTGATTTCTTCTAAGGTCGGCATGCGGCGCTCGGCAAATTGGAACTCCGTCCAGCCGCCGACCACGCGAACCCATTGAGGCGGCGGAGTCCGTCGCGCTTGCTCGCGCAGCGTCCGCAGCGCGTCCGCGAGGGACGGGACACCGTCCCAGCGCAATTCCATGTTGTAGTTGAGGCCGCCGCGGATGGGATGCATGTGCGAATCGTTAAGGCCCGGGATGACCGTCCTGCCGCCGAGATCGATGACCCGAGGCTTTGCGCCTCGCAGAACCATGATCTCTTCGTTGGATCCAACCGCCGCGAACCGCCCGTCCTGGATAGCAACGGCCTGGGCGAATGATCGGCGTTCATCCTGCGTGGCGATACGGCCGTTCATCAAAATCAAATCCGGCTCTCTACCCTTTGTGGCCATACTGCATCCTCCGAACAGATGGGACACTCCCATCAATGCGGCCAGTTTAAGAATGTCCCTTCGCGTCGGTGCCATGGTGGTAAATGACAGGAACCGGCTACTTGTGCGCGACAGCAGCAGCAGAAGGCACGACGTATTCGGGGAACTTCGTCGCCGGCGCGCCGAGCACCATCGTGTAGGCGTACTCGACACCCATGCCGTACGCGCCAAAATGGTTCTTCACGATATCCATGACCGCGTCATAGGTGTCGCGCTCCGCCCAATCGCGCTGCCACTCGAGCATCACGGAGAGCGCGGTGACCGGCTTCGCACCCGCTTGGATCACCCGCTTCATCGCATTGTCGTGCGCCAGCTGACTCACATCACCGCAGCAGTCTTCGACGACGTACACTTCGTAATTGTCGTGAATCGCCTGCACGGTCGGCAGCGCGACGCAGGTCTCCGTCCACAGCCCGGCCAGGACAATTTTTTTCTTCCCGCTCTTTTCGATGGCGGCCACGAAGTGCTTATCGTCCCAAGAGTTCATCGAAGAGCGTTCGATGGGCGTCTGATGTGGAAAGACCGCCTGGATCTGCGGCCACATGTTGCCGCTGAAGCTCTTGGTTTCCACCGTGCTGAGCACGACGGGAACGCCGAAAACCTTCGCGACTTTCAAAAGTGCGACATTGTTGTTGATGATTGCCTGGCGGTCAAAATTGGCGACGCCAAAAAAGCATCTGCGGTTGAAGATCGATAATCGCGACGACGCAGTTGTCCGGGGTCAGCAGCTACCATCCGGTTGTTTCTGAATGGCTTCACTCATCCGTTCCTCCCTTTGCTCAAGGGTTGGGATAGAAATGCGGCGCGCGCAGATTAAAAGGTAAATCGACTGCCGACGGCGGATGGCGTTACAACCGACTCGCCGAACTCATTCAGCAACGCATAGAGTGCGCGCCATCCGGTGCAATGCCCGGGCATTATCTGCTTCAGATCGAATTGTTTCAGATGCTCCACTGTATCGGGAATCAGCCGTTCCATTGCTTCGCCGGCAAGATGCAATCCACCGAGCACTCCATAAAGAGATACCTCTGGAAACACTTTGCGTGCATTCAGGAGGACATTCACGATCCCCGCATGCGAGCATGAACTGAATACGATTAACCCCTTAGCCCGCACATTAACCGCCAGGTAGCGCTCATCCATGATCAGTGGATCGGGCTCCCACGGCTTGTCCGCGGATCGCCTGCACAGATGATCCGGGCGGCCCTTCTCGAAGCTCGAAACCCTGGGGATCTCACCGCTCAAGTAGAAGCAATCATCCAGTAGCAACCTCGGTTCACCGCTGTTGACCACCTGTGCGCCGTGGGCAGCGAGCTCCTCGGGTGACGGAACTTTCTGAAACGGCGCAATCTGACCGGTCGTCAATTTCGCCCCGCGCTCCAAAAACATCCCGGGGTTCACGTGGCATGGTATCTTACGGTCCTTGTTGGTCTGAGCGATGTAGCCGACTGCATCCAGCAGTGCGCCCATATGATCCCAGTGTCCGTGCGAGATTGCGATTTCCTCTACGTCAGGCAACGGGACCCCTAGATTCCTGCAGTTTCTGAGAAACAGAGCCCCTTCAGGCCCGGCATCGAACAGTAGCTTGTAGTGACGATTGCCAGCGTACGCAGTCAGTACCAGTGCGAGACCGAGCTGCGCGCAGCATAGCGTGAGGCCTGATATTTCCTTGGCTCCCGCCTCTATGACGTTGTTGAACTCAGGCGATACCTGAGGGGGTTTACTCGAGTAGCTGTCGCTTACGTTATCGATCGCTATGTCAACAACGAGCTTGTCAATCGGCCGAAGCTGCGTCGCTGCCGCTTTGCTTGTCGCAGCCGGCGCTGCTTGAGCGGTCTTGAGCGTTGAGAGCTGCTCAGCCAGGATTGCAGCCACCGTCACCGCACCTGCGCTCTTCTCGATGATTGCGGCCATGTCCCCCTTCGGGACCAAATGCTCCGCGTGGCGGTGGATCACTTTCCACGAGCCCTCCTCGCGTCGATACACATGCGTGACGCGGAGTTCAATGGTGGCAGCTGCACCAGTGCTGGCAAGACGGACGTCCCAACGTTCCAGTTCTACCGTGCAAGCGAGATCGGCTGAGACATGGGTCGCAAGCACTTGCGAGGTCATCTGTCCACCGGAGAAGTTCGCGCTCGCCCAACTATAGCGCGGTCCCACCTGCTCCCACCCGCGTTCATATCCGCCGGCGCCGCCAAACAGGGTGACATCATCCCTGTGCGAGCATAATTCCTTCAGTTGCGTCGCATCGCCCTGAGCAAACTTATTGTTTGCCGCCAGCAAGAGTTGCTGCATCTGTTCGATCTCGGCCTCGGCCGACCTGTTTGTCGCTTTCATTGCTCGTTCCTTTCAGACTTTGTCGCATAGTCGGCCGGCTCACCCCCAACGCCTGTTGGATCGCCGCCGGACCCTCACCCACGGCGTAGCGCAGCAGGATCGCCGCGCGTTCGACTTCCCGCTTCGGCGCCTTGCGCGAATCCCGCAAACGCTCCAACCTCTTGCGT
>JBIMKD010000017.1:0-4326 GCA_043673815.1 Chromatiales bacterium
CCGTTGACGCTCCGGTCCGCTCCGGCCTGGGCCTCGGGAGCTTGGTTGGTGCGGGCGCTCGCCACCTGCTGGCTCCCGAGATAGATATATTCCTTGCCATACGTCGCGGCACCGGTATATTCGCCGAGCAGTTGGCCGGTGCGGCCATAGAGGAAGCGGGTCACTTTCCCACCCGGATCGGTGCGCCGCATGCGGTTGCCAGCGGCATCGTAGTCGAAGCGATGCGTGGAGAAACTTAGAATGCTCCCAAGGTATTGCGATACCGGCACGCTACGCAAACGCCCGGAATCGTCATACACGTACTGCCGGTCTTGGAGGAGGCTCCCGGAGGTGCCGATGCCCAGGATCTCGGTGTCGTAACGGAGGTTGCCATAGGCATCATGGCCGTACCAGGAGCGGGTGGCGTTATTGTGGGTGACACTTTGGAGCTTGAGGCCACTATAGGTGAATTGATGGCTATCCGCACCCAGGGCCATGCTGGTCAGATTACCGAAGGTATCGTAGCTGAAGCTCCCCGCGCCCCAACGCCCCTCGGCGCTGGTCAGCCGATTGAGTCCATCGTAGCCGAAGGAGCGATCCTCGGCGGGATTGATCCCGTCGGTGATCGCGGTGACGTTGCCGATCGCATCGTAGGTATAGCCGAGATCGGCTAGCCCGGCGTGGGTCAGGTTGGCAATGCGCTGGCGCTCATCGAGCGTGAGGTCGGTGAGCTCACCATTCGCATGATGGATCTGGGCGAGCTGACCGCCGGGGTGATAGGTGATGGCATCGACGTAGGGCGCTACCTGTGTCGACCGGCCGAGCGCATCGGGGCGATACTCGATGCTCCGGCCCGAGGGATAGGTCATCGCACTCAGAAAATCATGCTGGTCGTAGGTAAAGGCAAGCGGATAGAGGACGGCGCCTATGCTCAGGTTCTGACTCTTGAGGTTGTCGTTCTCGTCGTAGAGATAATCGATGACGCTGCCGCCATTGGCTATCTGCGTCACATGGCCGTCGGCGTCGTACCTTGTGGAGACATCCGGCGTCGTGCCGGGGTAGTCGGCATAGACTTGGCGGTTTAAGCCATCGTAAGTGTAGGCCGTCACCCCGGAGCTTCCCACCTGGCGCGAGATCATATTGCCCACCTCATCGCGGCCGTAGGCCGTCACCCCGGTCTCGGGATCGGAGACCGAGGTGAGGAAATAGCGGCTATCATAGCTTAGCTCGCGGCTGTAGCCGCTGAGGGAGCCGTCCGCCGGATTGAGCTGCCCCTGAAAAACCTCGATCGGGAGGTCGAGTAGGTTGTGGTCGAGGATCGTATAGAGATCATTCGGCGCGGTGATCTGCACGAGGATTTTGTCTTTGTCCGGATCGCCAAAGCTGCGGTAGAGGTAAGCCGTCGTATTGCCGCGCTCGTCGGTTTCCGTTACCTCACCGCCCCCGTAGACGTAGCTTCGTAGCGCCCCGTCGGGGTGCTGCAGGGTGGTCGGGCGTTTGAGAATGTCATAGGCATAACTCACCCCGGCTTCGGAGTTCGGATAGGACTCGAAGAGCTTGTTGCCGTGGACGTCGTACTTTATTGTTTGAGTGATACTGATGCCGAGCGCCGTGTCGGCGCGCGTGGTGCTGACCACCCGCCCGAAGCCGTCGAGTGTGATGCGCTCCTCGTAGCTCCCGCGGGTGAGCGTCTTGCCGCGTGCGTCCCAAGCCACGCTCACCGGTGCATTGAGCGGATAGGTGATCCCCGTCAAGCGGTTCATCGCGTCGTAGGTGAAGTGCCGACTAAAACCCCGGCCGTTGGTTTGCGAAGCGACGGTGCCGGTGTCGTTGACGACACGCGTGAGCGTGACCGACTCCGGATGCTCCTCGATCTGCGCGATGCCGCGCTGGTAGCTGGCAAAGCGCGTGGTACTCCCGCGCGCGTCGGTTGCGCTCGCGAGATCCCCCTCGGCGGTGTAGGTATAGCTCGTCAGGACGCCGTTCTGGTCCGTGGCGATGGGGTCACCGTCCTCGTTGAAGCTACGATCGGTATGGCTCACGACCTCGCCATTCGCCCCGAGGAGGGTCTCGTCCTCGACTTGATGGAGGATCCATTTCTCCCGATCGATGTAGTAGCTGAGCTCGGTCACCTTGTCGGGATCGCCGACGAGGTTGGAGCTCTCAATGATCCTCCCTGCATTGCCGAAAGCATCGTAGTGCTCATAGCGGATCTCATTTCCGGAATCATCGCGGCTATGCACCTTTCTCGCGAGCTGGGGGACGTAGGTGTCCTCGTCGAGGCCTTCCCGGCCATGCCAGAAGTTTTCGTGGGAAATCAACCTCGGTTCCCAATCGTTGTAGATGACGTCGAGTAGGGTGCTTGACACGCCCACGCAACTGTCGGCCGAGCAGCCGTCCCAGGTTTCGTGCTTGTAGAGGAGGCCGGTCGCCCACAGGATGCCGCTCGACAGCCCCCCGGTATAGGAGTAGCCATAATGGTAGTAAACTTGCCTGCCGCCCGGCATTCTCACGGTGGTCTTGTCGAGGCCGGAAGACCACGTGCCCTTGTCGGTAAGGAATAAGTCGGGCGAATGGGGCGTGAACTCGAATCGCCAGAGGCCGCTGGATAAAGACGAACCTGGGCCCACCGAGATCCCGGGTGGATTGCCGGAAACCTCTTTGGTGCCGATAGCGGTGGTTCGATCGAGCGACAGATCGGCGGGGGTAAAATCGATATGCTGATATGTGTAGGTAATATTGGCGCCATACGGATAGGTGACGGTCTTGAGAGCGTAGTTGCCGGCCGCATCGAGAGAGGTATAAGGATAGTAGCTATATCTCCACCGCAAGCTATCAGGACGGATCACCTCGGTGAGGTTATGGTAGTTGTCGCCGTACCCGGGACCGATCGCCTCGATCGATTCGTAGCGGTAAGTCCAGGTTTGCTCATTGGCAGTAATCTTATCGAGCCGGATAGTCGCGCTTTCCTCATCGAGGTACTCGAATTTGACCTGGCGCCCGTCGCTCGCCGTGACCGTGTCGATGTAAATAAAGTTCGACGAGTTAGTCTTGTAACTCACGTCGATGGCGTTGCCATGCCGATCACGAATATTGGTCGTGTACCAACTCCAATGGTTGTTCAAGGTGTTGAGCGCGTCCATGGTGTACACCGTGCCCGTGGGAGAGGTGACGATGAGTCCCTCACCGCTGCCGTTACACATGGCCCGCCAGCCGCTCTTGGTGAGGAGATAGGTGCCGTGCACGGCATCAAAGACTAATAGCTCGCGGCCGCCGTCGGGGAATTCGATCGATGGGTTGTCTTTGGTGCTGACCGCATAGCGGTCTTGTAGGCACAGAGTGTCCTTGTAATCGGTAGGAATCACGACGCGACCGAAATGCACGGTCCAGCCTGCGCCGGTGACGGTGCGCACCCCGAGAGCTCCTTGCGGGCTCGTATACACGCGGCTCACCTTGAGATCCAGGCCGCCGTTGCCGGGAACATATACATCGACGTATTTGTGCTGCAGGGTACCTGCGAAGGGATCGATATGTTCGTTGAGATCTTGATTGATGGCCTCTTTGAAGGGATTGAGGCCCGGTTCGGCGTAGTAATCGCGTATCTCTTCGCCATACGCCGTGGCATACGAGCTAAGCGAAAGAACGACTGCTAAGAATACGTGGCAAGGATTGCGCATGTGGACCCTTCCTTGGGTGAGAACCAGCGTGAACGAGTTGACGAGCAAGGCCTCCTGGCCTCGCTCGCCCGAAACCTAGCGGCGCGGCCGCTTGGATAGTAGGCCCGGGGGTTCGATCCTGCCCTTGCGGGGCTTACGCCTGGCTTTGGTTGCCTTTTGCGGTGCTTCTTCAGAGCCCGGAAGCGCGTTTTGGGCTTGCCCTGGTAGCGGCGTAAGGCTGGGCACAAGCGGAACCTCGGTCTGCACTGGCAGTCTAGTCACGCTAATGTCTGGCTCCGGGTGTGTCTCTGCGCTTGCCGCGCTGATGACCAACAACAGTAACGCGCACCATCCTGATCGTGATGACATGGTATAAAGCTCCTGGCTACGTCCAATGTAGCCCTACTTCCATTCGGCCGGGTTAGTATCGGCGGTAGCCGAGAACCTTTAACTTCCGTTGAGAACTTGGGACAGTGCTCAAGCAATGGCCGAACGCCGAGCTATTTAGAGCTAGGGGCCGAGATGAGTATGCGGGCGACGGCCGAGAAGCTCGCGACGCATCTCGCGTGCTGAGACTGCTGAGACCGGATCAGCAATCGAAGCAGCGCGTATTGCTCTGCGTTTACTCGCCGATAAGTCGCTCTTACAATTGCACCCGTCACCGGCTTGGGCTTTTCCGCCTGTACAGCGC
>JBIMKD010000018.1:0-6153 GCA_043673815.1 Chromatiales bacterium
CCGGAACACCGGAACACACGAATCGATACACCTGTCCATGCCCTCAAGCATACTTGCTTTTCGATAAAATCAAGTGTGAAAGATCGGTATGGGAAATGGCCCAGGTAACTAAGAGAAAAAAGGGGGCTTGACAAAGCTATGACAGGGCGGATGCCTGAAGGGTGATCCGCCAAAAGGGATGCCCGAAGGGTGATCCGCCAAATGGGATGCCCGCAGAGCGATCCGCGAATCACGGCGCCGAATCGCCCGTCATCCATCCGACGCCTCAACCATCGCATCAGCTCCAGCGAAATCATCCGGCGTCGTGGCCCGTTCCCATTCGGCGGAACCCATTTCATGGTTCCCATTCGGCGGAACCCGCCGAGCGGTTCCGCCTTACGCGGGTTCATGGGGTTGATGTCGGAGCACAAGGTCCCAGCGGCCCCGACACCCGATACTTCCGATAATCCGGCATAAACCGCCATACGCATCGTAGGGCGGATACCCGAAGGGTGATCCGCCAAATCGGATGCCCCAGGCGATCCGCCAATCACCACGTCGAAACACCCGTCATCCAACGCATCAACCATCGCATCAGCTCCAGCGAAAACATCCGGCGTCGTGGCCCGTTCCCATTCGGCGGAACCCGTATCCGGTTCCCATCCGGCGGAACCCGCCGAGCGGTTCCGCCTTACGCGGGTTCCGCCTTACGCGGGTTCGAGCGCCGCTCGGTGCGGGGCAGCGCCTGCACGAAGCGTATCTTGATCGCCTTCCAGCGATTGGAGAAATCGTCATCTCCCGGCGGCAAGGTCCAGACGCAATGCATGTGGTCGGGTAAAACCACCCAGGCGTCGATATGAAACGGCCGTTCCTGCCGTGTCACCCGCACCGCCTCGCGCAGCGCATCGACATGCCGAACCAGCGTATCCCGACGCCGCTCCAACAGGTTCACCGTAAAGAAATAGGTGCCGCCCGGCATCCGAAAACGTCGATAATCCGGCATAAACCTCCATGCCAATCGTAGGGCGGATGCCTGAAGGGTGATCCGCCAAAAGGGATGCCCGAAGGGTGATCCGCCAATGGGAATGCCGACAGGCGATCCGCCAATCACCGTGCGGAAACCCCCGTCATCCAACGCCTCAACCATCGCATCAGCTCCAGCGAAATCATCCGGCGTCGTGGCCCGTTCCCATTCGGCGGAACCCATTTCATGGTTCCGCCTTACGCGGGTTAATATCATTGGTAAGGTTCGAAAGTATCAAGTAACCATTCCATGGGATCGGTTGGCAGCATATCATCGAGGAAATCATCATCCGCGGGTGACTCCCCTGAAGCGGCTGGTCCGACTGGCTGCCCGTATTTAATAATCAGCCCAATCGCCGCCGACAATATCATTAGGCCCTGGGCCGCATTGCCTCTGTCCGGTTTTCTTGGCGCTGGCCGATCCACGACGACTGGAGGGGCAGGCGGAGTCGGCTCATCACGGCCAAAGATGTCCGCCATCTGCGCATCCTGTTCAGCCTGCATTTTCTTGATCTCATCCACCGCCTCCCTGAACCCTGCCAACGGATCCGACACAAATTCGGCTGCGTCCTTCACCGCGCGAGCAGCGTCGACCACAGTACCAACCGTCTGTTCGTAAGCGTACGAACCGAGTTTGTCCGCAGCCTTTCCAAAGTCGCCTCTGAATACATCTGCGGCGGCCGAGCCAACGACGGCAACGCCCTGGATAATCGCCAGTGGCTTCGCCACTTTGGCTGCCTTCCCAAGTAGACCAGATTTCGGTTTAGTTGCATCAAATATGTCACCACTTATCGTGCGCCTAAGCACCGTAGGTCCTTTAGGCAGTAGCTTCTTATTGATTCCTACTGTGTTTGCCGTTTCGAAAGCGCTAAGGGTCCATCTCCGTACGATGTCCCGGTCTACGCCTGCGTCTATCCAATAGTCTTGAATGTCATGAATAATTCTTAAGAGATGCTTTTCGTCTTTGATGTGGATAATCCCTTCGGCATATTTCCTGAGCTTAGAGTCGACGTCTGGATTCATTGCAGATGGACCTAGCAATGTCAGTTCCTTATGTTTCTGAGAGAGTTCACGGCTGTACTTAGGACTGATTTTCTGTTGGATACTTAACGGGAAGAAGTGGAGTTGGTGGACACCCTTACCAAAACCCTGTCCTCTCTTATTGTATTCAACAAGAGTGCCATTAGAATTAGTCCCCGATACGTCTCGAAGATTCACAGGGTTGCTTTGCGCAAATGAGTAAAGCCCCAAGCCGTCAACAAGTCCAGCCGGATCTGCACTCACCCACCTCGCCAACCACAGCGCGTAATACCTCGCCCCGTGATAGCTGAACCCCGTCTCCTCATCCCGCTCCATCCCCGTATACCGATACCGCTTCAGGCTCACCTCTGCTCTACTCCGCCCCGCCTGATACGACGTGCTGCCGTAGGGGTAATACTCCTCGTAGGAAATAATCTGCCCCTGATCATCCAACTCCAAACTGGCCGACCCGAGATGATTACCGAACTGATAGCGAATGAGCTGTGCCGGTGAACCGTCGTTACCCTGCGTGCGGGTTTCAACCAGCGCGATGCGCTGCTGGTCATCCATCACATGCAAGCTTTCCCGCTCCAAGCTCACGCTCGTTCCATTGCCGTCGTACTCGCGATACACCTCGAACCCGCCGAGATAGGTGCGCTCGTTCTTGCGCGTGCCGTTCTGCCGCTCCGTGACCTTGCGCACGCGCTGGCCGGCCGCGTCATACACGTAGTACGTGGTCTCCGGCGTGCCCTCGTTCACCACCTGCCGCGCGCTCGCCTGTAACTGATCCTGGAAATCCCACTGGATCAAGGTCAGGTGCGGCATGGCGGTCATGTTGCCGTGGGCGTCGTGGGTGTAGGTCTCTTCCGGCGGCTGGTTGCCATTGGGGTGGAGGACCGTAGCGCTTAGCCGGTTGCTGAACTTTGCCGGCTCGATGAGACTCATCTCCTCATAGCGGTAATCGCGCTGCCAGGCACCGTTCTCGGCCTGATGGATCATGTGCTGGAAATTTCCCACCTCGTCGTAATCGTACCGCTCGGCGTAGTTCCGCACCGCCTTTGGGTCGAAGGGCTGCGACCCGAGTCCGGCGTAGGGGTAATCGCGGTAGGTGGCCTGGGGCAGGCCGAGCTGGAGAGCGGACTGGCCGATGGACTCGCGGCCTTGCGCCTCGATCAGGCGGTACACGGCGTCGTAGGTGTAAAGGCTCACCGGGTCCACCTGCCGATTCGCGAAGAACAGCGTTGGCAGTGCGTCGTCAGCGATGCGGGTGAGGTTGCCGGCCGAGTCATAGGTGTAGTTCAGATCCTGCACCGTGCCGGCATCCTTGAAGAGCTGTGTCGCGAGGCCGTTCAGCACGGCCGGCCGGGTGGTGGTCAGACGGGTCAGCCGGAAGGTCAGCGGGTCGGACTCATAAGTGGTCCTGGCGCCGTTGCCGTAGTCGATCAGCGTGCGCTGGCCCTTGGCGTTGTAGTCGATGTCGGTGACGAAGGGCGTGGCGACCGCCGCGCCGCGCAGATGGACGTCCACTTTTTCCAGCAGATTGGCCTCGTTGAAGGTGGGTCGGTAGACGCTGTTGTCCGGCGTTGTCACGGCGGTCGGGCGGTTGAGGGCGTCATATGTAGTACTGGTGGAGAACGCTTCACAGGGCGGTTGCGCGACATTCCAGTTAAGCAGGTTCTTGTAGTCCTGGGCTACCTCTCGTGAGCTGCGCATCAGGTTGCCCTTGAAGTCGTACCCGTCCGTGGTGACGACGCCGGCCTGATCGAAGAGCTGAACCACCTTCCCGCGTAGGTTCTTGGCCTCCGCATTGGGCCGGGTCTCGCCATAGACCGTACGCCCGATGAGACGCTCCGCTCCTGCACCTTCGCGGAGGGAGGTTTCGACCGGCCGACGCAATGGATCGTAAGTAGTGTGGAACTGGTGGTTGCGGCTGTCCCACGCATAGAGCGGATTGCCCGCCACATCGTTCAACATCCAGCGCTCGCCCGCCTCCATGCTGGCCTGGTGGATGCGGTTGCCGAGCATATCGTAGTCGTAGCGCATGACGATGCGGTCCTTGGCGTCGATCACCTCGCGCTGGTTGCCTTCGATGTCGAGGACTATACGGGTAGCATAGAATTCGTCCACCCCCTCACGCCCGCCCTCTCCCGGCGGGAGAGGGAGTCTATTGTGGGCGATGGTGAGGAAGGTTCGGCCGAGCGAGTCTGCATGGGCGACGGTGGGCGTGTCCGCGTGGAGCGCCGCCTTTTCCGCGGCAGCCTGTTCATGTGGCCCCAGTTGCCCGATCTTCCGCGCCTCATGCCAGGTGGGGAGATATTCCGCATCCGGCAAGCGAGTAAAGGACCCCTTGACGTCATCGTCTGTCTTGGGGTTACCCGTGACGGTGTCGTTGACATCGTAAGTCGTCTGTTGCCACGGATCGAAGACGACTTTTTCCCAGGTGTGATTCGGGTGCAGGGTGGCGACGACCCGCTCGACCGGATCGTAGAACAGGATGGGGCTGACGCCGGTGTCCGTCATCTCGCGCTCTTCTTCGTAGAGATGGGTCGAGCTGAAGAAGGGTTCGTATTGCCTGACCGGCTTGCCTTTGTTGTTGAACACCGTGCGCCCGCTGCCGACCCAACGCCGCGAGGTATCGGCGAGCACGGGTTTGCCATTCGCGTCGCGCACCAGCGCGCCGGGCTGCACATCGCCGCTGGGGAGCGTCACGTCGGGGCCGCGTTGCGGTGCGGCACCGGGTTCCGCCTGGATCTTTTTCTGGATCTCGCGGCCGAAGCCGTCTGAGTAGGAGAAGCCGACCTGGATTTTCGTTAATGCGCCGCCGGGGTCGGCGAAGTGTGTCTCCCGCGCCAAGGTGGCGGCGAAAGGCGGCTGGCCGCTGCGTGGGTAGCGGTCGAGGTCGTAGACGATCCGTGTCGTCGCCTTGCCCAGCAGGGAGGCCGCCTGGCCTCGCGGATCGGCGACGAAGGCTTGCAGCGCCGCGAGCAATGGGTCGGGATCGAAGTCTTCCAGCAGATCGCCGAGGTTCTGCCCGAGCTTGCCCTTGACGGCGGTGGCTACCACCATCCCCAGCGCGTCGAACGCTACTTCAGAGCGGTTGCCGTTCGGATCGGTCATCAAAAGGGGTCCGAGCACGCGATAGTCGTTCTGTGCGCGGACGCGGTTGCCGAGAGGATCGCGCGTCTCAAGCACGAGCAATCTGTGGTCGTCGAAGGTGACGACCGTCTCGGTGTTGAGCTGATCCGTATGGAAGGGATCGCGGTAGCGATGCGGCAGAAAGAAGTGCTGGCGGGCGTGGGCGAGCTCCTGTGCCGGCCCGTCCGCGTTGCCTGGTGAAAAGAAGATGCGCCCTGAAGGGATCCACCAGTTGGCGTCGCCATCCAGATTGATGTAGCCACCGCGGTCCGCACCGCCGCCTTCCAGGACATCAGCGGGATTCACCGGAAGCAGCTTCTGGCCATCGCGGACGTATACCTGATCCAGCAGTCCCGGTGTGAAGGCGAGCTTGTAGCTTTCGCCCGGCAGGGCAAGCGGCTCCACTGTGCCCAAGGGCAAATGCGCCAGCGGATCGTTCTGGGCTAAGCCAAGGTCATCGCGGCGGTAGCGCGTGCGCACGTGCTCGATCGATCGCTTCTGCAGCACGCCTGCGGTGGGGCTCTGTTCATAGCCGATGGAGGCGGCGCCGGTGCCGGCGGTCAGCATCTCGGCCAGGGTGAAGCGGCTCTGGCCCACCGGCAGCGTTAGACCGGTCAACTCATAAGTTTGCGACTCACTGGGCAGCGGCGTGCGGTAATCGTCGTCGGCCCTGATGGCATTGGTGACGCCGTTCTCGGTGTAGGTAATATGAATTTGGCTCTGTTTGACCTGGTCTTCCTCCGACAGGGCCATGTCCGGCTGGCGACGGCCGTAGCCAACGCCAGCCGCTTTCAGCACGTTGCCGAACGTATCCACTTCCAGCGTCAGCGCATGGGAGAGGCGCGGGTCGGCGGGATCGCGCTCGTAGTGAGAGCTGATGGCTTCGCGGGCATGGGTGAAGAAGACGGCATGGCGGTTTCCGTCGCGCGGCTGCAAAAGTCGGACGGTGAAGTTCTGCTCGGTGACCGTGTAGGGATGCTTTTCCTCTTCCGTGCC
>JBIMKD010000019.1:0-5746 GCA_043673815.1 Chromatiales bacterium
ACCGTCTGATGCAGCAAGCCGCCACTATGCTACCCACCCCATACCGAAACCTCGTGGGAAGAGCCAAATCGCTTGACCACAACACATAGGGGTCACTTGCGCGAAGTGGATACCCACTTACCGCGAAGCAGGAGATCATCGGCGTGGTCGTGTCCTACAGTTTTTAGCGATTGGAGCACCAGCCATGTACCAGGGACTGCGTATCGGTGCGGTCATACCCGCGCGCGACGAAGAGGCCGCCATCGCCGAGGTGGTGCTCACGCTGCGGGCGCTTCGGGATGCGGGGAAGACGGCTTTGATCGACGAGGTTGTGGTTGCCGACAACGGATCGAAGGACGCAACCGCCGCACGGGCCCGCGCGGGAGGTGCTCGGGTCGTCCAAGAGCCCAGCCGCGGTTACGGCCGGGCCTGCCAAGCGGCTCTCCCAGCCCTTAACCATCCCGACATCATACTCTTCGTCGATGGGGATCGTTCCGTGATCGCCGCGGAAGCGACGCGGCTCCTTCATGCTCTTGCCAACGGCGCCGATCTAGCAGTCGGTTCACGCACCCTAGGGCGGGCTGAGCGCGGCGCGCTGACCCGCCCCCAGCGCTGCGGCAACGGCTTGGCTGCATTCCTGATCCGACGCCTATGGCGACACCCCTGCACCGATCTCGGACCCTTTCGCGCCATCCGCCGGGAGGCGCTCGAGGCGCTCGCCATGGCCGATCCGACCTTCGGTTGGACAGTGGAGATGCAGGTCAAGGCCATCCAGCGCGGCTATGAGGTCGTCGAGGTACCGGTGACGACGCGGGTACGCGTGGGCCGGTCCAAGGTCAGTGGCACGCTTTCGGGGGTGGTCGGGGCCGGCATCGGGATCCTGTCGATGATTGCGCGGCTGTGGTGGCAGGAGCGCTCCCCAGCGATAGCACGTGCGGTGAGGCGGGCATGAGGTCAGGGGAGACAGGCGTGCACCTGGCCGGTCTCGTGGTGCTCGGGGTTTACGGTATGCTGGCCTGGGCCTCGCGCGCACCGGAAGGCCCGACGCTGGGCCTTTTCTTCGCTTGCACCGGAGTGGTCGTTGTTTGCACGCTGCTGGCATGGTGCGCAGGGCGCTCCGCTGCGTCGCTCACTGCCGCGGCCCTCGCCTGGGGTGTGGCCTTCCGGCTCCTCGGATTCTGGGCGCACCCGATCTATGAGGATGACTTCTACCGCTATCTGTGGGACGGTTATCGCACGGCCAGGGCGGGCGATCCCTACGCTCAGGCACCCGAAGCCTTCTTCACCGATCCCAGCGTGCCAGGGCGCTTCCAGGCGATCCTCGGCCAGATCAATTATCCCGAGGTGCCGACGATCTACGGTCCAGCGTTGCAATATCTCTTCGCCCTGTGCTGTTTCATTGCGCCCGGTGAGCTTTGGCCGCTGAAACTATTATTGAACGTGGCGGACATAGCGCTCTTGGGCTTGCTCTCCCGGATCGCGACGCCCACCTCGGTCTTGCTCTACGCGTGGAATCCCCTGGTCGTCAAGGAGATTGCTTTCACCGCGCACCCGGACGGGTTGCTGCCCTTGGCGACCATCGCGGCCTGGTTTTGTGCGCGTGCCGGGCGCGCGTGGTGGGCCGCCGCCCTGCTTGCTTGCGCCGTCGCGGTCAAGCTACCGGCGCTACTCCTCGTGCCCTTGGTGCTGCGGCAACCAGGTTCGGGAGCTTACCGCGTCTTCGCGCTGACACTGGGGGCACTGTATCTGCCACTGCTGGTGGGAGGCGGCTCGGAATGGGGAGGGCTCCAGACGTTCGCGCTGCAGTGGGAATTCAACTCGGCCCTGTACGGGCTCCTCACCCTGGCCGTCACCCCTGCGCTCGCGCGCGGGTTGCTAGCCGCGCTGGTGCTCGCGGTCGTCGCCGTTCTGTACCGGCGTTCGTTCATGCTCCGAGACGCGCGCTATTTGCCGCGCGGGGATGTGATCTTCGCCGTGTTGATCCTCGCGGCACCTGTGATCAATCCCTGGTACTGGCTGTGGGTGCTGCCTTTCAGTGTGGTCTACGGGAGCGCCTGGTCGTGGACCGCTTCGGTTGCGCTGCCGATGGCGTATGTCACGGGGCTCAACCTCGCCACTCCTGAGCTTGGCGCGTATGGTCAGCCTCAGTGGGTCCGTTGGGGGGAGTTTGGCATCATCGGCTTGGCGGGGATTTTCGGGTCGCTACGGCGCACGCGGCTCACACGACCCGAAGGTACGACGAGGACGGTGCCCGGGTTGTCCCGGTTTAACCAGATAGGCTTTTAATGACGATGATTATGAAGATTTTGCTTCCGCCGTTGGCGGCGCTGCTCTTACCTGTACAAATGCTCAAGGCGGAAGAGTTCGATCTCAGTCACCGTCCCTTGACCGAGCTGCTGGCGAAACATGTGGTGTTGATCGACCAAGGGCGGGCTTCGCGCGTCGCCTATGCGGACCTGCAGACCGACAGCGAGCGGTTGCAGAACTATCTCCAGGCGCTCTCCGCGGTGAGCCGAGCAGGATTCACGGGGTGGGCCAAGAACGATCGCTTGGCCTTCCTCATTAACGCCTATAACGCCTTCACCCTCAAGCTCATTCTCACCCGCTACCCAAAGCTCGAATCGATCAAGGACCTGGGCAACCTGTTACGCAGTCCCTGGAAACAGCGATTTTTCACGCTCCTCGGTCAGGAACAAAGCCTCGACGATATCGAGCATGGGATCATCCGTAAACCCGGCGCCTTCGACGACCCGCGCATCCATATGGCCGTCAACTGCGCGTCGATCGGTTGCCCGATGCTGCGCGAAGAGGCGTACGTGGGCGCGCGCTTGGACGTACAGCTCGACGAGCAGGTCAGACGTTTCTTGTCCGATCGTACTCGCAATCGTTATTCGGCCGCGAGCCAGGCGCTCGAAGTCTCGAGCATCTTCAAGTGGTATGCCGAGGACTTTATCCGAGGCTACCGCGGCATCCCGTCAGTGCCGGCATTCCTCGCCACGCATGCAAAGCTACTTGCCGATCGGCCAGCGGACCAAGAGTTGATCCGAACCGAACAGGCGCGGCTCGATTATCTGGACTATGACTGGGGACTCAACGACAGGGGGCACCCATGACACTGCATCAGGCCGATGGGCTAGAAATCAACTATCTTACGTCCGAGGAGATCGAGGCCTGGGGGCCTGACACGCAGCCCCCGGACAGCGATTCGCGCCACGAACGGCTCAGGCAGCGCCTGGTCGAAGTCGGCCAGTGGGGTCCTAACCAAATCGCCGGGCGTCGCTGGCCCATCGGATGCGTTTCCCTCGAGATCACTCAGCGTTGCAATCTAGATTGCACACTTTGCTATCTCTCCGAGCACTCCGAAGCCGTTCAGGATGTCCCGCTAGAGGAGATCTTTCGCCGCATTGATCTCATCTATCGCCATTACGGCAAAGACACCGACGTGCAGGTATCTGGCGGCGATCCCACTCTGCGCAGGCGCGCGGAGTTGGTGAGTATCGTCCGGCGTATCACCGATACCGGGATGCGCGCGTCGCTCTTTACCAACGGCATACGCGCGACCCGCGATTTGTTGGAAGACCTCTGCGCCGTTGGGCTCAGCGATGTCGCCTTTCATGTCGATGCCACCCAAGGGCGCAAGGGCTATCCCTGGGAAGCAGATCTCAATTCCGTGCGCGAGAAGTACATCAGCCGGGCCCGGGGCCTTCCGTTGGCGGTTTTTTTCAACACGACGATCTACGCCGGCAATTTTGCGGAGATCCCCGAGCTCGTGCGTTTCTTCCGCGAGCACGCCGATGTCGTCTCTCTCATCTCCTTTCAGCTTCAGGCCGATACCGGCCGCGGCATCCTCCGCGAGCGCGCACCCCTCATCCATCAGGATTCGGTCATAGCGAAGATACAAGAGGGGGCCGGTATTCCACTGTGTTTCGATACCTTGGCCGCGGGCCACACGCGCTGCAACCGTTACGCGATGGCCTTTGCGATTAACGGTAATCTCTATGACTTCTACGATGATCCGGGCTTCATCGTGCCGCTTCTCCAAGCCACCGCCAACGTAACGTTCCAGCGTACCAAGCGCAAGGCCGCGGTGCGCGCCGCCCTCACCGCCTTCGCAAAAGCTCCGACATTGTGGTGGAAGGGCGCATGCTGGTTGGGCAAGACCCTATGGTCGGCGCGCCGCAACTTGTGGGCGGCCCATGGACGGATTAACAAACTCTCCTTTGTAATCCACAATTTCATGGACGCCTCGAGGCTAGAGCGCGACCGGGTACAGGCTTGTGTCTTCATGGTGGCCACCGGGGAAGGACCGATGTCGATGTGCCTGTACAACGCCAAACGCGATCGCTACATTCTCCCGGGTGGGCGGGCTATCGAACCAGCGCATGGGTCCACAGGCACGGACTCCGCGAATTCGGGATTGCGACAGCTCGCGTCCGGGACCTCTGCGACCTTCATCTATCCCTTGAAATACCTCAAGGGCCGTGCCCGCCAGCAGGCCTTGGGACACGCACATGCCGATCAGAAAGAATCTTAGTGACAACACCGCGGGCCGAGACGATGAAGCGTATCGCTGGCTGTTCGTTACTATTACTACAAGTGACGCTGCAAGCCTGTACGACCCTGGTGCGAGCGCCGGAGTACCCGCCCGATCCCGCGCGCGGAGCACCGCTAGCGGCCTATGCGCGAGTCTTGGCCCGCTACGTCAACGAGCGCGGCGAAGTGGATTTCCCGGCACTCGCCCGCGATCGGGCCGATCTCGACCATTACATCGCCTATATAGGGCGGACGCCCGATAAGCAATTCGCGACCCGCAACGATCGGCTCGCCCACTACATCAATAGTTATAACGCCCTGTCGATGTACAACGTCTTGGAAGCGGGGATCCCGGAGACGCATGCCGGTCTTGCCAAGATCAGGTTCTTTTATCTGCGCAAGCTGGTGATAGGCAATCGCCGGCTGTCGCTCTACCAGTACGAAAACGATGTCATCCGTCCGCTGCATGACCCGCGTGTGCACTTTGCCCTGAACTGCAGCGCCCTGCGTTGCCCGATACTCCCACGCACACCATTCACCGGAAGAGACCTCGAAGCGGAATTGGAGCGGGAGGCGCGTAAGTTTTTCGCCGAGGCGCGCAATCTCAGGGTCGAGCACAGCAGCACCACGGTCTATCTGAGCGAGCTCTTGGATTTCTATCCAGATGACTTCCTCACCGCGGCCACGCCGAGCTGGATCGCCTACGTGAACCAGTACCTGCCTGAGCCACTCCCGCGCGACTATGAGGTCCGCTTCATCGACTATGACTGGACAATCGCCAATTCGCGTCGAGGATCGGTACAGTGATGCGAGAGGGGATGGTCGCGCATTACGTCCTGGCCGTTTGCCGTTACTTCTTGGGACTCCTGTTTCTCGCGACCGGCCTAGGCAAACTCCTCGACAACTGGGGCTTCGCCCAAGTGCTAGCGAGCTACCGAGTCGAGCTACCAGCCACGCTGCTGTTGCCCTTGGCTCTCGCCATCTCGCTCGCCGAATTTGCGATCGGCCTCAACATCCTCCTGGGTGGCGGGCTACTCCGAAGTGTTCTGGCCACGCTCTATTTTCACCTGGCATACGCGACTCTAGCCGTAATCCATACGTAAGATCTTTAAACTTATTGATAAATAAGAGGAACTTTGAGTGCTCCACCCGATCTGATCGTTTAACGAGTATTAAAACCAAGCGATCAGGAGGTTTCGGATGGAGCGCAAGCACCTTAGCACAGTGGCACGTC
>JBIMKD010000020.1:0-2314 GCA_043673815.1 Chromatiales bacterium
AAAAACCATGTGGTCGTTATTCGCAAGATAAGGGAAAATAACAAAACCCCGAACCGGTCGGGGTTTTCTTGCGAGTTATTGGAGCGGGAAACGAGACTCGAACTCGCGACCCCAACCTTGGCAAGGTTGTGCTCTACCAACTGAGCTATTCCCGCGTTAGACGTCATTCTAATCCGGCAACATCGTGTGTCAAGGAGCGGGGGCGTTGTTTAATCGGCACGGAATTGGCGTTTCTTGAGCTCCGGCCATGCTAACCAAAGATAAAGACACATCGACCACAGGGTTAAGACCGCGGCAACGTAAAGCAGAGCGAATCCGACGGCATAGGTAGGCACGGGGCCAATAGAATCTCGATAAAGGAGCATGATGAGCGCGATCATTTGCGCTGTCGTTTTAAACTTGCCGAGCGAGGAGACGGCAACTTTGGCGCGCGCTCCGAGCTCGGCCATCCACTCGCGCAGTGCGGAGACGGTGATTTCGCGTCCGATGATGACGGCGGCCGGCAAAGCCAGCCATACCGAGGGGTCTTGTTGCAGCAGGAGCACCAATACGATGGCCACCATCAGTTTGTCGGCCACAGGATCTAAAAACTCTCCTAACACGGAGGTCTGTTGCAAACGGCGGGCAAGATAACCATCGAGCCAGTCGGTCAGGGCGCCTAACGTAAAGATCACCGTCGTAGCAATATTCGCGTATTTTACCGGCAGGTAAAAGACGATCACAAAAACCGGAATCAAGCCGATCCGAATGACCGTGAGGGTATTCGGTATATTCATGCGGTTTCGTGGAGATGGCGGTAGATCTTGGCCGCGAGCTGTTTGCTGATTCCTTTAACCGTACTGAGGTCGTCTATTCCCGCTCGTTCGACCCCTTGGAAACCTCCAAAGTGTTGCATCAAGTCACGGCGGCGTTTTGGGCCGATGCCTTCAACTACTTCAAGCGGCGACACGTTTCGAACCTTGGCGCGTTGCAGACGATGTCCGGTGATCGCGAAACGGTGTGCCTCGTCCCGGATCTGTTGTATGAGGTGCAGCGCCAATGAGTCCTTCGGAAGGTTTAAAACCTTCCGCTCGGTGCCGACGATCAACGTTTCGAGCCCCGGCCGGCGCGAGGGTCCCTTGGCTACCGCGATAATCACGGGCCGTTTGATGTCTAGGGATTCGAGCACTTCCCGCGCCCGTTGCAGTTGTCCTTCACCGCCATCGATCAAAAGCACATCGGGAAGCGGGCGGGCCTCGCGCAGTCCTCGAAGGTAATGGCGCTGCAACGCTTGTGTGAGTGCGGCATAGTCATCCCCCGGCGTTACGCCCAAGATACTGAAACGGCGGTAGCCGGTTTTCACGGGTCCTTCCGCATCGAAAACTACACAAGAAGCGAGTGGCGCTTCTCCGCGCGTATGACTAACATCGAAGCACTCCACACGCTGGATCGGTGCCTCGATCGCTAAAGCTTGCTGAACGGCCGCTAGGCGATCGAGCCAGCGGGCTTGGTTAGCGATGCGCTGGACGAGTGCAAGTTCTGCATTTTGTACCGTCATGGTGAGACAGCGTGCGCGCTCACCACGGACGTTGTGGCGTATCGCTACCTTTTTCCCTGCAAGTTGCGACAAGGCACGGGTCATCAATACGATCTCCGGAAGATTTCCGTTGACCACGATCTCCGGTGGAATCATCCGGTCTGGTCGATCGGTAAGATAATACTGTGGTAGAAAAGCGGCGAGTATATCAACGGGCCCGGCGTCGCCTCGATACGTGAGGTGGTAGGCCTTATGACCCAAAATAAGCCCTGAGCGCACAAAGAGCACCTGCACGCATGCGTTCCCGTCCCGAGTCGCGGCGGCCACAAAGTCGACGTCATCACTGCCGCTCGTGATGCACTGGCGTTGTTGCACCTGTTTTAGTTGGTTGATTTGATCGCGGATGCGCGCGGCTCGCTCGTAAGCTAAGGCCGCCGAAACGGCCTCCATACGCTCGATGAGAGTATCAATCACGCGCTCGCTTCTCCCCTGTAAGAACAGGACGGCATGATCGACGTCCTCGCGATATGCCGCGGTTGAGACAAAGCCGACGCAAGGCGCACTGCAACGCTTGATTTGGTATTGAAGACAGGGCCGGGTTCGATTCCGGAAAAAACTGTCCTCGCATGGCCGGATAAAAAATAACTTCTGCAGAAGATTGATGCTAGCGCGCACTGAGCTGGCGCTTGGGAACGGTCCAAAGTATTGACCCGCGCCGGCGCGGGCGCCTCGATGAAACGCTAATCGGGGATATTCTTGGTCGCTGGACAGGTAAATATACGGGTAGCTCTTATCATC
>JBIMKD010000021.1:0-10691 GCA_043673815.1 Chromatiales bacterium
CGGCGCGGAACGACTTCTCAACCGCGAATGCCTCGACGTTGTTGAACTTGATGAATGTGAGAAGCAGCAGGATCTCTTGCGGGGTTTTCCGCCCTTTATCATAGTGTCGATATTGCGCATCGAAGAGTGCTCGATCGAAGGTCCACGGATAAAGGATCGTCGTTCCACGGAAGCGTTTCAGCGTTTCCTCGCGGCGTGACAAGGTGCGTGAGGCAAGATCGGGAACGCCATCGCGTTCCTTTAAGAACTCAGCAAAGATCAGAAGCTTCTCTTCGCGCTCCCCCTCGGAGAAAGGGCGCAAAATGTCTCGGGTCATAGCGAGCGTTCGTAGGGTGTTCCGACGCGGGATTCGCGTTTTCCTCTACGGTACATTTCATGAAGTATATATCCATAGCATAGCTCGTTATCAGGAAGCCGTGCACGCAGGCAAACCCAAGCCGGACAACCGTGTCCTTAATATTTGTGGAGAAACGGACTTACGTGCACTAAGCTTGGTATGTCCCTTTACAACATTAAATCCTACCAAGTGAAAACGCGAGGAGGAATACGATGGCTACGTACGTGTTACTGACCACCTTAACGCCGGAAGGCCGTCAGACTCTGCACAAAAATCCCGATCGTTTATTGGAAGTGAACAAAGAAGTCGAACAGTTTGGCTGCAAAGTCATCGCCCAGTATGCGGTTTTGGGTTCATACGACTTCGTGAGTGTCGTGGAAGCGCCGGACAACGAAACGGCGGCCCATCTCTCGGTCGATCTCGGATCTCGGGGTACCGTGAATATTATGACCCTGCCCGCCATGCATGTGGATGCTTTTTTGGCGAAGCTTAAAGGACCGAAGCAGATGGGGCATCGCTAAGGTGTAACAATGAAGGCAGCGGTACCTGCAGGGATTACGAGACACCTGAAATAGCACGGGTTCCTACGACGCTATTTCTTTGCGTACCGCCTGCACTCCCACGGCGGCACCGGATTGGGATCTCGCCAGAGTCCGCGTCTCGCTTCACGTGCCGTTCTTTCAAACCCAAAGAGCATCTGGTTTTCCGCATACTTTCGATACCCCCAGGCATAACCGAGCCGTACCATCCTCTCGTTTATATTCCCACCTTCGGTAAATACCTGCCCAACCGTTCTTCCATACCGATCGCGATCAACGGCAACAACCCCGACGGTTTTTCCGAAGACAAGGTCGGACATTGCTTGTTTTGATCGTGTTCCGAAGGGTTGTCGTTTCTCAGGCGCATCGATCTCGGCGAGGCGCACCTTGATTTGTGTTCGATCAACGAGCACAGTGATGGTGTCCCCGTCAGCGACTGAGATTACCCTAACGTTGCAAAAATCCGGTTGTTTGGCGAACTCATGCAGCCGCCAGGTAATGCAACAGTTCCTCCCGAACGGCTTGATTGGCTGACATACTGAGGATGAGTTGTCCTTGGGGCCGGATCAAACGGCCTGCGCGCTGGATGAGACGACACCGGAGGGTATCAAGGCGCGCGAAGTCCCACAAGGCAGGGCGTTTCTCCAGGGTCATGCGCGAAGGCGGATGGGCGATCATCTGTAGCTCACGGCCGAGGTTGTGGGCGAGGAGCACCGAGAGCAGGTAGATTTGATTGCCGCCCCAGGTGCGGGTGGGGACATAATCGAGCTGATTGTCGGTTTTAAGCTCGGCGAAAAGGCCTTCCTGACTCCCGCGACCGTTATGGAAGGCGAGTACCTTGTGGGCACGGAGGCGTTTATTGGTGAGGATGACCTTGAACTCGTAGCCGAATTGGTGTGGAGTGAAGAGATCGAGTTGCACGGGATCTTTGTGTTGTTGTTTGACGCGAGTGCGAATAAAGAGGAAACGATGGGGAGCGTTCCAGGATTTAGGTTTCCACTGCGCTTCGAAGTAGGCGCACCCCGCTTCGATCCGCCACCACCAGCGGCGGCGTGCCTCGATGCGTTGCTTGAGTTCAGCAAAGCGCTCGAAGGGGACGCTCACCGTATACTCTACCCCGTGGGTGTCGAGGCTGCCGATGATCTCATCGCTGAAGAAGGCGCTATCCATACGCACCTCGATCGCTACCCCGGGGAGGGCGGCCCGGAGCGTGGCGATACAGGCGAGGATGAAGTCCCGGGCACCGTGGGAGTCGTGGACGTTGCCCGAGCGATGCAGCACATCGAGCACCTGCCCGGTTTGAGCCACGGTACAAAAGAGCGGGTAATAACTGCGCTGGCCCTTTTTCTTGCGGTTAAACCCCACCGCCGTCCCCTCGGCAAAGCGCGAGGTGCCCAGGACCGAGCCATCGAAATCGAGCGTCACCCGGGAGAGTTTCAGTGCCACCAACCGTGCGATGACCAGCTCGCACAGCATCTTCTGCAGGTGCTTGACACTGTCTTGGTCAGCGCTTGCCAACCCGCGGCTCACGGTGGCCACATCGGGCAGTCGGCGCAAGCCCAGGATCCGCTTCACCAGCGGATCATCCGCATAGTAACGCACATCGCGCAACTGCCGGTATCCGAGCAAGAGGTGCACGACCAAACACAGTACCAGGGCGGGATAGCCGAAGATCGGGCTGACGGTGAGATGGCTAAAACAGCGCCGCAGCCGCTCCTTCAATCCCAGACGCGAGAAGAGCTCTTGGATGAAGATGA
Source organism: Chromatiales bacterium (assembly GCA_043673815.1). GTDB lineage: Bacteria > Pseudomonadota > Gammaproteobacteria > JACCXJ01 > JACCXJ01 > USCg-Taylor. The sequence goes on from JBIMKD010000021.1 coordinate 2,634, forward strand.
GCCCCGAGAACGAGGTCAGCTGGCTGTCCTCAAAACGCAGTTGAGGAAGGCTGTGAGTCTTGCAGTGGACGTCGGCTCTGCTACACTTCATAGAAGCGGCCTCCTTCTCGGATCTTACTGTTTCGGCAAACATATTATACCGAGAAACGTAGGCCGCTTTCCATAGGTTTCTGACCATAGGATCAGCCTTTTTGTCGGATGTCTAGACTGCACCTACGGTGATGTCCAGCGAAAAGCTTAAAACTCGTTAAAACCCTTAACCGACGCCATTTTCTGCCACTACACAACAGAATTTATGCAACTGGAGGGATTACCTTCCCAAATACCGGTTCACCGAGGGCGTGCGGGACATGTAGGAAAGAATAAGGGATACGGCTAGGATTGCTTTGGGTAGAGTACGCACCTCATCCACTTCATTCCGACCGCAGAAGATTGATGGCTTTAACCTGTATGCCCAGTTTCGGCCACACATGTGCTTTTCCCGATTGCGCAAAGTTCCGATCCTTTTATACTTAGGTATGCCACAGACCGACGCGCAAAGCTCGTACATGACAGTGGATAAATTAATTGACCAATTAAAAGACATAGATCGAAAGCTATTTGATAAATTCGGTCATTTATATTATGCGTCGTTAGCATACCTAGGTATAAAAGGACTGGATATTACATCTACTTCTTTATACCTTCACGAACAAAATAATCTTAATGCGGAGGCGAATGATCTTACGAGAGATTTGATGGAACAATTTGGCATCAATGCTGGGTTGCTTATAAAAAATGTTCCTACGGCTGCAATTATTTTAGGAGGGGCATACATGCTGAATAAACTCGGTCCTAAAATTGGATTAAACAAACATCTCGGGTCTATTGTGGTATACCTAATTAGTTTACTTACCGTACAAATTGTGATAAATAATTTTGCAGTCTATTTCGGCGTTTACGGACGAAAATAATGTATATCACAAGACATTTCGTTCGAACTGCTGTGATCCACAGTAACTAACCTCACGCTGGCACGAGCGCATAATCATTATGCAAGCCACTTTAGCGTCGGCTTGGCTAGACCTGGCACGGATTGATTTCCCGATCGCTATGGTGGTGCTTGGGGAAAGTGAGGTCGGGACGCGAAGGGAGGTGTAAAGAATGGGGCATCGGTTGGACCCGATGCCCCGGTGCCTTAAGCTCTCAGGTATGGAAGGGTGTACCCGAAGCGAACAGGCATGGACGTCCCACGCGCCCAACATTTTGTAGCGTCTGAGACGATGGAAGCTGGGATACGACGATTGTAAGGCTCCTCCGTGACCCCACGGCTAAGGGACTCCGCAGGTCAAATTACACAATGACCTTGGGGGAGAAGAAACATTGGAAATTAAAACCCGAAGAAGCGTGTGTTCACGGAGGTCGATCCGATCATCGACGAAGCCCTCTGGAATCAATGCAATGCGCTTCTTGATGAACAGTTAAAGAAACGCAACCGCCCGGCACGAAAAGCCGTCCACCTCTTTGCCGGCGTTACTTATTGCCACTGCGGGACCAAGATGTACGTTCCGTCCAATACGCCCAAGTACATATGTTACTACGAGTGCAGAAACAAGATACCGGTGGTCGATCTTGAAGCGGTGTACCAGGAACAGCTCCGGGGCTTTTTCTCGAATCCACGAGAAATAGCAGCGTATTTAAACCAGACTGATGCGGTTATAAACGAAAAGAAGGCTCTCATACAGGTCCTGGAACAGGAACAGGCAAGCTTAAAGAAGGACCTCGAAAAGCTCTACGATCTACTTTGGAGACCACGTTACGAAGGAAGGGTTTACGGTAAAGTACACCCCCTTAAACGAGCGCATGAAGCAGCTCGACGATCAGATTCCAACGCTTCAAGGAGAACTCGACTTCTTAAAGATCCAACACCTCTCCCAGGAAGAAGTCATCTCCGAAGCGACCGACCTCTATGCCCGCTGGCCTGCGTTAGAACACAAAGAGAAACGACGGATCGTTGAGAACATCACGCAACGCATCACCATCGGCAATTCAGAGGTAGAAATCGACCTCTGCTACCTTCCAAACTCTTCGGAATTAATGGCAGGAAAGCAACGCGACTTCATTCCCGCGTTGCCTTTTGTCATCGAAAACGACCACACTAAAAAGTTAGTCGGCATCGCGACCGATCGCGATCTGGCTTTAAAGGTGGTTGCCGATGGGCGCGATCCCAAATCCACGAAAGTGGAAAAGGTAATGAAGCGCAAGGTCGTGATCTGCCGCCCTGAAGATGACCTGCGAAAGGCGCTGGATGCGATGTCTGAGCATCAATTGCGCCGCATTCCTGTCGTTGACGATGACAATAAACTTGTCGGGATCATCTGGGGAAACCCCTCGGCGGGGCCACGCCCTTCGGGTACCAGTGGAAGGATAAGAAGCTTTTGCCCACGTGATCAGTCATCGGAGCGCAGCGACGGTGTTGGTTTTTTTAAATCGACGCTCGATATAAATCGCGATTTCAGCCGACACTTTTTGCCTACCAGGGTTAAATCATATCGAATCTGACCCCATAGGCCTCTCGTCATCAGTCTTAGCCGCCCTTTCCATCCACGGTTTGATGAGGTCGATGGGCAAAGGGAAGGCGATGATGGAACCCCGCTCGCCTGCGATCTCGGTCAAGGTCTGGAGGTAGCGGAGCTGCATGGATTGGGGATTCTTGGCGAGCGTCTGGGCGGCCTGGAGCAGCTTCTCCGAGGCCTGCAATTCCCCTTCGGCGTGAATGACCTTGGCGCGCCGCTCCCGTTCCGCCTCGGCCTGCTTTGCGATCGCCCGAATCATGCTCTCATTCAGGTCGATGCGCTTGATCTCCACATTGCTGACCTTGATCCCCCAGGCCACGGTCTGTTCATCCAAGATCCTTTGGACGTGCGCGTTGAGTCGGTCGCGTTCGACTAGCATCTCGTCGAGCTCGTGCTGACCCAACACCGAGCGCAGGGTCGTCTGAGCGAGGAGGCTGGTGGCCGCATGGAAGTCCTCGACTTGAATGATGGCCTTCTCGGGGTCTAGCACCCGGAAGTAGATCACCGCATCCACCTTCACCGAGACGTTGTCGCGGGAGATGATGTCTTGGGTGGGCACCTCCAGGACCACCGTCCGCAGATCGACGCGTACCATCTGTTGAATCCCGGGAACGATGATGATGAGCCCAGGACCCTTCACTGTCTGAAAGCGTCCCAGGAAAAACACCACGCCCCGCTGGTATTCGAGCAGAACGTTGAGAAGGACCCAGAGGGTCAGGAAGGCGACAATCAAAATGGTCAACGCTACAGTAATGTTAGTCATGTCAATGGTCCTCCTGTAGCGGTTCCACGATTAGGGTCAAACCTTCTATTCGGGTGACACGTACCTTTTGGCCGCGTTTTAGTGCGGCGATCGAGAATGCGTGCCAAGCCTCTCCGTGGGCTCGGACCCAGCCGGAACCGGCAAAATCCTCCGCAGCTTGCCCGATGCTGCCGACCATCTCTTCGGCCCCACTCACGACGGGTCGCCGTCGTACTTTCAAAGCCTTCGCTAAGACCCCCATAAAAAACCCCGCACTCAGCAGTGCAACCCCTGCGATCAAAGGGAGCGAAGGGGCATAGCCGCTGATGTCCGGATCAAACAAGATCACGGAACCGATCACAAAGGCGATGACCCCGCCTATCCCCAGAGCGCCAAAGCCGAAAGCGAATAGCTCCGCTACCATGAACGCAATGCCCACCGCGATAAGTGCGAGCCCCGCGTAGTTGACCGGCAGGAGCTGAAACGCATACAGGGCGAGCAGCAGGCAGATGGCACCGATAACACCGGGCAGCACGTAGCCGGGACTCATGAGCTCGAAGAAGAGACCGTATGCTCCAAGCAACAGCAAGATATAGGCGATAGTGGGGTTGGTGATCACCCCGAGGAGTCGGCTGCGCCAATCCGCCTCGATAAACTCGACGCTCGCGTTGGCGGTGGTCAGCTTGCGGGTAAGCCCCTGCAACTTCACCTCGCGACCGTTTAACGCCTGCAGCAATTGGTTTAAATCCATCGCGATCAAATCAATCACCCCCCTCCGCAAGGCCTCTTCGGCCGAGAGACTCGCCCCCTCCCGCACCGCCTTTTCGGCCCAGGCGGCGTTGCGTCCCCGCAGCTCGGCCAAACTTCGGATGTAGGCGACGGCATCGTTGACCAATTTCCTGGTCATGGCATCGGGGGGCGCGCCCTCTTCGCCCTTGTCGTTATCCCGCTTGTTTCCAATCTCTTCCTGTTTGTTCTTTTTGGTGTTCTTATCGCGCCCTTCGTCGAAGGGTTCGAAATCCGGAGCGGTGCCGATCTGCACGGGCGTCGCCGCGCCCAAGTTGGTCGCCGGTGCCATCGCCGCGACATGGGCCGCGTAAAGTATGTAGGTCCCCGCGCTGGCCGCCCTGGCGCCCGGAGGGGTTACATAGACGGCCACCGGCATCGGGGAGGCGATGATCGCCCGGATAATGTCGCGCATCGCGAGATCCAGACCGCCCGGGGTATTTAGTTGAATGACTACCAGATGGGCATTTCTCTCAGCGGCTTGGAGGAATCCGCGTTGCAGATAGTCGCTGGTAGCGGGGGTGATAGCATCGTCCACGGTCAGAACAGTCACCCCATTCACGCCCTGCTTCCCTGCCACCAGCGGAACCATTGCCAGTAAGGATAAAAGCAATGTCCGTTTAATCCCGCTCATTTGAGTACTTGCACCCGCTTTAACATGCGGTCTCTGCTTTTAAGCATAGTCCAAAATGGTACCTTCAGCTGTCGCCATCGTCGATCCCGGCTCGCGGCTCGCGAAGGTGATCCTCCGTGCAAGAACTCCGCGGCGATTTGTGCGAACACGCGGCCTTCGAGCTCGGCCGCGGCATTCATCTCGATCATTCGCGCCGCAGTAATCTTGCCTTCGAGACTCTGCAACGCGGCCCAGGCTTTTGGCCAACGCTGTAGCAGATCGGCGCGATGTAGCAGCACGGCTTCGTATGCCGGACCCGGCACCCCAAGAGCGCAATTAGGAGTTGCCGACTGCCGCCGCTAACCGATGACGAATGGGGGGCGGAAAAATCAATTCTAGGAAGAGGGGACATGATCCACATCGACTCGAAGCGCGTCCTGATTCTCGCCGTCATCGGAATTGGCGGCTTGAATGGAGGACGGCAGTCAGCCCTCGCGGAAGAGGCCGACATTCTCGATACGTTAAGCGATGAGCAAGCCGTGAGCGTGGCCACTGGATATGAGAAGAGCGCCATCAACATCGTCACGAAGACCGTGGCGGACATTCCGCATACCGAGGTTGGGTCGAGGTTCGGATCTTTCGATACCTACGACACCTGGCTCCTGAAGCGCTCCCGATTGGGCGCTTTTGATTTGGCTGTCTCGCTCAAGGGACGCACGACTGCGGGCTACGACGCTGCGATTCAGGCCGACGCACAAACGGCCCTCGATCGTTTGTTCGGGACCCGCGCTTCCCTCGCGCCCGGCCCCATCAATGTCGGCCGCAATTTCATCGATGCCCGGATTGATCTTTCTAACGATCAGTGGACCTTCCGTGCAGGCTATCTCACCCGCTTTGATGTCGGGAGCAGTGTTGGCGCCTCGCGCGCCCTCGATCTGAACAGCTCGGCCGATAGCGGCATTGTCAATATGGACCTCACGCGCCCATGGAGCATATCACACGCCTTCGACTTCTCCGCCCAACTGACCTCCGTCACTACCCAGACTACCTTCGCCCTCTCGCTCTTTCCGCCCGGTGTCTTCAGTGGTGAATTTCCCGAGGGCGTGCGCCAAGTCTTAGGTGTCGAGGAAAACCGGGTCCGTGCGGAGCTGGTAGAGCTCTACCGCGGCTTCACCCACCATATCGTCCGCTTTGGGCTCGGCGGCTTTCATGACTGGTTCGACAGCACCGAGGATCAGCGCAACTACACCGTCCGCAGCGGCTTGCTGCTTCCGACGGATGCGTTCGCGCAGCGGGGCGGGATCAACGATGTCACGCTTTTCCCGACCGATACGCGCGGAGTGTTCTTCGCCTACGGCCAGGACGAATGGGCCTTCGCCCGCAACTGGACGCTTTCGACCGGCGTTCGTGTCGATGAGTACAGCAATTTCGGAACCTCGGTGAATCCGCGCGCCGGGCTCATCTGGAACACCCGTCAGGACCTCACGACGAAGCTGCTCTACGCGCGCGCGTTCCGTTCCCCTAACTTCTTGGAACTCCGTTCCAATGGCCTATTGTTCGGGCCCGGCAATCCAAGCTTGGAACCGTGGACGTTGGATACGACAGAGCTCGCGTTCAACTACCGTCCTACTTTCATCGGCGCGCAGACCGATCTGACCTTCTTCTGGTACACCGCGCATGACATCGTCGCGCAAATCCCAAACGCCTCCTCCCCCAACGGTTTCTCGTTCTCGAATGGGGCTAGCGAAGAGGGCTATGGCTTTGAGATAGATAACACTTGGCAGATAGTACCAAGCCTTCGGCTGGTCGCACGCTACGCCTATCAGGATGTTTCGCATACCACAGGCAACCTCAACACCCGCCTCGTCCCGAGGCACCAGGTCTATGGCGAAGCCGACTGGCAGTTAGCACCGCGGTGGCACGTCACTGCCAACGTAAAATCCATCCTGGAGCGCGCGCGTCCAGACTCTGATCCACGCCCGCCGATCAGCGACTTCTCTCTCGGTCTACGCCACAGCAGCCTGCTTAAGCATGTGGATGTGGCGGTGTATGCGCGCAACCTACTGGATGAAGATGCATATGAGCCTAGCGCATCGGCGACCTCGTCGCCTTTCGACCTGCCGCTCGCTGGGAGGAGTATTTTTGGTGAGATCAGCCTGCGGTTCTGATGATCGTGTCGTGAAATGTTACCAGTTGACTATTCCAACGATTAACGGCGCGAGGAACTGCCACCCGTTTCCAAGTATACCGCCAGATTGAACATACAAGGGACCGGCGCGTAGCACCGTCGGCAGGACCGCCAAGCGCTCATGCCCGTGGCTGGTCGAGTAGAAACGCGGTTCTCAGTCCTCGCGTGCCAGTCGGGCTTCGGCCAGATCGATTTCGCGCTCGAGGCGGATCAGCACGTCGTCGCCGATCTTGTCCTCTCGCCACAGATTGATGAGTGCATCGCGCTGCGCGGCGGCGGCGCCGAGCCATAGTCGCGTCTCGCTGTCGGGCGAAATCGACCCACCCGAGCGATGCAGTGAAGGACTGTTGAAGAAGCGCTTCACGGCTACGGCCTCATACGCCGGCACGCCCTGCTCGGCAACCAACTTATCTATGGCCCGAATCGCGGCGCGGCGCATCGCCTCGCGAGCGAGCTCGGATTCAGTCTCGGCAAAGGTATCGCTTTCGAGATGCAATACCCTGAGGAGGGCTGGCAACGTCAGTCCCTGACCCACCAACGTCACGAAAACGATGCCGAAGGTGAGCAGGATCACGAGGTCGCGCTGCGGGAAAGGCTCGCCGCTCGGCAGCACCGCCGGCAGCGCGAGCGCGGCGGCCAGCGAGACGACTCCCCGCATGCCGCACCAGCTGACGAGGGTCGAGACGCGGGCCGAAGCGGGATCACGGCGGCGCAGTGACGGAATCAGCCAGCGCACGCCGTATGTCGCGGTGAAGACCCAGAGAAATCGCACACCGATCGCGACGACGCTCAACACGGCGATCAGGCCCGCAACACGCGGCCAGGATAGGCCCTGTGGGTGCAAAAGCGATTCAGCGATCTGCGGCAATCTGATCCCGATGAGCACGAACACCAGGCAGTTGATCACGAATACGACGGCGCGCCAGAACGTGCGAATGTTCAGGCGCGCAAGCGCCGAGGTGCGCGTATGTCCCCACCGCGACCGGTAGAGTCCGACGGCGACCACCCCGAGGACGCCCGACACCTGCAATGTCTCACACAGCCAGTAGGTCGCAAAGGGAGTCGTCAATGACATCGCGAGCTCGAGCATCGGATCGCGCAGGCGCTCCTGGAACCGCGACGTGGTCCAACCCATTGCGATGCCGAGCGCCAGACCACCGAGCCCGATCAGGCC
>JBIMKD010000022.1:0-5728 GCA_043673815.1 Chromatiales bacterium
GTAGTGTGTCTGCAGTATGGCAAACGGGGCGAAAATGGCCCCGTGAACGATGACAAACAGACCTCACGGCTGCTTTTCCGTCTGAAATCGATTCGTATGCGTGCCCCGCAACCATTTTTAGTTACTTGTTCAGAGGTTCCCAAGGAATAATCGGGTTCAGTCATCGTGAATATCCGGGCTTGTATGTTGTCTCCTGCATCCTTTATGAGGTCAAGTAAGGGGTGCCAGGGTGGAGGGACGATCCGGGCTTTCTGCCGTGCAAGCGGATAGACTCGCGTAGAAATGTCCCCACCCTGTCCTCTTCAAGCGTCGATTAGGAATGCAGCGCGCGGACTCTCTCGAGTTCGACTGCCGATAGATACAAGCTCACGCCAGAGGACAGGTCCACCCCGGCCTTTACATTGTAGCTCCACGCCCTGTCGTTCGGCCACGGTGCGCAAGGCGTTGGCAAGCGTGCGCCGTGCCAAGAGAGGATCCTCATGTCGCAAACCCATACCCCGTCTCTCATCATCGGCGCCGACATTGGCTCGGTTGAGATCGTGCTGGCCCGTGCCGATGCTTCACCTCCGGTGACGACGATCGGCAACGAGAAGAAGGCCATCGACTGCTGGCTGAAAACCCTACCCCTAGGCAGCATGATTGGCATGGAGGCGACCGGCTGTTACCACCAATGCCGGGCCGCGGCGTTGGGCTTCACCGTCTACGTGCTCAACCCCAAGGATGTGGCCTACTACGCCAAGGCCCTCGGCCAGCGAGGCAAGACCGACCGGCTCGATGCCCGCATCATCGCCCGCTACGTCGCGCACGAAGGTCAAGATCTGCACCCCTATTGGCCGCCGACCGCCCGCCAGCGCGAGATCGCCGCTCTGCTTCAGAGACGTGCTGCCCTGGTCAAACATGCGGTTGCCCTCGAACAAAGCTTGAGCGGCGCGGCGTTCCTCAAACGCGAAGCCCGCCGTGCCCTCGCCGCCCTCCGTCAGCTGGTCACCGCCGTCGAACGGCAGCTCAGGCGCTCTTGGCCGAAAACCCAGCGCTCGAAGAGCGCCGCCAGCGTCTGCCATCCATCGCCGGTGTCGGCCCCCTCATTAGCAGCGCGCTCGCCCAGCGCTTCGACCGCATCGCCTACCCCAACAGCGACGCCGCCGTCGCCGCTTACGGCCTCGACCCGCGCCCCAAAGAATCCGGTACGTTCACGGGCAAGCGCACGCTCTCCAAACGGGGCAACCCCGAAGAACGGCGGCTCGTCTATCTGGCCGCCGTCAGCGGCGCCCGCACCCGCGCCTGGCAGCCGTACTTCGCCAAGCTCCTTGCCAAAGGCCTTCCCAAGACCGCTGCCTATTGCGCACTGGCCCGAAAAATCGTCCGGGTCGCCTTCGCTGTCTGGAACTCCAACACCCCTTTCAACCCAGCACTGCTCGGAAAAAAAGCTGACAACGCAACATAGAATCTACGGACGCCCGAATTTCAACTTCTCGTAGACCTCGAGGCACTCGTCGTATGTCGCCAGCAGCCCGGCCTCGACCGCCTCGGCGAGGGTGGGCGCGTTGGCGTCCTTCTCCGACATGATCGGCGGCTCGGACAGCTCCCACGGGATTCCGATCGCCGGGTCGCGCGCATCGATGTCAAGCATCGTGCCACGCACGTACTCAGCGGAACACACGTAGTTCATGCACGTGTCGTCGGTAAGCGCAAGGAACGCGTGACCGAGACCGTCGGCCATGTACACACTGATGCCGGAGTCCGCGTCCTGGTAGGTGACCTCGAACTTGCCGAAGGTCGGCGAAGCGACCCGAAGATCGACTACGACATCCAGAGCAGCACCCCGAACACAGGTAACGAGCTTTTCCTGCCCGGGCGGAAGAGCAGTTCCGTGAATCCCACGCAGCGTGTTCTTGGCGGACACCGAGAAGTTGATTTGCCCCACTCTGAACGGGTAGCCGATCGCTTCTGACAACGCCGAGTACCGCACCGCCTCGTAGAAGGTGCCCCGATTGTCGGGGATCTTCTTCGACTCAATCCGGAAAGAGTTGGAAATACTGAGCTCGGTGATCTTCAAAGCAGCAAACCCCAGCCTCTTCGGCGTAGTCAGGAAAACTCAGATCTCGATCACTTCGGCGTTCTCGATCACCTGATCGATCAGCCAGGCCAGCCGAAGCGTGGACTCAGTGTAGGCGGTGATGTCCACGCCATGCAGCACCGTCCGAGCGAACGCGCCCAGGATGTTGACGAACTGCGCATCGGCGGGCAGCACTATCTCCTCCTGGTGGTCCTGGCGTTCGATCCGGACCACCGGCTGGAAGGTGTCCGGTGGCGTGAAGACCCGGTCCATGGACAGGCGGCCGGTGCTGCCGGAGAGTTCGTAGGAGGTCCGGTAGGACTGCTCCATCCCGAAGTTGGCCTGCGCCGGCACGCCATCCGGACTGGCGAACAGGGCGCAGCCGGAGAGCACCACCCCCAGGTTCTTGTCCTTACGCAACACTCCGCCTAAAAATCTCAGCTCCGGACCGCGGAAGTACATGGCCGCGCGGATGGGGTAGACGCCGATGTCCAGCACCGCCCCACCACCCGCCGTCGGCTGGTAGCGGATGTCCCCCGGCGGCTTGGGCGGGATGGTGAAGGCGCTGTGGAAGGATCGCATCTCACCGATCGCGCCGTCAGCGAGCAACTTCGCCGCTGCCGCGTGCTGGGAGTGGTGCAGGAACATGAAGTTCTCCATCAACACCAGCCCGCGCGAGCCGGCCAGCCGGGTCAGCTCGGTGGCCCGCCGATGGCTGTCGGTCATCGGCTTCTCCACCAGCACGTGCTTGTCGGCGAGCAGCGCACGTTCCACCCATTCCCCGTGCTGCATCACCGGCAGCGGGATGTAGATGGCGTTGATGTCGTCTCGATCGAGTACTTCCTGATAGCCCGATTCTGCGTCGCAGCCGAACCTCTCGGCGAACCGGGCGGCCTTGTCTCGGCTACGGCTGCCGACCGCGACCAGTGTGGTCTCGGGTTCACTGAGCATTGCCGGCATGGTGCGCCGCCAGCCGATGTCCGAACAGCCGATCACCCCGAACCGCACGCCGACGGCGGCGGAATCGTCCTTCATTGTTTTCCGGGCTCCTATCAGCAGAGGGTCTGAGCGCACGCGATCACGCTTCGCAGCTCGACGTTGAGGTAGTTGCTGTGCACGAGCAGGCTGGTGAGCTGGTTCAGCACGACCCATTCATAGCTCGTCGGGACCTCTTCCGGGAAGTCCTCGTCCACCTCAATCACCACATAGCGGTTCTGTGCGTGGTAGAAACGGCCGCCCTCCTCGGATTGCAACACGTCGTATCGGATGCGGGCGGGATTGACCGAGAGCACGTAGTCGAGGTAGGGCGGGCGATAACCGGCCGGCGCGTCCCGGTAGTTGCCAGGCTGGCAATGCACCGACGGCGCGAGTTCGGCGACGTTCAGTGAACCGGCATCCACCCTGGTCTGCACCAGCGCGTGCATTTCACCACCAATCCGCTTCATGAGCAGCGCCAGCAGACCCGGCTCCATCGGCGCCACCAAAGGCTGCGTCCATGAACGAACCTCGCGGTTACTCGCCGTCACATTGACCGCGATCACCTTGAAGTACTTGTCATCGCGGTGCGCGATCTGATCGGCCGTGCGGTACCAACCACCCTCGGCGACCCGGCTCAGCGATATCCGTTCCTGCACCAGCTCACTCCGGGCGCGGACGTCGGTCAGCCAGCTCAAGATCTCGCGGGTGCTCTTGAGCGGCCGGCTCCCGCCGTGCAGTGACCGCGCTAGCGCGACCGCGAAGGAACCGTCGTCGACGTCGTGGCCGAGGTCGCCCCCGGGCACCGACACCGTGGTCGGAATGCAGGACAACACGGTACGCGCGTCCATGTTCACCACGTTGCTCACGCCGAGCAGCCGCCGGATCTGGCCGAGGGTCAGCCAGCAGAAGTCATCATCGAGCGGAACCTCGTCCAACGCCTCGACCACCATGTTCCGATTGCGCTTGTGCAGGAACCAGGCGCCCTGTTCGGATTGGAGAACATCGACCAGCGCCCGGCCGGGGAGAACTCCCATGAAGTAGTCGAGATACTTGATGGTATTTCCGCGATGCACACCAGTGTAGTTGCTGCGCGTGGCCTGAACGGTCGGGGAGAGCTGAACGGTGTTGATGTTCCCCGGCTCCATCTTGGCCTGCATCAGGCAGTGCAGGACCCCGTCGAGCTCCTTCACCAGGATGCCGAGCACCCCAATCTCGGGCTGCACGATGATGGGCTGCGTCCAGTCGCCGACCCACTGCCGATCGGTCCGCACCCGAAGGCCCTCGATCGAGAAGAACCGGCCTGAGGCGTGCATCAGGTTTCCGCTGCCCGACTGGAAGTGCCAATCGACGAGATCCCCGAATGGAATAGCGGAGACGTCGAACCGATGGATGTCGGTCCGCTCGGCGAACCAGGTATGGAATTGATCCATCGTGAACAGTGCGCTGTCGGTAGTCGCACCGGAAACCAGGAATCGCTGAGCCGTTTTCACGTTTTCCGCAACGACTGGATCACGAAAAACGAGAGCAGAATCGACCATGTACGACTCCCCACCTATCGTCGACAACCACGGACCGGCGTACTTGATGAGCGCTGGCCGCGCGGGCACCTCCTAATACTCACCGAGCACCCCCAGTCTACTTGCTGGTACCGTGCCCGGTGAGCTAATGGGATACAAATCTTCTATATGACACCGGCGGATGTACGATCTGTTGGACAAGCCCAGCGATGAACATTCGGCTGCTACTCTGCTGTCGGCGTGTTTACTAATGCCGTTTCCGGTACATCCATGGCTCATATCGCATTTTTCATTCTGCCGGTTCCCGGCCACCTGAACCCGGCGCTGGGCGTCGCCCAGGAGTTGGTGGTATCATCAGAAATCCCGGTTCACTCAAATCACCTGCTGGGCGTATAGATTCTTTCACCGTGACTTCTTTGCATTTGGCAAAGAAGTTTCGCCTGCCATTTGGTTGCGGCCAAAGGCCGCGCTGCGCTAGGAAAAATGAACGCCCTTTTTCGCTGAAGAGGAAAGTACTGAAAAGCCAGCCTGCTGTCAAGCGTATAATGCGACTGAAGAATACCTCTACGACGAAGGTACGAGAGCGGTGGTCTGGGGAGATTACGAAGACGGCTCGGTCGTCTGTCTTCTATGAGGCCCCGGTGTCAGAACGCTTTTGAGGAAACCCCCTGCCAACGATTTAGCAAACCTGGCAATCTTTGCGATCGGTGCCGCAGGTGTTTAAGCTCGCCCACAAGAGAGTCTGAATCCGAATCGCGCGTTCGACCTTTCTGACCCCGCTTCGACCGGAATGCTGCAAGCGCAAAGACCAAGAAAGGGCAACCAGTGGTATTTCGGGATGAAAGCACATCGGGGTGGACAGTCAGACCAAGCTCATCCACGCGGTGGTCGCCACCCCTGCCAATGTGCACAACTCGGTGTGTCTGTCCGCTCTCTTGCACGGGGAGGAGACGCGTGTGTGGGGTGACTCGGCCTATCAGGGGCAGAGTGAGGTCATACGCAAGCACGCACCGAAGGCCACCGATTTCACCCATCGACGTTACCGTTACAAGATCGACGAAGTCCAACGGGCGAAGAACAAAACCAAGTCCAGCGTGCGCGCCAAGGTCGAGCACCCCTTTCTCATTAGGGCACTTCGATTAATTCCTCGCCTCGGGCCTTATTATAGCTTTTAGTA
>JBIMKD010000023.1:0-2709 GCA_043673815.1 Chromatiales bacterium
CCGTTTATGGTGTTGTCGAAGGAATTACCGATTCTAGTGGCATCAAGCCCGCCGCATTTCACTGTGAACACGCTCACGCCGGAGGGGTCAACTCCCGCTAAACCCTTAGAAGGGTCACCGAAGTCGCTTATCAATACGCGGTTACCGCCGGATGGGTCAACACCGAATAGCACACCTGAGAAATTCGAACCAGTATTAGGGTCTATAACCAGAATCATCCCCGAAAAATGAAGCGCCACTCCGGTTGGGTTAAGTCCTAACGGGCCTTGAGCCATATTGCCGAAATCGCTTATTACTGTACGGTTGCCATTAGACGGGTTTACTCCGAATAGCGTCCCTGAGAAACTGGTACCGGCAGTTTGGTCTATGACCAGAATCGTGCCCGAAGAGCCAAGCGCCACTCCAGTAGGGTTATTTCCTAACGTGCCTTGAGCATTATTACCGAAGTCGCTTAGTACTGTACGGCTGCCGGTAGAGGGGTTTACTCTGAATAGCGCTCCTCTACCATTTGTACCGGCATCGAGGTCTATAACCAGTATATTCCCTGAAGCATCTACCACCACTCCATATGGGTCAAATCCTAATGTGCCTTGAGAGCTATTGCCGAAATCGCTTAATACTGTACGATTCCCAGTAGTCGGATTTACTCTGAATAGTAGCCCTCTGCCACTCGTACCGGCAAACGGGTCTGTAACCAGAATACTCCCTGAAGAATCTACCGCCACTCCAATTGGTTCCTCTCCGAAAGGGCCTTGAACGCTATTGGCGAAGTCGCTTAATAGAGTACGATTACCACTGGTAGGATTTACTCTGGATAGCGCCCCTCTTGCCGTACCGACACCGGGGTCTATAACCAGTATATTCCCTGAAGAATCTACCGCCACTCCGAATGGGCTCCATCCTAACATGCCCTGGACGCTCATACCGAAGTTGCTTATCAATGAACGGGAGCCGTTAAACAGGTCAACGCTGAACAAAGCCCCACTGCCACTCACCCCAGCCTCCGGGTCTACAACCAGAATATCTCCCAGACGCGGCTGCGGCGGTAAAATAGCCACTCCATTTAGGCTAGCTCCTAATGGGCCTTGAGCGCTATTGTCGAAGTCGCTTACTACTGTACGGTTACCACTAGTAGGATTTACTCTGAATAGCGCCCCTCTTCCCGTACCGAGTTCATCGTCCATAACCAGAATATTGCCCGAAGCATCCAGTGCCACTCCGGATGGTTGGCTTCCTAATGCGCCTTGAGCACTATTGCCGAAGTCGCTTACTATCGTACGATTACCGCTAGTAGGATTTACTCTGTATAGCGCCCCTCTGAAATTCATACCGGCGCTAATGTCTACAACCAGAATGTCCCCTGAAGCATCAAGAGCCACTCCACTTGGGTCACTTCCTAATGCGTCTTGAGCGCTATTACCAAAGTCGCTTACTATCGTACGATAACCGCTAGTAGGATTTACTCTGCATAGCGCCCCTCTCAAATTCATACCGCCATTAAAGTCTACAACCAGAATATTGCCCGAAGCATCCAGCGCCACTCCGATTAGGCTCGATCCTGATCCTGATGCGCCTTGAGCGCTATTGCCGAAGTCGCTTACTACTGTACGTTTACCGTCATTTGGATCTACTCTGAATAGCCTCCCGTTGAAATTCGTACCGCCACTTTGGTCTAAAACCAGAATATTCCCTGAAGACTCCAGCGCCACTCCAAGTAGGTTAACTCCTAATGGGCCTTGATTAGTATCACCAAAGTCGCTTACTAACGTACGGTTGCCAGTAGCAGGATTTACTCTGAATAGCGCCCCATCGCTACCCGTACCGGCACCCAAGTCTACGACCAGGATATTCCCTGAAGAATCCAACGCCACTCCATATGGCTGCCTTCCTAACGGGCCCTGAGCACTATTGCCGAAGTCGCTTACTACTGTACGACTCCCGTTAGCAGGGTTTACCCTGAATAATGCCCCATTACCACCCGTACCGGCATCAGAGTCTATAACCAGAGTATCTCCCGGCATGACCTGGGCGTGTGCCTGGGGTGTAAATCCTATGCTCGCTATGAGCATAAGCGCCAAAATCACAACTGAGACTATGGCTCTCGGCAAAAGCGCCGCCAAAGAGACATACTGCGTCTGAATCGGGGTTCGGGGTTCACAGAATACCTCCTCTTCCCGGTAACCTCCGACATGAACCTTGAAAAACCGTTTAACCTCTTCATTTGTGTTACCTGCTTTTTGGATTTTTTGTTCGAGAAGAGAGATGAGCGCTGCCGTGGTCAACTGCAGTGCGACTGCTCTGGCGAATGTCGTGCTTAGAATTACTGACTTAGCGTTCATGGTCGTTACTCCTCAATAAAACTGTGTGTATATACTGGTTTCCCGATTGGGTCTGCGCGGGTTCCCGGGACGATCTGCGCCGGTTACGCGATACGCATGCTTCAATCGGGGGGATACGGTAGGCGGTCTGCCTTACCGGACGATTTCAAAACCGGACAATTTGCTTTCAGTTGAAACCGTTTCGGTTACAGGTGTAACCAAAACGGTGTGGAGCAAATGAAATGGCAAATAATGGGGACAGTTGCGGCTTGGCAATGCCGTGTACTTTAGTGGGTGTGAGTCCCACCTGGGTAACCGCTAGCCACGGGCCCAGTATCGAGCCTTGCAGTTTGTCTGGTAACAGGCGGATTGATGCGTAGGCACGAAAGCA
>JBIMKD010000024.1:0-16513 GCA_043673815.1 Chromatiales bacterium
GCGTGGCCTGCACGGTGCTGACCAGCACGCCCAGCCCGATGCAGAGGTAGGTGACCAGGAACGCCCAGCCGATCACGGTGAGGTAGGAGATCTGCGGCAGGTTGAAGCTGATCGCGAACTGGGTGGCGATGCAGGCCAGCAGCGCCGCCAGGCTGATGCCAATGCGATCCGAGAAGGCCTCGATGTCGACGACGAAGATGGTGCACGAGATCAAGAAGATCAGGATCACCGGCGTGAAGACCGTCCAGAGATAGAACGCTGCCCGCCGTTCCACCTCGATCAAGGCGGCGAACTCGGAATACGATTCCACGGCGGTCCAGCCCGTGAGCTCGCGCTGCCGCACCTCGGTGGATACCCGGGTGACCGCAAGGCCTTCGAACGTGTTTTCGGGATTTAAGCCAATGCGTGTCGGGTCGGACACGAACACCATCTGGTCGTCCGTCCAGATGAACGATTGGATGCGCACCGCGAGCGTCTGGCGATCGAAGGGGAACCGGCGCAGGTCCAGGTCCGCCCGGAACGCCGCCGTCACGCCCATCTCGTAGCGCACTGACCCGTCGGGCGAGATGTCGAGCGCGCGGTTCGTCACCTCGGGTTGCGCCGTATTGACGAACTCGAGCTGCGGCCACCACATCATCCTCAGCTGGTCGACGGCGGCATCCTCCAGGAAGCGCTTCGGCTCGGTTCCGGCGAAGGCGAGCCGCGCGTCGTGCCAGCGGACGCTCAGGTACAGATCGGCGTCGAACGTCTCGCTGCGCTCGGCCACCCCCGACAGGTTGGCGAGGAAGAACCCGACGGCGACCTGGACCGGCCGGGTACCTGGCGGCAGCGACGGCTCGTCGGCGGCCGCCGCGCCCGGGAGCGACAGGAGCGCGACGATGCAGAAGAGGAGCACGGCCGAGCCGTGTAGCGCGCGGCGGGGGCGATCCTGGACGGCGGTCCTGGATCTCGGCGGCCGCACCGTCGGGCGCCCTGCCCGCTGTCCACGGTGGTGGACGCGCCGTCCGCTTCGCTCGACTCCGAGTGCGAACCGTGCTGATGCGTTCGACCTCACGGATGGCCCGGCCGTCGTCGAACTTCCGGTAGGCTATCGGGAGCAGCCCTCGCCGTCAGCGAGATCACCGATAGAATCACGGCGGCAACCGCGAGGATGACGGTGTTAATTTGTGTAAAAGTCATCCGTTTTACTTTACTTAAGAATGGGGACTGCGAAAGCGAGCTACTGGCTCCGTACTGCCGCAGGCGGTTATAAAGCGTCTTCGCGCTCACGAGCGTCGAGAGAATCAAGCGCCGCTCGGCTTCCTTTATTGTCATGCCCACCCCGATCGTAGGGCGTTGCTCTCGGGACTCACGCCGGTGGTGTCGATCTCCTTAGGCAGACAGCGCACATCGATCACCTCATCCGCCATGATGAATGCGCGATGGATGCTATTTATTAGCTCACCGCTACGATCGCAGCGCAGAGAAGACCAGCGCGTGATGAGTCATACTTTCAGGGGCGAGATAGGGTTTTTGCATTTTGGGCAGTGCATAGCGATGCGCCTGGAGCGCTGCAACCCACTTTGAGTAGCAGCAGCCCAACAAGCCGCCTACTCGAGGCGCTGATCTTGATCTCAAACGTTAGAATTCGCTCTTCTAACGCGCTGCTGCGTCGCGGCTGTCCCAGCGCATGATAGGCACGGTCGAGATTGCGCTAATCGGCGATCCCTCGATGATTTTCGTGCTGATGGCGGTGTACACCAGGGTGTTGCGTTTGCGATCGTACATGCGGTGGACCTGCGTCTCTTTGAACAAGATGGAGGTATCGGCACTGAAGACCTCTTGTTCCTCCGATATCTTCTCCCTCAGCGCGATGGGACCGGTTTGACGGCAAGAAATCGCGAACCGGGAGGGGTCTTCCGCCAAACCAATCGGTCCTTTGATGCCACCGGTTCTAGCCTGACTGATATGACAAGACACACCCGGGATCTCAGGGTCATCGAAGGCTTCGATAGACTTTATCGTTGGCGCCGACGAACCTGAAGGTAGTCGAGATACACCCGATCTCTTCAGCGCGCGCCTGCCCTACGATGAGCATCGCCGAGGCTGTTAAACATGCTCCTTTCATGCGCAACTCCGACATCAATAAGCTCGCCGCCTGGCAACCACCGTTGCCACCCGCGAAGCGGATTGTCGGCGATCACGGCTGGAACTTCGTCGCCGAATCTCCCCGCTCGTCGGCGATCTCGCCACCCTGCGGGCGACCGCCCAACGCCTCATCGGTAGGACGCGCCGCAGCCCTGTCCGTTGCCTCCGGGACGGATTGCTCCGCCGCCGTGTAACGCGGGGCCGTTGCCGCGGTTGGTGGGGCCGCCGGCGTGCCCTTCTTGCCGCCCCAACGGTCCCATTGGTCGCGTAGCCACGCGCGGCGCTGTCTCCCAGAAACCGGATCGAAAAAATACATCAGCGCGGCGCCTAAGGCCATCATTATAATTTCACTCATCGTGTCTTCCCCCTTTGGTCGCGATTACAGCGTTTATCGGCTATGTGCGAAGGACGCATCTGTGAGATTAGCATTGTACAATAATCCTTGCCACCTTTTTCCGTACCCGCTTGCCTCTCTTCCTCTAGCTGGAACAGCGCGAGCGAGCACCTCGTTATCGCATCGCGCCTGGGCGCGCACCGTTCGGAAGATGCTCAGGTCAGAAGATAGTTATCCTCGTTGTCTTCACCGACGGTATACTGATAGCACTCACGTAGCTGGGCGATGTCGGCGTCCGCTTCCGCCGGTTCGTCGCCCCACCGCTTCAGTTTCCGTATCGTCAGGCGTAGCTGCAGCCGCTGGCGCTTAATCTTATCTGTATGTATGTCTAGTTTCATCGCGGTCTTCTAATGCATTATGCGTAGCCTCAGAAGCTAGCTGGAGATCTTTTCCTTGTCCATGTCTTGAAATATCGGTGCTCGCCGCCAGCAGCCTTGCTCATCCTTCTCATATTCCATCCCGACCGCGAATAGAGCCGCCTGATGAGCAGTCTCTGCTACCGCTTGATCGTCGTAAGGATCCTCCGAGGCCATGCAAACCTCGTAAACGCGATTATAGGCAGCCTGGTAGATCTCTTGCGCGCGTCGAGGAAACTCGTGCCGGAGAGATCCAGGGAGATCGAATAGTTCTTTGTAGCTCATTGCAGGCCTCGCCATGATCTACACCTCCGTATTATTCCGTCGTATCGCTTGTAAGGCTTGGGGTGATTGGTACGTCGCGGGTCACCGGACCGGTCGCGTCCCGCTGCGAATGGACTCGTTTCACCATGACAATCGCAACCGTCACCATGAGCGCCGCGATGAGCAGCAAGATCCAGATGTATGGATCTTAGTTCCTCGGTGGCCGTGATAGGATCAGTGTTTAACATATCTCAACCCTCGGGTTGTCGCGCGCATAGCCATACGCAAACTTGGGCAACCCAAGTGCCAAGCATCTCGCATTGATGTTAAGGCTTTCGTTTTAAGCACTTAAATGCTCTCCTTATCGTTAATGAGCTTCTCTGACGCAGCGCGCCGGTAATAACTACCGGTGACTATGGGAAGTTTTTACCGAAAACGCGCCCAGAAGGTGTGCCGGACGACTCGGCAGTGAGGCGCTCGGGCTTTGGATCTCGGCAGCGATGTGCGGCAGGTTGATTTCAGCGGCGGGCGTATCGGCTTTGCACGTCATCTCACTCCCGACACCCGCATCGGGGTCTCGCAGGAGCTGGCAGGCGAGCAGGGGCACGAGGTCTCGATCGAGCATGAGCTCGCGCCCCGCTGGAACATCGAGGCTCCAACTCGCACCAAGGGCTCAAGTGCTATCGACCTCTTCTGGCGCTGGCCTGATTGATTTCGCTCGGGGACGCCGAGCCCGAGTCGCTCGCATCGGTCACCGTGCCCGGCACACCTTGGATGATAACGCCGCGTTATGGAGATCCCGTACAATGATAAGAAATCATGCCCCGCATCTTCGACAACATCGGGCTCGACCTGCTCCCCGCGCTTCGGGCCACCCTGGAGGTCGCTGACCGCTCGGATTTCTGCGTCGGCTACTTCAATCTCCGCGGATGGAAGGCGATTGACGACCTTGTCGAGCAATGGACGGGCGGGCCGGACAAGCAATGCCGCCTGCTCGTGGGCATGCAGCGCCTACCGCAGGACGAGCTGCGCGCCGCTTTCAGTCTGACTCAGGGCAATGAAGAGCTCGACAACCAGACCGCATTGCGCCTGAAGAAGAGGTTGGCCGAGGAGTTCCGCAGCCAGTTGACGTTCGGGGTTCCGACCAACGCCGACGAGGCCGGTCTGCGTCGTCTAGCCGCGCAACTCAGGACGGGCAAGCTTGTGGTCAAACTCTTCCTCCGCCATCCGCTTCACGCCAAGCTCTATCTTCTTTTCCGCGCCGATCCCATCAACCCCATCGTCGGCTACCTCGGCAGCAGCAACCTCACGCTCTCCGGTCTCTCGCATCAGGGCGAGCTTAACTTGGACGTCCTCGACAACGACGCGGCCAGCAAGCTCGCCCGGTGGTTCGACGATCGCTGGAACGACCGCTGGTGTGTGGACATTACGACCGAACTGGTGCAGGTCATCGACGGAAGCTGGGCGCGCGAAGAGGCGCTCCCGCCATACCCGATCTACGTCAAGATGGCCTACCACCTGTCGCGGGAAGCTCGCGCGGGGCTGTCCGAGTTTCGTATCCCGTCGGAGTTCGGCCGGCGTCTGTTCGATTACCAGGTCGCCGCAGTCAAGATCGCGGCCCACCATCTGAATAAGCGCGGCGGCGTGCTGATCGGTGACGTGGTCGGCTTGGGAAAAACGCTGATGGCGACGGCGCTTGCGAAGATCTTTCAGGATGACCACTTCACGGAAACGCTCATTATCTGCCCGAAGAATCTCGTCAAGATGTGGGAGGACTACGTTTCGGAGTACCGCCTGCTTGCCAAGGTGCTCTCCGTGACGAGAGCGGGGCGCGAGCTGCCGGACTTGCGCCGCTATCGCGCCGTGCTCATCGACGAGAGTCACAACCTGCGCAATCGCGAGGGCAAACGCTACCGGGCCATTCAGGAGTACATCCAGGAGAACGAGAGCAAGTGCATCCTGCTATCGGCTACACCTTACAACAAGACGTACCTGGATCTATCGAGCCAGCTCCGCCTGTTCGTGCCCGAAGACAAGGACCTGGGCATTTGCCCCGAGCGGCTGCTGAGAGAGTTGGGTGAGACCGAGTTTTTCCGTCGCCATCAATGTCCGGTTCGTTCCCTGGCCGCGTTCGAGAAGTGCGATCACGCCGACGACTGGCGCGAACTGATGCGGCTCTACATGGTCCGCCGGACGCGAAGCTTCATTCAAGACAACTATGCTGCCACCGAACCGGCCACGGGCCGAAGGTTCCTCACCTTCGAGGACGGCACGCGCTCTTACTTCCCGGACCGCGTTCCCAAGACGGTGAAGTTCAGGATTGACGAGCGGGACCCGACTGACCAGTACGCCCGCCTGTACGCGCCCGATGTCGTCAGCGCCATCAACGCGCTTAACCTGCCGCGGTACGGATTGGCCAACTACGTCGCGGCCACACCGCACAAGCCGCCCACGCCGGCCGAAGCCAGGCAACTGCAAGACCTGTCTCGCGCCGGCAAACGGCTGATGGGATTTTGCCGAACGAACCTCTTCAAACGCCTTGAGAGCGGCGGCGAGGCGTTTCAGCAGTCCATCGAGCGTCACATTCTGCGCAACTACATCTTCTTGCATGCGATCGAGCACGGCTTGCCACTGCCCCTCGGCACGCAGGATTCCGGACTTCTCGACCCAGGGAACTACGATGAGGATGTGGATGACGAGGCGGCCAGCGCCGAGCTGTTCGAGGAGGACAGCGGGGAGGAACAGAAGCCCCCTTCGACGCTGGGGCTGCGCACTGCTGCCGACTTCTCTCGACGGGCTTCCGATGCGTACCAGCGATATACCACCCAGTTCAAGAGCCGTTTCAAATGGCTCCGTCCCGACCTCTTCGTCAAGTCCCTTGCCAAGGACTTGGCGGACGACGCCGTCAGCCTTCTCGCCATCCTTACGCGCTGTGGAGACTGGGATCCGGCCAAGGACGCCAAGCTCGAAGCACTGCATGCGCTGCTCACCGAGAATCATCCGGATGACAAGATCATCGTCTTCACGCAGTTCGCCGACACCGTGCGTTACCTGGAGACGCAACTTCGCGCCAGGGATGTTGAGCGGCTCGCGGGTGTCACGGGCGAAGTAGCAGATCCGACGAGCTACGCTTGGCGTTTCAGCCCCGAGAGCAACCGCAAGCGCGACCAGGTCACGCCGGATCAGGAACTTCGGGTCCTGATCGCGACAGATGTTCTGAGCGAGGGCCAGAACCTCCAGGACGGCGCCATCATCGTGAACTTCGATCTGCCCTGGGCCATCATCCGGCTGATCCAGCGCGCCGGCCGCGTGGATCGCATCGGACAGAAGTCCGAGAAGATCCTCTGCTATTCCTTCCTGCCCGCCGAGGGCGTCGAGAATCTGATCCGCCTTCGTGCCCGCGTGCGGCAGCGCCTCCATGAGAACGCGGAGGTCGTCGGCACGGACGAGGCCTTCTTCGAGGATGAACACGAGCGGCAGAAGCTTCTCGATCTCTACCACGAGAAAGCGGGCATCCTCGACGGCGAAGCTGAGACCGAGGTGGACCTCGCATCCTACGCCTACCAGATCTGGAAAAACGCCATTGACCGTTTTCCCGAGCTGCAGAAGACCATCCCGGCCTTGCCGCCGGTCGTCTACTCCACCCGCCCGCACCGAGCGACGGCCAACAAGCCGCACGGCGTGCTCGTCTATTTGCAAACGGCCCAGGACAACGACGCGCTCGCCTGGCTCGATACCGACGGTAATCCCGTCACCGAATCGCAGTTCGAGATTTTGAAGGCTGCCGAGTGTGCACCCGACACACCGGCGCTCCCGCGGCAGGAGAACCATCATGAACTGGTCCGCAAGGCCGTCGGAATTGATCGCTGCCGAGGAGAAATCTGTGGGCGGACAGCTCGGGCGGCGCTCGGGCGCGCGTTTCCGCACGTACGAGCGCTTGAAACGCTACACCGACCAGGTGAAAGGCACGCTCTTCGACTCCCCGGAACTCAGCAAGGCCATCGAGGAAATCTACCGATTCCCGCTCCGCCAGTCGGCCACGGACACACTCAACCGTCAGCTTCGTGCCGGGATCTCCGACGACACGCTGGCGGAGTTGGTGATGGCGCTGCGCGACGATGACCGGCTCTGCATCATTCATGAAGAGGAACGGCCAAACGAACCCCGGATCATCTGTTCGCTCGGGCTCGCCCCCGCCGCGAATGCGGGAGCCGAGGCTCAGGAATGAGCCTGAACTGGGATCGTGCTCGCCAACTGCTCGCCGACGGCGACCTGCGAAGCCTCTTCATCGATGCGCTTGGCTGGGATCACTACACCACGCCGCTGGACATCACGATTGATGGCTCGATCCTGGCGCTCTCAGCGCTTGCCCAGAAACGCGGCATGGTGGCGTACCGGTTTACAACGCCTTCCGCCCAGTTCCTGCCAGACTACGCCCAGCGCCGCAAGATCGAGCACCAAGTCGCCAAGGCCGCGCACGAGCACCTGATCGTCTTCACCGATGCGACGAACCAGACGCAGATCTGGCAATGGGTCAAGCGCGAGCCTGGCAAGCCCGCGGCGTGCCGCGAGCATACCTTCCACCGTTCCCAGCCCGGTGACGCACTGGTGCAGAAGCTCGAGGCGATCGCCTTCACGCTGGAAGAGGAGGAACGCCTCTCACTGACCGACGTGACCCGCCGCACGCGCGCCGCCTTCGACGTCGAGCGCGTCACCAAACGCTTTTACGACCGGTTCCAGAAAGAGCACACGGTATTCCTCCAGTTCATCACCGGCATCACCGATCGCGCCGATCACGAGTGGTATGCCTCTGTGATGCTCAATCGCCTGATGTTCATCTACTTCATCCAGCGCAAGGGCTTTCTGGACAACGACCGCGACTACCTCCGCAACCGGCTCAATCGGATGCGCGCCGAACATGGGCGGGAAAAGTTCTATTCCTTCTACCGCTATTTCCTCCTGCGCCTGTTCCATGAAGGTCTGGGCGCCACGCAACGCAGCGCTGAACTTGGAAAGCTCATCGGCCGCATCCCTTACCTCGACGGCGGCATCTTCGATGTCCACGAGCTCGAACGGCCCGATCGCTATGGCAAGACCATTCAGATCCGCGATCAAGCCTTCGAGCATATCTTCGACTACTTCGATCACTACCAGTGGCACCTCGACGAGCGCCCGTTGCGCGCCGACAACGAGATTAACCCCGACGTGCTGGGCTACATCTTCGAGAAGTATATCAACCAGAAGCAGATGGGGGCGTACTACACCAAGGAGGACATCACCGAGTACATCAGCAAGAACACCGTGATCCCGTTCTTCTTTGACGCGGCACGGGCCAAGTGCAGGGTGGCGTTCGAAAATTCTAAGGGTCCGACCGTCTGGGATCTCTTGAAGGACGATCCCGACCGATACATCTACAAAGCGGTCCGGCACGGCATCACGTGGAATTACCGGTCAGGTCACCCCAATCAGGGCGAGCCGCTGCATGCATCCCATGTAGGGGCAGGCCTCGTGCCTGCCCAAAGCGAAGGGCAACCACAAGGGTTGCCCCTACCGGACGATATTGCCGTTGGTTTCAACCCGCCCACGCTGCACCAGTCGGTGGGCGAGGTGGCCTCGGTCAACGACATCGAAACCATCCGGCTGCGCAAGCATTGGAACAAGGCCGCCCCCCCGAGTCACGCCCTACCAACGGAGACCTGGCGCGAGGTCGTCGCCCGGCGGACGCGGTATGAGGAGATCAAGGCCAAACTCGCCGCGGGCGAAGTCCACGACATCAACGACCTCATCACCCTCAACCTCGACCTCCGCCAGTTCGCACAGGACGCGATCGAAAACTGCGAAGGCCCGGAGCTGCTGCGCGCCTTCTGCCATGCCATCGAGAAGATCTCTATCCTCGATCCGACCTGCGGCTCGGGCGCCTTCCTGTTCGCCGCGCTTAATATCCTCGAACCGCTCTACGAAGCCTGCCTCGACCGCATGGACGCTTTCGTCGAAGACCTGGACCGTTCCGGCGAGAAGCACCGCCCCGAGAAGTTCCGCGACTTCCGCAAGGTGCTCGCGAACGTGGCCGCCCACCCCAACCGCCGATATTTCATCTTGAAAAGTATCATCCTCAACAACCTCTATGGCGTGGATATCATGGAAGAGGCGGTCGAGATTTGTAAGTTGCGGCTGTTCCTCAAGCTCGCCGCGCAAGTCGATCCGGATACGGGGGAAAAGAACCTCGGCATCGAGCCCCTGCCTGACATCGACTTCAACATCCGCGCCGGTAACACGCTTGTCGGCTACGCTACCTATGACGAGGTTCTCAAGCAAGCGGAAGGCGATTGGGTTCGCGAACAGGCGATAGAGGGCATCAAGATCAAGGCCGCGGACCTGCAGCAGGCATTCGACGCCTTCCGGGCGCGTCAGGTCGAGGGCGACGGCTCGGTGCCCACCGAGGACAAGCAGGAGCTGCGCAGGCGTTTGAACGCGCTCGATGATGAGCTCAACCGCTATCTGGCCAGCGAGTACGGGATAGGACCGTCGAAGAACGATGCCTATGCCAACTGGCTCAAATCACATCAGCCGTTCCACTGGTTCGTGGAGTTCTACGGGATCATGAGCAGCGGCGGGTTCGATGTGATTATCGGGAATCCGCCATAGGTAGAGTACAAGGAAGTCAAGTCGGACTACCAGATTCGCGGCTATCGGACTGAAGAGTGCGGGAATCTGTATGCCTTCACCTGGGAGCGGTCAATTGCGTTAGCTCACTGTACGGCGCGAATTGGCCTCATCATCCCAGTCGCCTCAGTTTGCACGGACGCCTACGAACCATTGCAAAGACTCTGGCTCGCGAGCGGAAACGTAGTGGTTAGCAACTTTAACGACCGCCCGGGAAAGCTGTTTGACGGTTTGCAGCACATACGCCTGGCAATTGTGTTGCTGGGTAAGCGGCGAGAAGCGACATTCGCTGTTCATTCTACCACTTACAACAAGTGGCTAACCGAAGCACGAGGCCAGCTTTTTTCTTCGCTGAGACACACGGAGATGGCGAAGTTGGTGAGAAGTGCTTCGATTCCCAAAGTCGGTTCAGAGCTTGAGGCGCTGCTGCTGCGGAAAGTCTTCGCATCACCGAAGACATTGCACCAGTACGTCACTGGCACCGCGCCTTATCCCATTTATTACACTCGGAAGCTCAGTGGGTTCGTGCAGATTCTTGACTTTATTCCGAAGATCACGGACGGGCGCGGTTGCTACCGCCAACCTTCTGAGCTAAAGGAGGCAAAAGTTAGCACGGTGCAACAGCGAAATGCGTTTCTCTGCGTTCTCAACTCGTCGCTATTCTACTGGCTACTCACAGTCTGGTCGGATTGTCGTAACCTGAACAAACGCGAAGTTCTTGGTATGCGGTTTACGTTCGACACGGTCGATTGCAATTCGTCTGCGAAGCTGGACAAGCTCGCTGAGCAGCTGATGAACGACTTCCGAATCAACTCGAAAATCCTGGAAATGAACTACAAGGATTGGGGCACAATGAAAATCCAGTGCATCTATCCGAAGTGCTCAAAGCCCATCATCGACGAAATCGACTGCGTCCTCGCCGGCCACTACGGCTTCACCGAAGAGGAGCTGGACTTCATCATCAACTACGACATCAAGTACCGCATGGGCCGTGACGCGGAAGAGAAGGAATGAAGCTGCCGAAAGTGGAAGCGGCCGTGGACTAGGAGGACAAGATCACTAGATTCTCACATATCCAATGCCGTACGGAACCACTTCAGCAAAGTCTGGGAGTCCCTTCTCCCTCCGGGAGAAGGATAGGATGAGGGGAATCAAATCAAATGCTTTCGTCGATGATTTTGATCCCCTCACCCCCGCCCTCTCCCGGTGGGAGAGGGAGTTAACCACGATGCGGAAGGCAGGGACGAATGAAAACGCTCGCCCGGATCCAGCAGCAGTTTGGCTACCGGCCGGTTCGACTTCAGCCGGCACGCCTTCAAGCGCGCGGTCGAACGCAATATCAGCGAGCAGGAGATCCGCACTGCGGGTGCGCGAGCTGAAATCATCGAGGAGTATCCAGAGGACAAGTATTCGCCGAGCGTGTTGTTACTGGGCTTTACATCCGCTGGGCGCCTTTGCATATTCAGGTATCGGCGGCCGACGCGGACGCGACAAGAATCATTACACTATACGAGCCGGACCCGACCGAGTGGGCCGAGCTTCGAAAACGGAGGTAGCCATGTCAACGTTTAAATGCCATATTTGTGGCGGCGAAACCGCCAGGGACGAGTTCGTGAGCGAAGTGCTGGAAGTGGATGGCCGCCGCGTGTTGGTGGAGCATATTCCAGCGCGGATCTGTATGCGTTGCGGAGAGGCGGCATTCTCGCGCGAGACCACCGAGCGCATTCGCCTGCTGGTCCATGGCGCGGGCCGCCCCGCCAGGACCGTCCCATTGGACGTGTTCGAGCTTGCATAAGACCATTCTCCGTACTACCTCTTTGCGGAAGAAGAACTGGATCTAGCGGACGAGTAAGATTGAGAAATACTGGAGGACGACATGAAAGTGACCTACGACCCTGAAGTGGACGTGCTCCGGATTGTTTTCCGCGACATGGCTATCGAAGAGAGCGATGAGGACAAACCCGGCGTGATCCTCGACTACGACAAGGAGGGCAATATCGTCGGCCTGGAAGTGCTGAATGCTTCCCAGCGTGTGGAGAACCCGCGTGGTGTCGATTACGAGGTGACGAGCTGAGACCGCCGCCGATTTTACGACATCAAGTACTGTATGGCCCGCGATGGTGAAGGGTGGAGACAAGAGCGAGCCATGATTAGCGAAAATGAGGCCCGCTGCACGGGCCAAGTCGGTGGGTTGCGGCACAAACAGCATGCCGAACCCACCCTTGTATTATGAAGTCGACAATGGCTAGTGTTTGAGACCGCTGCCAAAACGTGGTGTCTAGGTGACCGTCCCCAATTTCGTCACGCTCAAACCCAACGACGCGCGCTGGCCGAGGTCTTTAAACGAGAGGCTGGGCAGTTTCGCGCCATCGGCTTTGCAGACCATCGGCCCGGTGGCGCTTCTTTCCGCCCGCAAGACCGCGCTCTTCTGCTCTGCCCGCACGCCCGGCGATGCCATCCTACGCGCCCACGATACCGCCCGGCAGTTACGCGACGAGGGCATTACCGTCATCAGCGGGTTTCATTCGCCGATTGAGAAGGATTGCCTGAGCATCCTGCTGCGCG
The DNA here is from genome assembly GCA_043673815.1 of Chromatiales bacterium. Taxonomy (GTDB): domain Bacteria; phylum Pseudomonadota; class Gammaproteobacteria; order JACCXJ01; family JACCXJ01; genus USCg-Taylor. The sequence goes on from JBIMKD010000024.1 coordinate 12,370, forward strand.
GCAAGCAGCCCATCATCGTTTGCCCCGGCCGCGCCATCGAGGGAATGCGCATCCCGCCCGAATGCCGCGCCGCCTTCGAGGCGGGTCGGCTCCTCTTCCTGTCCGCGTTCCTCGAGCAGCCTAAGCGCGTCACCAAGGAATCGGCGCTGCGCCGCAACGAGGTCGTCGCGGCCCTGGCCGATGAAGTATTCATCGCCCACATCACACCCGGCGGCCGGACGGAAGATCTAGCGCAGATGATCAAGGGATGGCGGGTACCGATCCTATGGCACGACCTTGATTTTCAACGCCAAGTAGCATTGGGAAAATATACTTGACTTACGGTGTTTTGGTGCGTCCATCAGAAATCCACGGCGGCGGCGTCGAAGACCGGTCCATCGACGCAGACCCGCTTCATCGCCGGGCCGTTTGCTGTGTTTATACGAACGTTACAGCCTGCGCACCCGCCGACGGCGCAGGCCATGTACTCCTCGAGTGATACCTGACAAGGAAGCTGATACTCGCGGACCAGCGCGATCACGGAGCGCAGCATCGCGGTTGGTCCGCAGGCGAAGACCTCGACGTCCGCGCGTTGGCTGGCATCGAGAGCGCCGAGCCAGTAGCGGGCGAGATCGGTGACATAGCCCTCGAAGCAACCGGGCAGGCTTTTCAGGCTCGCCAAACGGCTCGGGAAACCCCAATCTTCCATGAGCGGCATCGCCGCGATCACCTCCGCCGGTATTCCCGGAAGCAGGAACTGCGACGGACGCGGCCGAAACGGAAACGGGACCTCGGACCCCATGAGGATAAGCGGCTTGACCCGAGCTCCTTGATCCTTCATGTGCTCGCTCAAGAAAATGATGGGCGGGATCCCCACACCTCCTCCGATCAGCAGCGGCCGTGGGCGATAGCCGCTCAACTTGAACGGGACGCCGATCGGACCCACGAGATTCAGGACATCGCCGGGGTGCTTCTTCGCCAGCAGCTCGGTCCCAAGGCCGTGGATCTTGTACAGGATATCGATCTGTCCCGGGCGCCGATCGACCCGCATGATGGACATGGGACGCCGCATCAGGATCGCCGGATCACACTGGATGTGAACGAAGTTGCCCGGTTGCGCGCGGGCGGCGGTTTGCGGCGATAAAAGCCTCAATATGTGTTGATCACCCGCGTGCGTCTCGTGGCTGACGACTTCCGCATCCTCGACAAATAGCGTTCCCCGTGTAGCGTTCATCGGCTCGCATCCGTGTACACCAGCTTTCCACCGAAGAGAGTGTGCATGACCTTGCCCTTGAAATCCCACCCCTTGAAGGGCGTATTCTTACCGGCGCTGGCGATGTTCTCGTCGGTCAATGTCCAGTGCGCCTCGGGGTCAAAGATGCAAATATCGGCGCCCGCGCCGATGCGCAGCGTCCCCGCCTCGATTCCGAGAATATGCGCGGGATGGCAGGTGATCGCGGCCAGCGCTCGGGAAAGATTCAAAACCTTGTCCTCCACCAAGGCCAGTGTCAAGGGCAACAACGACTGGAGCGCCGAAATACCGGGCTCGGTTGCCTCGAATGGGGCATCCTTTGCATCCCGATCGTGAGGCTGGTGATCCGAACAAATCGCGTTGATCACGCCGTCCTTGATCCCCTCGCGGAGGCCATCGCGATCGCGCGGGGATCGCAGCGGCGGACGCACGTGGCATCTGCTGTCGTAGTCGCCCACATCGACATCGATCAGATGCAAGTGGTGCGCGCTCACATCCGCGCTGATCCGCAGACCCCGGTCGCTGGCGGCTTTGATGATTTCAACGGAGCGCCGCGCCGATAGACGGCAGAAGTGGGCGCGTGCGCCCGTTTGTTCGAGCAGCAGGAGATCGCGGCTGAGCGCGATCGTCTCCGCAGTTTCCGGAACCGCCGGTAAACCGAGCCGCGTGCTGATCGGCCCTTCGTGCATTACCCCTCGTGAGAGCCACGGGTCCTCCGGGTGCAGGAACAGGGTTAAATCACAGGTCGCGGCGTATTCCATCGCACGCCGCAGGACCTCGGTATTGGCGATGGGCGACAAGGCATTGCTCACCCCGGCGCAGCCGATTCTCTTGAGCGCGTGCATCTCGGCCAATTGCTCCGCTTTGAGCCCGCGGGTGAGCGCCCCGAGGCAAACCACACGTGCGCGGCCGCTTTGCTCGGCGCGCTGGTGAATCAGCTCGGCCACCGCGGGCGTATCGATGACGGGATCGGTGTCGGGAGGACAGCAGAGGGTCGTGATACCCGCCATCGCCGCCGCGCGGGTCTCCGTGGCGATCGTCGCCTTGTGTTCTTCGCCGGGCTCCCGAAGCCTGGCGCTCAGATCGACCAAACCGGGGCACACGATGCGACCGCGCGCATCGATCTCACGCTCGACGGTAAACCCCTCGGGCGGTTCGCCTATCGCGACGATCCGTCCCGCCGCCACATAGAGATCATGGATTCCATCGAGATTCTGGGTCGGGTCCAGGATGCGGCCGCCTGTGATCCGCAGCCGCATCTTAGCCGGTCCTGCGCGGCGCCGCCTGACTGCCCATGGCGATCGACATGATCGCCATGCGCACCGCGATCCCGTGGTTCACCTGCTGAAGAATGACCGAATGCGGGCCATCGGCGACGGCGGTGTCGATCTCAACGCCGCGGTTGATCGGTCCCGGGTGCATTACGGTTACATCGGGTCTCGCGGCGGCAAGCTTCGCGGCCGTCAAGCCATAGGTCTGAAAATACTCATGGGCGCTCGGCAGCAAAGCTCCCCGCATGCGCTCGTTTTGCAGGCGCAGCATGATCACCACATCCGCATCGCGGAGTCCCGGCTCGAGATCGTAAAACACGCGCACGCCGAGCGCCTCGACCCCGGGGGGGATCAAGGTCTTCGGTCCCACGACGCGAAGCTCTCCCACCCCGAGAATATTCAAAGCGTGGATGTCCGATCGGGCCACGCGCGAGTGCAGGACATCGCCCACGATGGCGACGACCAGACTGGAGAGATCGCCCTTGACCCGGCGGATGGTAAAACAATCGAGCACCGCCTGGGTGGGGTGCTCGTGGCGGCCATCACCCGCATTAATCACCCGGACGTGGGGGGCGACATGCGAGGCGATGAGTTGCGCCGCGCCGCTCATCGGGTGGCGCACGACAAACATATCGCAGCGCATCGCCTCGAGAGTGCGCAAGGTATCGAGAAGCGACTCGCCCTTGCGCGTGGCGGAGCTTGGGACGTTGATATTGAGGACGTCGGCCGAGAGCCGCTTAGCCGCCAGCTCAAAGGTCGTGCGCGTGCGCGTGCTCGGCTCAAAGAACAGATTCGCAATGGTCTTCCCGCGCAGCAGTGGCAGTTTCTTGATCGCGCGCTCTCCGACACCGGCAAAGGACTGCGCGCCATCGAGGATCGCGATTAGTAAATCGCGCGGGAGACCTTCGATGCTGATAAAGTGTTTAAGGCGGCCGTGCTCATCAATCTGGATCTGATGCGGCTTCATGCGACTCTTTGGACTACCAGCGACAGCGGGTCCGGGCCAATGAGCTTGACGTGCTGCCCAGTGGGCAGATCCATCGTCGTGCCAGCGACATCGGGTTGCATCGGAAGCTCCCGCCCGCTGCGATTTACCAAGACAACAAGCATCACGCTCGCCGGACGGCCGTAATCGAAGATCTCATTTAGCGCCGCCCGAACCGTGCGCCCGGTAAACAGCACATCATCGACGAGTACGATATGCCGCCCGTCCACATCGAAGGGCAGGGTCGAGGGCCGTACGCTCGGATGCATCCCGATATGGCTGAAGTCATCGCGATAAAACGCAATGTTGAGCTCCCCGAGCGGATCCGGCAGGCCCAAGTGGCGGTTCAAATGTTCGGCCACCCAGACCCCGCCCGTATGGATCCCGACCAGCGCGGCCCCGGGCCGCATCCGGGCTTTAAGGTCCACCGCTATCCGGGTGATAAGATCCAGGACTTCAGAATGAGCAATCGCGGTTTTCAACACGTGGGCCCCTCCAGCTCTCCGAGTGCGGCGCGGGATCGGCGAACCACGTCTCCAGAATCACTTGCGCCGCGATCGCATCCACCGGGCCGCGCTTCCTCTCCGGCTCCCGGGAACGGGCCTCGTAAGACGACAGCCGCTCGTCCACCGTATAAACCGGCAGGCCAAAACGGCC
>JBIMKD010000025.1:0-2818 GCA_043673815.1 Chromatiales bacterium
CCAAGGCCTCTGACCGAGAATGACAGCGTGCGCTCCTCATCCACCACGCTCCTCAACGCCGACATCGGCTACAAGCTCCGCGACGGGCTGCGCCTCGGCATCGAGATTTTCAACCTCCTCGATGCGGAGGACAGCGACATCCAGTATTTCTACACCTCGCGCCTTTCCGGGGAGCCCGCGGCAGGTGTGGACGACATCCATTTCCATCCGGTCGAGCCGCGCTCGGTACGCGTCACCCTGAGCCTGGCGTTCTGAGCATGACCCGCCGCATTCGCGTTGAGCACACCGATTGCCAACCTCTGCGTCATGAATAATCAGTTCACCTCGGCCACACATTCGCCCAAAGGTTTGGCCGTGATACGTTGATAGAAGGTCATGTTCTTGCCGCCCAGCTTGACGTTCAGCGTACCTCGGATTTTGTCCGCGCCAAGATGCCACTGCGCGGTACCCGTCGTCCCCTGTCCGCCTTTGCAGATCAAGAGATAGGAAACGGTATCTTCGTGGCGACCTTCCTCGTGCAGGGCGCATCCCTTCAGCGATTCTTGATTCAGGATCGGAAACGCGGAAAAAAGCTCCTGGTAGCCCAAACACCGTTTTTCCCGGGTTATGCCGTAGCGAAGGTTCTCTTCAAGGTGGGGCATCCCAGTCTCAATGGTGACTTCATAAGCCCTAGGCGGCATCGGTTCCGATGCCCTTGCATGTTGACAAATCAGCGCCGTGAAAGTCAGCAATCCCCAGAGCGAAAGGGCGAACGACGGCGACCAAATCCTCAAGGCGGCAAACTCGCCATCGCTCTCACGTCGCGTCATGGAAAATGATGCCGACCGTGTGGCGATGCCCCGAGCGCACGCGGCTGACCCCGTGCCGAAGCTTGACCCGGTGCACGCCGCGCGTGCCCTGCACCGGACGCTGGTTGACGGCAAACACAACCGCGTCGCCCTGCCGAAGCGGCACGACCTCCGGCCGCGACTGCATGCGCGGGCGCTGCTCGGCGATCACGAACTCGCCGCCCGTGAAGTCTCTCCCGGGTTCTGACAACAGAATCGTTACCTGCAGCGGGAAAACATGCTCGCCGTAGAGGTCTTGATGCAAGCAGTTGTAATCCCCCGAACCGTATTGAAGCAGCAGCGGTGTGGGCCTGAGTTGTCCGGCCTCATGGCAACGGGCGATGAAGTCCGCATGCTGCTCGGGGTAGCGGATGTCGATGCCCATCGCCGTGTTCCAGCGATCGGCTATCGGCGCAAGATGCGGGTAGAAGGCAGTCCGAAGGCCGGAGACGATGTGCGGCAACGGATAGCTGAAATACTGGTACTCTCCGCGCCCGAAACCATGCCGTTCCATCACTACCCGGCTACGGAAAAGGTCATCCACCGGGTACAGCCGGGCCAGCGCACCGCACTCTTCCCGGGTGATGAGAGCCTCGATCATCGCGCATCCCTGCGCATCGAGGTCTTTCGACACCCGCTCCCAATCGAGCGCCTTTACCCGGCCGGCAACGTCTTTGGCCGGTGTGATCGCCCGCGCTTCCTTAACCAGTGCGTTCACGTCTGTGCTTCCTTTTCCAGTAACGCGCGCTTGCGTTCCACACCCCAGCGATAGCCCGATAGTCCACCATCGTTGCGCACGACTCTATGGCAGGGGATTGCCACCGCCAAGGCATTGGCGGCACACGCTTGGGCCACGGCGCGGACCGACTTCGGCGCGCCGATGCGGTTAGCGAGATCGGCATAGCTCACCGTCTCGCCGGCCGGGATCTCACGGAGGGCTTGCCAAACGCGCTGCTGGAACGCGGTGCCGCGCACGTCCAGCGGCAGGTCGAGTCCCAATCTGGGCGCTTCCAGGAAGCCCACGACTTTGGCGACGAGCCGCTCGAACTCGGTGTCTCCGCCAATCACCTTGGCTCGCGGGAACCGGTCTTGTAGATCGCGCGCCAATTTGTCGGGATCATCGCCGAGGAGAATGGCACAAACACCGCGCTCGCTTTGAGCGACGAGGATAGACCCGATGTAGCACTCACCGATGGCGAAGCGTATCTCCGTATTGGCGCCACCGGCGCGATAATTCGTAGGCGTCATGCCTAATAGCTGGTTCGATTTTTCATAGAAGCGCCCGTTGGAGTTGTACCCAGCGCCGTAGATCGCCTCAGTCACCGTACCGCGCCGAGCGAGCCCAGCTCTCACACGCTTGGCGCGATGCGCTGCCGCGTACGCCCCTGGCGTCAATCCCGTGACCTTCTTAAAAACGCGGTGGAAGTGATAGGTGCTCGTTCCGACATGTTTTGCCAAGTCCTCCAAGCGCGGCACATCCTCCGACTCTTCGATGAGCCGGCAAGCTTCCGTGACCTTCGCTGCATGTTGCTCAACCAGCGTGGGCTGGTTGGGCTTGCAACGCTTGCAGGGACGGAATCCGGCCATCTCGGCGTCCTCACGGGTGGTGTGAAACCGGACGTTCTCTGGTCGCGCCAAGCGCGCGGCGCATGCAGGACGGCAGTACACGCCGGTTGTCTTGACCGAATAGTAAAATGTGCCGTGCGCCCTAGGGTCACGGGCGACGACCGATGGCCAGCGGGGATCGTTCTCCGCCGTGGCCGCGAGTTGTGCGTTTCTTGCTGATACGTTCATAGGCTTTCGTTTAAAAAATTGGCTCTTCGGCAGAATCTATGGGTATTCCGTTAACGCCCTCTCCCACCGGGAGAGGGCTGGGGTGAGGGGATCTCAACCAAGGCAGCGCGAATACTCTCCAACACCGCCTCAGGATCTCCAAGCACTTCATGATTCCAAAATCGACGCACGCGATAACCCGATACCGTGAGATATTC
>JBIMKD010000026.1:0-7442 GCA_043673815.1 Chromatiales bacterium
CAGGTAGCGCCGGATAAGACCCTTCTCCGCCTTGCCAAGCCGACCATAGCAGAACTTCGTCAGCGTGGCGTGTATAAAAGCGTAGCGTCCCTCGGTGGATTCGATCGAAAACTCAACGATCTCGGTGCCCGCTAAAAACTCTCCGACCTGCTTAACCGTCTCTAATTGTCTGTCGTTCATGATGGTCTTCATCCTCTCATCATGAACAGTCGCCGGCTTACTTCAGACTCATCTTGTGTTAGAAATAAGCCCTCCCTTCAGACTCATCTAGCATTGGAATAGACTATATCTCGCCAATAACTTCAGCCCTTGATAAACTCCACGAACCTCGGAACCACCTGATCCGGCGCCTGCTCAATCAGCCAGTGGCCGGAACCCGTGATGACGACGTCCATGGATGGCAAGGGCCGCTGGGTCGACAACGTTTTCGTGGAACGGCTTTGGAGAAGCGTCAAGTACGAGAATGTCTATCTGAACGCCTACGGCACAATTCTCGAGGCCAAAGCCGGACTGACTTCTTACTTCAAGTTCTACAAGCAAACAAGACCTCATCAAAGCCTTGACGGCAAAACACCAGATGAAGTCTACTTCGGTAACCCAACGATAAGCCTCTGTTCAAAATTCTGGGTCCATTTCTGAATACCTCAGACCTTGGAATTTTTTGCCCACAACTGGGGAAAACTGAATGCCCCTTGACATCTGCTCTGCTGCCATCACTGTCCTCCGAGGACAGTCTGAGGCCTCACCGCTCTCATCACCAGATGGGCTTGTCAACCGCTAACGGTTAATCATCATCACAGCTCCCTCTGCCGATAAAGCGAACGGTCAATTGCTTTGATCATAGAGTCCCTGTCAAGCGCACTATCAAGAAATTCGTCTAGCTTTGTCACAGCTTTACAAGAAGCATCCAATACTTCTCGATAATCTAAATATAGAACTTTCAAGTTAGTTTGGGATCGTATCCAAACATCTACTTTCTGCAATTGTTCTTTAAACTTATTTGTGAGGGCTGTTTCGGCTGAAAAATCAGCTGGCTTTCCCAGTCGCTCCAACATAACCCGCTGCGATGCAATTACTTCATTCAGATGGCGCCTCATAAAAATCACCCTATATTCGTGTCCTTTGGGAAGATTGTACAGATGGAGGTAAACCATCTTGACTGCTTTTCCATAAGCATCTAATAGCCACGAGCTGTCTTTCTTCAATTGCTTTACCCGCTCGAACTCATGGTACCCATGTGGATTATCAGAATCCGCTGCCCTGATGCTGTCGGTAAGCGCCGGCAATCCTCCCGCTTCCAACATCTGCATCATCATGGATGTTCCACTTCTCGGAAGTCCAGATACTATAGTAATAAAGTTATTCTTACTTGCGACCATAGGAAGGCTAGGTGAAATAACAAGCGGTCGCGAAATTGCCTAAGGCATTGGGTGAGATCTAAAAAAATCCCACATTGCATCATTCGCGGATATGTTATAGCTTGTCTTTCCCCGTTTATCGTTTGGTTTCGCTCCTGGCCATGTATGGCCACCACCATCTATTGTACAAAGGTTGACATCTGCGCTGTTTTTGCACGATCGGAAGCTTTGACAGGTTGCGTCGCCCTTATCGTAAGCCTTTTCTGGCTCTTTGCTGCACTCGTTGAACTGTACAAACTTGCTAATTGTTTCCACAACTGATCTAAATTCTCCGGATGAGCCAATCTTTCCGTAACCACCTTCGAAAGGAACCAGTTTGTCCGCAGTCCCATGGAAGTGTAGGACAGGTATAGGTCTGCGCGGCTCACAATGGCCTGCGTCCAGTAGCGCGCCGGCGACGGGAGCGACAGCTGCGATTCGATCGGAAAGCTCGCACGCGAGTCGATAGACAAGCATCGCACCATTGGACATGCCCGTTGCGAAGATGCGCCGTTTATCGACGGGATGCTTGCTCGCCAAGTCGTCTAGAAGTGCTGCGGTAAACTTGACATCATCAACATTCCTCCGCATCGCTAGGCCGCAGCACGAGCCGGCGTTCCACGTCCCTAAGCCAAATGGCCCGCTGGTGCCTTGGGGGTAAACGACAACAAACCCACCGGTGTCGGCCGTGGCGTTCATTCCAGTCTCACGCTGTTGCCATTCGGCATTCCCACCGCCGCCATGAAAGTTAAGCACAACTGGCATGGGCCAAGTCGGTGAATATCCCGCTGGGAGGTGCACAAGATACTGCCGTTCTAAGCCGTCCACCGAAATGGTGTGATCAAAACTAGTGCGCTTTCCTTCTGCAGCACCAAAGGCTCGGTGCAGGTCAGCCGCCCTGGACCGGCCAAACAACCCCACCTTTTTGCCTGTCTCAATCAGCGCGCCACCGAGGAGTAACAAGATGGCCGCGGCGAGGATCCAAAGCATGCGTTTTTTCAACGTCTCCCCTTACGTTCCTTTACAGGCTTGTGGGCACAAGCAATTAGATAAGAACTAAATGCCGGCATCCACCGCCGCAGGATGTTAGACGAAAGAAACCCATACATTAAAGGATTAACCTGGCCGGTATAGAGCTTATTACCGAGGAACCGCAACATATGCCTTATGAACCCCCTCAGCGTTTGGGTGGTAACGTTTTGGATCACGATTTCATCAAAGCCAATTCTTTCGAGTAAGGCGCGATAATCAGCAGGTGTCTCTAGATGGTTTTCCGCCACAAGCCCAGGACTCGTCAACTCGGCCCACTTCTTAAATAGGATATCGGACAATACCAGGTGGCCACCGCTAACTAGCACGCGGTACGCTTCACGAATGAACGTTTCCCGGGTCTTAAAATGAAACGCTGCTTCTACTGCCACAACCGCATTGAATGATTGATTATTAAAAGTCAGTCGCGTAGCATCCATCTTGATAAATCTGCACCCCGGTGCATTCATGCGACTCGATTCCAATTGTTTATCTGATAAATTAATTCCAATTATGTTGCGGGGATCGTAATATTTGGTCAAAAAACATGTAGTGGCACCTTTACCGCAGGCAACATCAAGAATCTTACCTCCCTTCACTGGTATAAGATCCAGCAGCTGCTCTATTAGGTTTTCGCAGGCCTCATTCTGCGATTTCGTTTCTGAATACCAGTAACCGAAATTATAGAAATCGGTACCTTCAAAAAGCTCTTGCACCAAGGGATTATACATCTTGGCGTCATAGCCTTCGTTGATCTTTTCGTTGTGCAAAGAGTTAACAATCATAAAGCCTCGCCATGTAACTCCGGAATGATTTAGATCTGAGCCATCCAAACCTCAAGGCCACCGCGCGGATTCTCTGCGTAAACCCAGCTGCCTGACATGGTTTCCAGGGCAACTTGAGGTCCAAATGGATTCGCTGTGCCTACAAAAAGGCAACCAGGGGTCGAAATGATATTCCTTATTCCATAGTTATATGGATTCCCAAACCCGTTATCAGTCATAGGCTCCCAAGATGCGCCGTCTGCACTCCGCCAAAGTTCGGCTCCACCTCGTTTTCCAAGAGTTTTTTCGATGCCAATAAATTCCAATACCTTAACTCCAGGCCTCTTACTCAGGTCTGCATATGGCATAAAGACTGATGAATCAAAAGTGCCAACGTATAAGTATCCACCATGTTTCTCCATACGCCACAAATAACCGCAAAACGGATTGTCAAATCCAGGCCCCATACTACTCAATGGCCACTTGTTGCCTTGGGCAGTTAACCGAGGAGTTCCAGAAATCAGATCCCAGGTATCATCTGGATGAATACGAATAAGCTCTGCCGCCGCAGGCCCAACGTTATTTTTTCTGTCGTGCCCCCCCATTGAAATACCACTGCCAACATATAAAGCGCCCCTGAATACACAAAAGCTAATGACTGCCTCGTTCAGGTTTCCTCGACAAGCACCCGATGTAACCACCTTTGCCCACTCGTAAGGCGGCTTTCTTTCAGCCTTTGTTTTCCAGATCTGATAACCATCAGCAGGATTAATGGTACCGGCATAAAGGAAGCCATTAAAGGTAGCAAGTTCGCTAATAACGGTGTTCCGAGCATCCCCAAACCCTGGTTGACTCACGGGTATCCATTCGCCGCTCGTAAGGTCGTGACTCGCAAGAACGATTGGGGCCTTTGCTGCGTAGAAGGAAGTTCCTTCGCCAGCGGGAGACACATATAAACGCCTTTTGAAGGGCACTAAGGACCTGAACGAAGTCGCATTATAGCTCTGAAGTCCAGGCTTAGAGACCGGAACAAAACTTCTGCCATCTATTGAACGTAGAACATGCGAGCCAGGGGCTTCCGCCCAGGACATTGTACTTACGTATAGAGTCGCTTCTGAGTCGCTAGGGCTTTGGAAAACAGTCATTCCCCTGTAGCCTATATCCCGCGGAACTTTTCGCCCTTTAACGCCGAGCACAAATGGGGAAACGAAAACTTGTTCCCATCGCCTTGTGCTAGGCTGGTATCTCCAGATTTGGGCACGCATATCGAGACTGTAAACGTCCTTGGGAGTCTTAACGGGCCAAAAACGTAACGTATCCCGCTTTGGATTAGTCTTGATGAGGCAAAGATTATTTCGTGTGGTGCCCACATAAAGGTAGTTCCGATACCAGGCCATTGAATGAGCATAGGCATTCTGCCCGTCTCCGAAACCTTTTTCTGCGATTCGAGAAAAGTGACGTACACCAGCACCCTGCAATTTAGGATTAGTCATATTTTAGAGGTACATATTTTTATTAATGTAGGATCTATTCAGGTTTTTCGAGAGCTCCTGGTCGGGTAGGCCTGGCTGGTCACCCACCCAGGTCCCACTCAGATCCGGACGTGCGCGACTAACGCATCCGGCTCTTCAGACGATGGGTTCGCTGCGTGCTTCAGATGAGGTCGGTCAATAGTGGACGCCATGACTTTCAAGCTACCTGTCGTTTCTCCCAGTATTTTTTGGTGTAAGCATTCGGCGAACGATAACCGAGTCTCGAATGTCGCCGCTTCCGATTGTAAAAAAGGTCGATATATTCGGTGATCTCGGCCATCGCCTGGCGACGCGTCTCGTATCGCCGATGATAAACGAGCTCCGTCTTTACGGTGCCGAAGAAACTGTCTATCGGGGCATTGTCGTAGCAGTTGCATTTTGCGGCTTTTAGAGGCTTTCATGCCGAATTGCTCGAGGAGTTTCCAGTAGTCATGCGAGAAGTATTGACTGCCTCGATCAGAATGATGAATCAATCCTGCCGATGGGCGTTTGGACCCGACGGCCTGTATCAGCGCCCGGCCCACTCCTTGCTCATGCGTTCCGAGAGCGCTCTGCCGACTATCTCGCAGGTATAGAGATCCTTGACGGTAGCGAGGTACAACCAGCCCTCATTGGTCGGCACATAGCTGATTACGGCGACCCAGATCTGGTTAGGCCGAATCGCTGTAAAATCCCGTTCGAGTAGGTACTCTGCAACCGGCAGCCGGTGGTTAGTATTTGTTGTGGCTTTGAACTTATGTCGTTGTTTGCAACGTATTAAAAGCTTTGCGAATGCGTTTGATCCGCCCAACCCCCGCCTGAATACCCTCGGCTTGTAGCTCTTTTTGCAAACGTTCCGGACCATAGGTGCCACGAGTGCGTTCATCGGCAGCATGGATCGCTACCTTCAACCGAACCTCCTCCCTCGATCGCTTCAAGGGCCGGCGGCAACGCCATGCGTAATAGCCACTGGCCGAAACCTTCATTACACGGCACAATAACCCCATCTGATAATCGAGTCGCAATGACCTCATCAACGCGCACCTCGCAGCGACTCCTTGACAAAGTACGCGGTGGCTTTTTTAATACATCTCTCGCTCCATCTTCACTTCTGCTAACTCACGCCGTAATCGGGCTACCTCCGCTTCCACAGCACTCACCGGCTTGCGGTTCGACCCCACGTCCTCAAGCTTCCCACTCCGAGCCCAAGGCACCCCGTTCGCCAGCGTCTTCGATGACATCGATAACTGTCGAGCCGCCTCCGGCACTTTAACCCTCTCTCCACCACCAGCTTTACTGCGTTCTCACGAAACTCTTTTGTGTAAACTTGCTTAGGGAAGCTCTGAACAAGTAGTAAAATTCATCGGCGATGTCTGCATACGTAGCAAGTTCGAGTGGAAATGTGGTGGGGAGGCCCGTTTTTTATCGTCCGTGGGGCTTTTTCCGATCTGTTTGCCGTATTGCAGACACACTACGCCCCCAACAGTCGCCACAACCGTCGGCGCATCAAGTACAGATTCGCGAGCGCACAGGTGACGAACAATCGGTGCGCGTTTTTCTCTAACCCTTTGTAGCGCGTCTTCACAAAGCCAAAGATACGTTTGATGATGAGGAAAGGATGCTCGACCTTGGCGCGCACGCTCGACTTGGTTTTGTTCTTCGCCCGCTCTTCCTCATCCACCTTATCCTTATAGCGATAGCGGCGGTTCGTGAAGTCTGTTGCCTTCGGGGCGCACTCTCGAATGACGTCGCTCTGGCCCTGATAGGCCGAGTCGCCCCACACTCGGGTCTCTTCTCCGTGCAGGAGATCGGGCAGACACACCGAGTCATGCACATTGGCAGGCGTGGCGACCACCGCATGGATAACCTTGGTGCTGCTGTCCACACCGATGTGCGCCTTCATCCCAAAATACCACTGGTTGCCCTTCTTGGTCTGGTGCATGTCGGGGTCGCGTTGTTTGTCCTTGTTCTTGGTCGAAGGTGGGGCACTGATAATCGTGGCATCGACAATGGTGCCGGTGCCAATTTTGATGCCCTGGCGCTCCAGGTACGCATGCACCTGCTGGAAGAGCTTCTCTCCCAACTCATGGGCTTCCAGCAAATGACGAAAGCGGCAGATGGTGGACTCATCGGGGACGGGCATCTCGCCAAGGTCAATCCCCGCAAACCGGCGCATCGACATCGAATCGTAGAGGGCTTCTTCCACCCCGGGGTCCGAGAGGTTGAACCACTGCTGCAGAAAGTACACCCGCAGCATCATCTCCAGCTCCTTCGGCGGACGGCCGTTACCCGCCTGCGGGTAGACCGGCGCAATCAACGCACACAGCTCGCTCCACGGCACAATATGCTCCATCTCGGTGAGAAATTTCTCGCGACGCGTAGTCTTGCCGTATTTCTCAAACCCCGTCCCCAGTGTCATTTGTTTGCTCATTATCGTCCTCGGCTGTATTCGGTGCGCCTACCGATCAGATCGTGGACTTTTGCAGAGGTTCCTTAGGTAACTTATTCAGTGAACACCTCCATCTCTAAACTCTATCGAAGGCGTCCATTTTTTCCATCCTAGCTCCATTTTCGATACCATAGACTTCAAGCAATTTCCAGTTGGGTGTAGGTCTGGCACTGACACATCAATGTACCGTTCGCTTTCGAAACAGCACGACGTTTTCCGGGATCTCGACGGTGCGTTTGTAGATGCTGGATAATAATTTCCAGGCACGTTCGAAGCGCTCGCTTTGATGCAG
>JBIMKD010000027.1:0-24909 GCA_043673815.1 Chromatiales bacterium
GTTGAACGTCAGCTCCGGCTCGGCGCCTCCCCACTTGATCACGCGCGCGATCGCCTGCCGGTCGGGGTGCTTGAAGTGGGCGCCGTTGGACGAGAAAAGGTACCTCTTGCAGTCCAGCGCTTCGAGGAGCGCCCGGCTGACGTTCGCCTTGCTGCCGTGATGCGGCAGCTTGCAGACATCAACGGCTAACTTCGCGGTCCCGAGGCGCTTGATGGCGGCCGTCAGGACGCTCGGATGGGCGTCACCCGTGAGGAGCATACGGCGGCCGTCGAACTCGGCGAGCACCGCGATACTGCTGCCGTTGGCCTCCGCCGAGTCCTCGGAGAACGCCTCCGCCGCAAGCGCGTCCACATTCGGCGCGGCGAGCAGATCGAAACCTTCCGCGGATTCCACTTCCTCAGGACGCTTCACGTCGGGGTCGAGGCCGGCCTTGCGCACCTCCTTCGCCCAGGCGGGCTTCAGATCGGCCAGCTTGCCCGGAGAGGGCGACAGCAACGTCATAACGAGACCGCCGTCGAGCTCAACACGGGGGAGTTGGCCCTCTGGTGGGACGACGACCGCCCCCTTCCCGAAGGCGCCGTTCCAGGTCACGCCCGGCTTCACCAGCAGGTCGGTGAGCCGCTCGCCCTGCACCGGACCGAGCGTGTCGGGGTTTTCGTCGGGAAGGTGGCGATAGCCATTGAACCAGATGTCGTCCGCCTGGAAGCCCGTTTCCTTGTCTTCCAGGAGATCCAACACTCCCGCAATGTGGTCGGCGTCGATGTGCGTGACCATGAGCAGCTCGAAGCGGCGCTCCTTCTCGGAAAGCTCGCGGAGCTTGGGGCGCAAGGCGCGCTTGTAGGTGCCCGTTGCCCCTCCGTCAATCAGGACCCGTCGCGGAGCCTTGGGATCGCCATATTCGATCCACAAACAGTCACCGTGTCCTGCGAGAAGCATTTCGATCCTGAACATTGCATTCTCCTTTCGAGTCAGCCACCACCTGCCCGACCCCCCCCAGTCTCGCATGTAGCGCTTTGAGAAGCGCCAAAGGACCCCCAACTGGACGTTGGTGGCATTGATGACGAAATGGAGCTCATCGGGCAAGAAAGGGAAAATACAACTGGACCTGTTAGCTGTCAAACATGCGGGTCCTGGGTCCCGGATCGGGGAATTTTCTCGCCATTGCATGCTCGGCGCGCCTAGCAGGCCCTTCCCTGGGTCTGCCCGAGGCGCCGAGTTTCGGGACCAGTGGCAGTATCCAAGCCGCTAGGGCTTTGGGGGAAGAACATCCTTGATCGCCTCGAGGCGTAAGCGCCCGATCTCGCTGCCCAAGGCCGCGCCCGTGAGTCCCTGTGCGATGAGATCGCGAGCATCGACAGACTGCGCCGCACGCAACGCCTGGCGGAGGAACGCCGGCTGAGGGTAGGCGCGATCCTCAAGCCCGGTACGCCCGCGAGCATCGGCTTCGCAAGCCGTGAGGAATTGCTCGAAGCGCTCCGGCCTTCGGAAGGCATCCAGGGCCTCGAGGGCAGTGAGCAGGGTGGCGGGCCGAAGCTCAAGGGCACGGTGACAATGGCTGTGATAGCGCGCGACCAGCACGGCGAGATCGCGGTAGTCGTTGGGGATGCGGTAGCGCTGGCAGAAGCCAAGGATGATCTCAGCGCCGCGCTCCTCGTGCCCGTGGTGATGCGGCCATTGTTCTTGAGAGGTCGTCCCTTTTCCGAGATCGTGCACCAACGTGGCAAAGCGCACGCGCGGATCTCCGCTCAAGCGCGCGGCCTGGTCGAGCACCAGCATCAGGTGCAATCCCGTGTCGATTTCGGGGTGGTGGCGCGGCGGTTGCGGCACGCCGAAGAGCCGTTCGATCTCGGGAAAGAGCACAAGCAAGGCGCCGCAGGTCCGCAGCGCCTCGAAAAATAGGCGCGGATTGGGCTCGGCGAGGGCGCGGTCGACCTCCGCCCAAACCCGCTCGGGAACCAAGGCTTCGGTTTCCCCGGCCGCGACCATCTCGCGCATGAGCGCCAGCGTCTCCTCGGCGATCCGAAAACCGAAACGCGCAGCGAAGCGGGCGACACGCAGGATGCGCACGGGATCCTCGGCGAAGGCGGGCGAGACATGCCGGAGGATCCCGCGTTCCAGATCTGCGCGCCCGCCGTACGGGTCCATGATGCCCCCGTCGATGTCTTCGGCCATGGCGTTGATGGTCACGTCGCGGCGTTCGAGATCGGCCTCCAAGGAGACCTCAGCCGACGCATGGAACACGAACCCCTTGTAGCCGGGCGCCACCTTGCGTTCAGTGCGCGCGAGCGCGTATTCCTCGTGGGTCTGGGGGTGGAGAAAGACCGGGAAGTCTTTGCCAACAGCGCGATAACCAAGGCTCAGGAGATCTTGCGCCGTGGCGCCGATCACGACCCAGTCACAGTCCGAGACCGGGCGGCCGAGGAGCTTATCCCGGACCGCCCCGCCGACCTTGTAGACTTTCACCGCCGCCGCGCGAATGTTCGCAAGACCCGATAGCGCGCCCGCTGATTCTGCTTTTGCAGATACGCCGGGACCACCGCTTCAATCGCAACCGGCTCGATACCCAAGGCCGCGAGCCCGCTCTCGCCCTGGCACACGCTCGGGACCTGCAGCGAGCGGTAATTATCCAAGGACATGGGCTTCCCCGGGATCCGTTCCAAGACTTGGGCCTGAAGATACGAGAGTCCTTCGTTTAGCGGCAGGATGCGGCGGCGTAGATGCAAGGACGTGGCTGTATATTGTACCAGCTCTTGCAAGGTGTATTGCTTAGGTCCGCAGAGATCATAGCGCCGTCCCGCCGTTGCCGGGTCCTCTAGCGCCCGCATGAAAGCCTCTGCGACGTTGGTGACGTAGACCGGGGCAAACCGCGATCGCGGGCACGCCAGGGGAAAGAAATAGGGGCTGAGCCGCAGCAACCGGGCGAAACGATTGAAGAAGCTATCGTCGGGGCCGAAGATCACCGAGGGCCGGAAGCTCGTGATGCGTAACCCCTTTCCGGCTGCCTGATGCACCAGATCCTCGGCCTCGCCTTTGGTCTTGAGGTAGTGACTGCGACCGACTGTCGCGTCCGCATTGAGCGCGCTCATGTGCAAGAGGCAGTGGACAGGATTGCTCCGGCAGGCTTCCACGACGTGACGCGCCAGATCGACGTGGGCGTGGCGGAAGCCGCTACCGTCGTCGCCGCGCTCGTTGAGAACACCGACGAGGTTGATGACTGCATCGCACCCTGCAAGCTGGCGCGTCAGCTCGTTGGGATCGTGTACATCACTCTCGATGAGATCCAAGGTCGGGATCACGAGCAGCTCGCGGTGCCGTTCCCGCCGCCGGGTGAGCACGCGGATGCGGTAGTCTTGTCCGCCCAGGGCATTGACGAGATGGCGTCCGACGAAGCCGGTGCCTCCAAGGATGGCAATGGTTTTGATGATCATAGCTTAACCGTAATTCTGAATACCCTGCCGTTTACGGTGGGCACTCTAGCATTAATACCGCCGCAAGCCGCTCGATAATAGGCTTCACCCGCTTTCCCATGCGCCACTCGTAGAGCACGGTGTAGAATAGCGCA
The DNA here is from genome assembly GCA_043673815.1 of Chromatiales bacterium. GTDB lineage: Bacteria > Pseudomonadota > Gammaproteobacteria > JACCXJ01 > JACCXJ01 > USCg-Taylor. The sequence goes on from JBIMKD010000027.1 coordinate 3,563, forward strand.
TTGCGCACGTAGCGGTGCGTTTCCATATAGGGGATCGTCTCTACCCAGAGTTCCGCGTTTTGGCCACCCCCTTGCGGCCGCCAGCGTTCGACCTTCCCGGGGCCGGCGTTGTAGGCGGCCGCCGCCATGACTAGGTTGCCGTTGAAGCGCGTCAGCATTTGGCGTAAATAGCGGCTGCCGAGTGCGATGTTGGTCTTGGGATCATAAAGCTTGGCATCAGCCGCTAAGGGCATACCCAGGTCTTTCGCTACCAGCCTTCCCGTGCTCGGGAGCACTTGCATGAGACCGACTGCCCCCGCCGTCGAGCGCGCCTCATCAAAGAACGCGCTTTCCGCGCGCATGATACTGTAAAGGATAGCAGGTTCCAGGTTAAATCGCGCCGCGCTCTCGGACACCCACGACGTATAGGGCGTCGGAAAGCGAAAATCGAGATCATCGTAGGCTTTGACCTTCCCGAGCGCGAAGATCACCCGATCGTGCCAGCCCCACTCATGGGCGATGGCGGCCGCGGCGGGAACTGCGGGATCGGGCAGGTGATTCACCGTGTAAGTCCATTCGCTGCGCGCTTCCTGCAGATATCCGGCGAGCCGCAGCTCACGCGCGCGCACCATGCCCGGCCGTGATCGCATGCGTGCGTCTTCTGTTGTCGAGAGCCGAGTCGGCCGATGGCCGAACCGATAGGGCACGCCCAGCCGATCGGCCGCCGCGAAACCGTAATAGTCTCGTTCGGCCGCCAGCTCTTGGAATAGCGCGCGTGCCGCGGGCGCGTGTCCGGTGAACTGCAAGGCGCGGGCACGCCAATAGCGCCAGCGCAAGGGATCCATGTCCCCGACCGCCTCGCGTTCGGTCCAACGCGCGAGATCGGGCCAGGCCCCGGTTGCGATCGCCAACCGTAACTGGGCGCGCTGGACCTGCGCATCCATGACGCTAGGGTCGATCGAATATAGCCAGGCAAACGCCTGCGGCAGACCTTGATCGGCGGCGGCCAAACCGAGGCTGCGCTCGATCCCCCCGGTGAGCGGATCGCCAGAAGTCAATTTAGACCAAAGGGGGGAGCTGCACCCCTCTCCTTTGGAAACCCCATCGCTAGGGTCCCCGCGGCAAGACCGCGGGGAATAGATTTTGAAGCGCGGCGCAAACCGTCTCCAAGCCGCATAAGCCTGCTTGGCGTCGGTGCGCGCCAGCCGGGCAATGCCATGTGCGATGATCTCGCGGCCGATCGGATGATCGTGCTTGAAGTCCTCGCTCGCCAACGCCTTGGCCGGATCGTCATGGCTAGCGATCCAGAGCGTGACCCAAGGTCGCTCGGTCGGTGATAACCCGTCACCGAGATTGGCGGCAAGGCGCGTCTCACCGGCCGCCATCGCCAGCCGGATCCGCTGCCAAATCAAGTCCTCGGTCCAAAGACCGCTCTTGCTCAAGGCAGCGAATGCCGGATCGCATTCCGTGGGCCGTGGGGCCGCGCTCAGCCACAGTTGTTTGATGTCCTCCAGCACGGCGTTGTCCGGTCCCTGCCGCAAGCGGGCCGTAGCGTAGTGACACTGCAACACCGGATCTTGCTGGTATGTATAAAACTCCACATATATGGGCCAATCACCCCTCAAGGCGAGCGTGCGCAGCCAGGCCGTGCGCAGTGGCCCGGCGACGGGGGTTTCGGAATAGGCCTTCAGAAACGCGCGGACTTCTTGGGGTGCGGCTTGCGCGAGGCGCGGACGCAGATGGTCGTAGCGGAGGTAGGGATAAAGGGCGTAATTCTCGAGGCCTGGCGCCAGCGCGCGATAAGCCTGGAGATCCCCCGCGCGCAGGGCCTCACGCGCGCGGCGGAAACTTTCGCGCTTGTCGCTCAACTCATCCGCCCGCGATCCTGCGTAGGTCGGGCCGAGCGCGCACAAAAGCGAGACCGTAATCCAACCGAGCACTGGCAAAGGTGCGAGGCGATGCGAGTGCGCTGACATGGGCCGCAGATTGTCCTTGGAAACCCAGGCCGTTGCAATTTCCATGAACGACATGTTAGCAGCAGGATGTTCGAGGAACGCGAGATGGGGTCGCGCCGCGGTGGCCGATCGAGAAATCGGTCTTCTAAGACGCGCCATCGGAGCATTGCCGAAGCTTTGAGAACAGACGGGGACATGTCCCCATGATGCGATCGACGCCATAGTTCACGTCGATCCTCTGTTTTTACCTCGGGTGTCTTGATCCCTTTGCAACCGATAATTGTGAGTTCTACTTAAAGGGGGATCCGGCCCGACTGCGGTGCCTCGATCCCACGGGGCGGGGGGCGCAAAGCGCTCGGTGAGGAAATCCACGAACGCGCGCACTTTGGGTGAGAGATAGCGGTTGTGGGGGTAGACCGCATAGAGGGTGGAAGGCTCGGTTGGATAATCGTCCAGCACCGTGACGAGCGTCCCGCTCTGGAGCGCTTCGCCCACGATGTAGGTCGGGGTACGCGCGACCCCTGTCCCGGCCCTTCTTGATCTCGTGGTAGCGCGTGAGGAACTCGGGGAGTGCGGGCCGAGGTGCACGATGTCGGTTAGCTCGTCCAAGTACTCTTCTATTTATCATCCAACGTGAACAATCTTATTCCAGGAGACTCGATTATCAAAGAACGAAGCACGAGTACCCTATCCGAACTTCAGTGCAGAAAGGAAACTGATCATGAAAAGCTACGATATTGAAAAAGCCAAAGACTTCTTTGCAGCGAAGGTCATGTTCACGACCGGTCTTAACGAGGTCCAGGGCATGGCAGAACGCGGCGATGACGTCGTGATCGTCGATGTGCGTCTACCCAGCGATTACCGCAAGGCGCATGTCCCGCGCGCGGTAAACCTGCCGAACGGCAAATGGCATAACGCGACCGGACTGTCCCGCGACAAGCTCAATATCCTCTATTGCTATTCCCAAACCTGTCATCTCGCGGCACAAGCCGCGGTGGACCTCACCGCGCGCGGCTATCCGGTGGTGGAGATGGAAGGTGGTTTCGAGGGTTGGAAGGCGAGTGGTTACGCCATCGAGAACGGCAAGCGACGCTGGCAACGCAAGCGATGCCGGGAGTTGAGCGATGAACGACCGACGCGACGCGACCATAGCGCCACCGATCGACCTCGATGCTTATTTCGAGCGCATCGGCTATATGGGTGAGCGCACGCCGACGCTCGCCACATTGCGCGCGATTCACGCCCGGCACCCGCAAGCGATCGCGTTTGAGAACCTCGATCCATTGTTGGGCCGGCCGGTTCCGCTAGATGCGCGTTCATTGGAGCAAAAGCTCATACGCAACAGGCGTGGCGGCTATTGCTTCGAGCAGAACCTTTTGTTCTCTCACGTGCTCGAGTCCATAGGCTTCCACGTAACCGGTCTCAAGGCGCGCGTCCTGTGGAACTCGGGGAATGCATCCGAGTACGAAAACCCGCCCCGAAGCCACATGTTAATGCGGGTCGATCTCGACGGACAGGCCTATATCGCCGACGTCGGTTTTGGGGGCCAAACCCTCACCGGGCCGTTACGCCTCGAGCCGGATATCGAACAGGCAACGCCTCATGAACCCTTCCGCTTCGTCAAAGTGGGCGATGACTTCGTCCTGCAATCGAAGATCCGATCCGGATGGACGGCCCTTTATCTGTTCGACCTCCAGGAGCAGTTTTTGGCCGACTATGAGGTTTTCAACTACTACGTTTCGACGCACCCGAGCTCCCTTTTCACGCAGACCTTGTTCTTTGCCCGGCCGGATGCGGACCGGCGCAACACGCTCTTTGGCAACGAGCTCAAGGTGCATCACTTGAACGGCCGCACCGAACGTCGCGTGATCGAAAGCGTCGCCGAGTTATGGGAGGCGCTCGAAGGCGCATTTCGGCTGACGTTGCGGGAAACGCCGGAACTCGATGCGTTGCTGGCGCGCGTTATTCAGAGTGATGGGGCCCCGCCGAGAAGCTATTCGACGCAGGCTGCCGTCAATGCGGAACAGAGACTACGAAACCGACATTCAAGAGCGCGGGAATTGTCGGTGTATTGACCTGACTGGCGCCAGTTTGACGGCGTTAGCTTTTTGTGACATGAAAAATATTGTCATCGTTTACTTCTCCGGTTCGGGCCACACACGGTTGATGGCCGAGTCCGTGCAAAAGGGAGCCGCTGCGACGGAAGGCGTCCACGCCTCTCTGCTGTCCATCGATGGAACACACATCGCCGAGGGCCGTTACCGGAACGAGGACGCCTTCGCGCAACTCGCGAAGGCCGATGCCATCGTCTTCGGCTCGCCCACCTACATGGGCGGCGTGGCGGCGCAGTTCAAGGCGTTTGCCGACGCCAGCGTCGGCGTCTGGTTTCAGCAGGACTGGAAGGAAAAGGTTGCCGGCGGCTTCACCATCAGCGGCAGTCCGAGCGGGGACAAACTTAGCACGCTGCAATATCTGAGCGTGTTCGCCGCGCAACACTCGATGCAGTGGGTGAACACCGGAACGCTTCCCTCCGATGACAGCGTAAATCGTCTTGGCGCTTGGCTGGGCGTGATGGGACAGGATGCGAACGCGCACGGAGCGCCGGCGAGCTTGCATTCCGGCGACGTGCTGACCGCCGAAGCCTACGGACGGCGCATCGCCGAGTGACGTTGAACGCGCGCACCGTACTTCCAAGCACTTGATAAGATCGCCGCGGGCCGTCAGTCCACCGACGAGGAGTGGACGATTCTCTGCCGTTTCGCTTTTTACCTGCCTTGGACCACCCGGACGGAGCGCATACTCAGGCGCTTGGCGGCGTTGCGTCCGAAGACGCTAGCGGTCATGCACGGTTCCAGCTACGTCGGCGATGGCGCGCAGGCGATCGAGGCGTTCATCCCGATGCTCAAGGACGTCGTTGGTGGAGTATAGTCATAGCGCTGCGCCTTTGGACTTGGTTGCAGGAGGCGAAACTCGATAGATAGGTAAACCGTTCATCAAAGGGTTGTTTCATTAAAACGAGAGGAGACACATATGAAACTGTATTTTGCGGCGGGCGCCTGCTCGATGGCCCCGCATATTGTGTTGCGTGAAGCAGCTTACACCTTCGACCTGGAAAGTGTGGATCTTACCAAGAAGCAGACTGCGAGCGGCGAGGACTACGCGAGAATCAACCCCAAGGGCTATGTGCCTGCCCTGAGACTCGACAATGGAGAGGTCCTGACGGAGGTGGCGGTCATACTCCAGTACCTCGCAGATCAGAAGCCGGAGTCTGGGTTAGCGCCCAAAACGGGAACGATGGAGCGCTACCGCTTGATGGAGTGGTTGAACTTCGTGTCGTCGGAGATCCACAAGCAGTTTGGCCCCCTCTTCAACCCCAAGATCACGGCGGAATGGAAAGCAAATCAGTTGGATCTGCTCGCTCGGCGGTGCGACTATCTGACTGAGCGGCTCAGTGGTAAGGCTTACCTGATGGGCGACCAGTTCACGCTGGTCGACGCCTACCTCTTTACCGTGCTCAACTGGAGCCCCATGCTTAAGGTCGATCTTGGGAAGTGGCCAAGACTCAAGGACTACATCACCCGCGTGGCGGCTCGCCCGGCGGTGAAGGAGGCAATGAGGGCAGAAGGCCTGCGCAAGTAAGGGAAAGCAATAAAGGTGTCGGGGTGTGGTCTGGAGTCCGCTCGGCCGGGGCCGCTTTGCTGATCTCAGCGGACACATTACCGCCATACGCACTTATGAGAGTGACAGAACCTATCCGTCCTTGACAACAGACAATGGTCATTTATGATGAGGTTATGACCATAACGATCACCGAGTTCAAAGCCAAATGTCTTCATCTGATCCGTCAGGTAGAGGCGAAAGGCAAACCTATCGACATCGCCCGTCGCGGGCGAGTGGTGGCACGCTTAGTCTCCGCCGCTCCAGTCGGCGCTTCCGCCGACAAGCCTTGGCAGCGCCTGCGCGGCAGCGGTCGTCTGGAGTGCGCACCCGGCGAATCGGCGTTGGCCGACAGCGACTTCAAAGCGCTGCGTTGAGCATCCTGCTCGATACGCACGCCTGGATCTGGTGGCTGACCGGCCAGCCGGAGCTCCTCCGCAGACAGGCCGAAGCGCTCGATCGGCTGGCTGAGCGCGAATTGCCGTATCTGTCAGCTATAAGCCTTTGGGAAGCGCAGATGCTGAACGCCAAGGGCAGGCTGAAACTCGATTTGCCCTTCGATCGCTGGCTGCGCGAAGCCGCGAGCCCGGAGGTGGTCCGCATACTACATCTCGACGTCGATGTGGTTTCGGAGCTGAGCACGCTACCCGCGCGCTTTCGCGGCGATGCGGCCGATCGCATTATCGTAGCCACGGCGCGGGTGTTTAACCTGCCGCTACTCTCATTCGATGCGGCGATCCGCAAGGCGCGGGTCGTACGATTGTGGAAGGCCCCTTAGGGCCCGGTAGCCATTGACCGAAACCAACGGATAGCGAGTATCCTGCTCGTATGCGCGCCGGAACGCAGGGCGGGGATCGAGATCGCGCGCCGCTCGGCGGGTTGCGGCGCGCATTGGCTCCGCGCTGGCCGTAACCATGTCGATCCTGATCGCATATCTGGCGCTCGGCACGCTCGCCGGGATCCTCGCCGGGCTGTTTGGGATCGGAGGCGGCATCGTGATCGTGCCCGGTCTCTATTTCTTGTTTCTGGCGCAGGGGTTCTCGGAGCAGGTTTGCATGCACCTCGCCGTCGGCAGCTCGCTCGCGAGCGTGGTCTTTACCTCGATGTCCTCGGCGTCGGCGCATCATCGACAGGGTTCCGTGCATTGGACCGCGGTGCGGGGATTGACGCCCGGGATTTTGGTCGGAGCCGCGCTTGGGGCCGCGCTTGCCGATCTCATCCCCGAGCGGGGCTTGCGGCTCATGTTCGGCCTCTTCGAGATCGTCGTCGCCGTGCAATTGTTGTATGGTTTCAAACCGGCTCCGCACCGCGAGTTACCTGGGCGGGGGGTGCTCGGCCTCATGGGCGTCGTGATCGGTATGGTATCCGCGCTCCTCGGGATCGGCGGCGGCACGCTGACCGTACCGGTCTTGTTATGGTGTAATGTATCGATGCATCCAGCCGTGGGCACATCGGCGGCCTGCGGTTTGCCGATCGCGCTCGCGGGTGCGCTTGGATTTCTGATCACGGGCTGGGACGGGGCCGGTTTGCCGCACTGGAGCAGCGGTTATCTGTACTGGCCGGCCGTGACGGCGGTGGCCGGGGGAAGTGTCTTGTTCGCCCCGCTCGGTGCGCGCCTCGCCCACACCCTGCCGGTCGTGAGCCTGAAGCGGTTATTCGCTCTGGTAGTGGCGGTCATCGGTATACGCATACTTATTTAGTCTTAACGTGGGCTTTTTTATAGGCTTCTAACGGCTTACACGAGCGATAACTCAGTGTCCAAGATCCTACTGTCGATATTGGCTTTCTTAGTCTTGCTGCTTGGGCTCCTGGCCGGCGCACTGGCGGGAAACCGTTTGCCGTGGTTGGAACCGCCCGGTCCGTGGGTGAGGCTCATGACCTATCTCGGTTCCAACGTGGCGCGGACGAATGCGGCCAGCGCCTTCGCTGAGCTACGCCCCCGTCTCTATCAAGCGGCGCCTGCAGAGGTCTTTGCCAGGGCGCGGGAGGCGATGACGCAGCTTGGTTGGGAAGTCGTAGGGGAAGATCGAGACCGGCTTCGGCTCGACGCGGTAGTGACCACGCGGCTCTTGCGTTTCAAGGACGATCTCGTCGTGCGGCTGGTACCGACGGAGGGGCAAACCGCTGTCCACGCCGAATCGCGCTCGCGTGTGGGCCGTGGCGATCTCGGTGGCAACACGCGCCATATCCTCGATTTATATGAGCGCTTGGACCAGGTGCGATGATGGAGGTGGGGCCTAGGCGGATTCCGGGCCACGCCGCCTTGGCGGTGGCGACGCGCGGGGTGGCGGTCGAGAGCATCCACTACGGGTCGATTGCCGCAGTCGATTCCAAGGGCCGGCTCATCGCCAGCGCGGGCGATCCGTGTGCGTTGACGTTTACGCGCTCGGCCTGCAAACCGCTGCAAGTATTCCCCTTACTCGCCCATGACGGCGTGCATCGCTTTGCGTTCACGCCTGAGGAGATCGCGCTCATGTGCGCGAGCCATTCCGGTGAACCCAAGCACGTTGATGCGGTGCTTGGGATCCTCTCGAAGATTCGGTGCAGCCGGCGTGATCTCCGGTGCGGGGTGCATGTCCCGCTGCTGTATCAAGCGCTCGGCCGGCAGCCGAAAGAAGGCGACGCGTTTAACCCGCTCCACCATAACTGCTCCGGGAAGCATGCGGGGATGCTAGCGCTGGCGCGCTTGCTCGAGGCCCCGATCGAAGACTATCTCAAGGTCGACCACCCGGTCCAACAGCGGATTTTGGCGGTTATCGCGAGCATGGCGGATGTGCCTCTGGGCGACATCGTCGTCGGAATCGACGGCTGCAGCGCGCCCAACGCGGCCATCCCCCTGCGGGCGCTGGCGCTGGCCTATGCGCGGCTTGCGGGCGGGGAGGGGATGCACCCCGAGGTGCGCGGGGCCGTTTTCTCCGCCATCGCCGCTCATCCCGGTATGGTGTCCGGGAGCGGCCGGTTTGACCATGCATTGACCCAAAGCGGCCGCGGGAAGTGGGTAAGCAAAGGAGGGGCGGAAGGCGTCGAGGGCGTCGGCATCACGGGTCGCGGCGGCTGGGGGATCGCCATCAAGATCGCGGACGGCACGCCACGCGCGCTGCACGTGGTCACGATCGAGGTCTTGCGTCAGCTCGGAGTGCTGAAACCACCGATCGCTAAGGTGCTCATCCCCTACCGCCGGGTGTCGCTTTCGAACGCGCGCGGGGTGGAGACGGGGGAGGTGATGCCGGTGTTTAAACTAAGCTAGGGATGTGATCGAGCCCTTCTAGTTAGTTCCCGAACTCTTGAGCGGGCTAAAGCTAGCTAGGGATGAGCATGCCTTACTTGAGCCCGCAATGAAATATCTCACAAACCGAATGTGAAAAAAGGCACAAACACGGAGCATCCAAATCCTGATTCTAAACGTATACAGCCATGAATACTTGCTCGGAAAGGGAATTGCCAGCGTTGACCCGAGGGACGGCTACGAGGAAGTATTCAGGTGGACGAGTCACCCGTCTTCGGGTGGTTTCTCTTTAAGTGAAATTGCACGTATACCATTAGGTATTAGGAGAACGACGATGAATACAATCTCGAAGCTGTCTAAAACCGCGGCTATTGCGCTATGCGCATTGGCTCTGGGAATCACGGAAAACGCGCTGGCCACGAGCGGCACGGGTAAAAGCGCGAAATCCCTTAAGGTCATCGGCCTGACCGACGATGGTCGGCTGGTCAAATTCCGGAGCGATAAGCCTTCGCGTAGCCAAGAAATCGGCTTTGTCTCCGGGCTTGTCGGCAACGATGTGGCGCTGGTCGGCATCGATTTCCGGGTTCAAGATGGTCTGCTCTACGGCGTTGGCAATGGCGGAGGTGTCTACACCATAGACCGGCGGACGGGTGTGGCGAGTTTCGTGAATTCGCTCAATGACGGCGTCAATCCGGTCCCATTATCCGGAAACTTTTTCGGCGTCGACTTCAATCCCGCGGCCGACCGTTTGAGAATCATTAGCGATACCGGCCAAAATCTTGCCCACAACGTCAATGCGGGCGGCACGACGACGGTCGGTCCGGGCATGCTCAATAACGGGGCGAATCCTCCGGTGGTCGTGCTCGGTGTTAGCGGTGCCGCGTACACCAACAACGATCTCCAGCCGAATACGGCGACGACGCTCTTCGACATCAATGCGATGAGTGATCAGGTCGTGATTCAGTCACCCCCTGCGAGCGGCGCGCTCACGCCAACCGGATCGCTCGGGGTAGATGCAGGTCCCTGGGTGGGCTTCGATATTTATAGCAGCTTGGTAGGCGGCGTGACCGTAAACAACCGTGCCTTTGCGTCACTGGTTGTGGGCGGCGTATACGGTTTCTACCAGATTAACCCACTGACCGGCGCGGCTAAGCGAGTCGGCAAATTTAACGACACAGTGGTCGATATTGCCGTTCGCCTGAATCAGTAACTTCGGGAGTAAACCGCTCGTCCGATCGGGCCCTCGGGCGGGCGGTTCATCCGCCTACGGCAAGCGTCGCCTCATCCCCGATTTTTTTGAAGGCCTGAAAACCGGCGAAGGGAAAGCCGATCTTATCTTCTCCAGCTACGCTCTGCATCATCTGATGAGCTCTGACAAGGAGCGTTTTTTTCAACTGGCACATCAGATGTCGCGCGGGAGGAGAATGAAGATCGAGCGACGTATCTGGATAACTATTGCGGTTGGATTCAGTCCGACGGGAAAGGTTTTCCTCAACCCGCTCTGGACGCGATTTTCGAGCACATTCGTCAAAATGATTTCCCGGAAACCAGCGCCATCTGTCATGCGATGGCGGCGAAAGCCGGTTTTCCGCGGGGTGTGGACGTGAAGCGCTTTCTTTGGCACCAAGCATGGCGTTTTGACAAAGGCGCGTGACTGACTTGGTCAAATGTAAAGTCCTCTTTGGGATATCTTGCATTAATCCACTTTCAAGAGAAGACCCTGGCCAACCGAGGAACCTCGCCGAGAAAACGCAACCGCGCTCCGGTTCCGAAGAAGACGATTTCGGGCTTGGGCTGGGCGATCGCGGTGAAGTGCTCGAGCAGCGCCGCATTGAAGCGTTGGGGTGGCCAATCGCGGAGAAGTTGCGCGGGCGTGATGATGAAGCTTTGCGTCAGGGTTTCCTCGTTGACCACGATGGCGCGCCGCCGTCGCAACCGCCTCCGGGCCTGCCGGGCCGGTGCGATCGCGGCAGAACCATCCGCACAATCCGTTCATGACCGTGAATCTGTCTCGAGACGGCTTCCGACGTAATCGTCTAGGGCAAGCACCTCGAGACTCGACGGTTTCCTCCAGCGCAGCGCCTCGACGATCGCGCGGGCCAGCGGCAGGTCGGTGATCAGCGGCACGCCCAGGTCGACCGCCTGGCGGCGGATCCAGTAGACGTCGGGACGCCCGAACTGGTCATATTCGCGGACTACGTTGATCACGAAATCAACGCGGCCCTGCTCGATCACGTCGAGCCCGCTCAGGTCGGTACCGGAACTCTTCTCGACGGCCGTGCAAGGGATCCCGATCTCGCCGAGCATTTCGGCTGTGCCGCGCGTTGCGTAGATGGGTAACTGCAACTCATTCGCGATGATCCGCGCCTCATCGGCAAACCAGTACTTATCGGCCACGGGACCCAGTGAGAGCAGCACACCCTTGCGCGGAAATCTCATCCCGGTCGCGAGCAGCCCGTGCAGCAGCGCTTCATGCAAGTCGCGCCCGAGACAGCCCACCTCGCCGGTGGAAAGCATTTCCACGCCGAGCATCGGATCCGCCCCCGCGAGCCGCGAAAACGAGAACATCGGCGCCTTGACGCCGACATAGTCCAGATCCAGGCTCCGGTTGACGATCTCGCGGGATACGCCGAGCATCCGGTGCGTGGCTTCGGCCGCAAAGTTCTCGCCGATCACCTTGGAGACGAACGGAAAGCTGCGCGAGGCGCGCAGGTTGCACTCGATCACCTTGACCGCGTTGTGACGGGCCAGAAACTGGACGTTGAACGGCCCGGTGATATGCAGCGCGCGCGCAAGCTTCACCGCGATCTGCCTGACGCGTCGAATGGTCGCGATGTAGAGCGTCTGGGGCGGTAGCACCAGGGTGGAGTCCCCGCTGTGCACGCCGGCATCCTCGATGTGCTCGGAGATGGCCCACAGCACCAGCTCTCCGCGGTCGGCCACGGCGTCGATCTCGACTTCGCGCGCGTGGGTCTCGAATTTGGAGATGACAACGGGGTACTCGGGAGAAACCACCGAGGCCCGTGCCAGGATGCGGCGCAGCTCGATCGGTTCGTGCGCGATCGCCATCGCCGCCCCGCTCAGAACGTAGCTCGGGCGCACCAGCACGGGGAATCCGCCCAACTGTTCCACGGTCCGATCCGCCTGGGCTGCGTGAATAACGTGCGACCAGCGCGGCTGATCGATCTTCAGTTCGTCGAGGAGCGAGCTGAATTTCGCGCGGTCCTCGGCCTGGTCGATGGATTCCGCGCTGGTGCCGAGGACTCTCACGCCGGCTTTGGCCAGGCGCATCGCGAGGTTGTTCGGAACCTGGCCGCCCATGCTGACCACGACACCGTCCGGACGCTCGTATTCGTACACATCCAGCACGGTCTCGAGGCTGATCTCGTCGAAATACAGCCGGTCGCAGATGTCGTAGTCGGTGCTGACCGTCTCGGGGTTGTAGTTCAGCATGATGGTCTCGTAGCCCAGCGCGGAAGCCGCCTGCGCCGCGTTGACCGCACACCAGTCGAATTCCACGCTGGAGCCGATCCGGTAGGTGCCGGAACCGAGGATCAGGACTTTCTTGTGCCGCGACGGGGCGACATCGAAACCGTCGGCGTGGTAGGTCGCGTACAGATAATTGGTGTCGGCGGGAAACTCTCCCGCCATGGTGTCGATTTGCGCGAAGCGTGATTCGATGCCGTGTGCCTTGCGCGCGGCGCGGATAGCCTCGGCGCCCGCGCCGGTGAGCTTGCCGACGGCCTGATCGGAGAATCCTAGTCGCTTGACATCGCGCAGCAGGTCCGCGGACAGCGGAAGCGTCGAGCGCCCGAGGCGGCCGTGCATCTCCACGACGGGCTCGATGGCGTGCAGAAACCAGCGGTCGATGCGAGTCAGATCGTGAATCTCGTCGATGCCGATGCCGTCCCGGATTGACTGCGCAATCGCGAAGATCCGCAGCGGGGTGGCGTTCCTCAATTGATCGCGCAAGTCGTCGAATTCGAATGCGTCCGGATCGAGGCCGCGCACGCCGATGTCGAGCATGCGCACCGCCTTTTGGATGACTTCGGCAAACGTGCGGCCGATCGCCATTACCTCGCCGACGCTTTTCATCTCGCTGCCGATCCGCGTCGACGCGCCATGGAACTTGCCGAGGTCCCAGCGCGGAAACTTGCAGACCAGGTAGTCCAGCGCGGGCTCGAAGAACGCCGTGGTGCGGCGCGTGATGCCGTTGGGGATTTCGGTCAGCGCGTAGCCGAGCGCAAGCTTGGCGGCGACGTAGGCAAGCGGATAACCGGTCGCTTTGCTTGCGAGCGCGCTCGAGCGAGACAGCCGGGCATTGACTTCGATGACGCGGTAGTCCGCGCTTTTCGGGTCGAGCGCATACTGGATATTGCATTCTCCCACGATGCCGAGATGGCGGATGGTGCGGATCGCGACGGAGCGCAGCAACTGATACTCCGCGTTGTTGAGCGTCTGGGAGGGCGCGACGACGATCGAATCCCCGGTGTGAATGCCCATGGGATCGAAGTTCTCCATGTTGCAGACCGTCACGCAGTTGTCCCGGGCGTCGCGCACCACCTCGTACTCGATCTCTTTCCACCCTTCCAGGCATTCCTCCACCAGCACCTGGGTGACGCCGCCGGAAAGAGCGCGCCGCAGCGCCGCGTCGATTTCCGCTTCGACCCGTACGATGCCGCTGCCTTTCCCGCCCAGAGCGTACCCGCCTCGCAGCATGACGGGCAGGCCGATCTCACGGATCGCGGCGCGCGCTTCGTCGGGCGTATGACAGGCGCGGCTGCGGGCGGTCTTGACGCCGATCTCGGCGAGGCGTTCTACGAACAGATGCCGGTCCTCGGTGTCGCGGATTGCGTCGATCGGCGTGCCGAGCACGCGCACGCCATCTTTCGAAAGCATCCCCGCATCGTGCAGTGCGAGACCGCAGTTGAGCGCAGTCTGGCCGCCGAAGGAAAGCAGGATCGCGTCCACATTCTCCTTGACGATGATTCTCTCGACCAACTCCGGGGTCACGGCGACCAGGTAGATGCGGTCGGCCAGCTCCCGGCTGGTCTGGATGGTCGCGATGTTCGGGTTCACCAGCACCGTGGCGATCCCTTCCTCACGCAGCGCCTTGAGGGCTTGCGAGCCGGAGTAGTCGAACTCGCCGGCTTGTCCGATCTGGAGCGCTCCGGAACCGAGCACCATGACTCGACGCGGCTTGCTCGGAAGGTAAACGCCGAACATGCTCAACCCTGCGCCATCGACTCGACCAGGCGCATGAAGTCGTCGAACAGGAACCCGGTGTCCTCCGGGCCCGGGCTTGCCTCGGGGTGGAACTGGATGCTGAAGTGGGGGCGGTGCCGCGACCTGATGCCTTCGTTGGTGCCGTCGTTGACGTTCACGAACCACGGTTCCCAGTCTTTGGGCAGCGATTCGTCTATTACGGCGTAACCGTGGTTCTGGCTGGTGATGTAGCAGCGACGCGTGAGCAGGTCCTGCACCGGTTGATTGACGCCGCGGTGGCCGTACGGGAGCTTGTAGGTGTCGGCCCCGGCGGCCAGCGCCAGAATCTGGTTGCCCAGGCAAACACCGAAGATCGGTTTGCGGTAGCTCTCCAGAAGCGATCGGACCTGCGCGACGAGCGGCGCCAGGTCCTTCGGATCGCCGGGACCGTTGCCGATCAGGATTCCGTCGGCCTGCGCTGCGAGACCCGCCAGTTCCGCGTGCCACGGCGCGCGCACCACGGACGCTCCGCGCGCGAGCAGAGAGCGCGCGATGTTGTCCTTGGCGCCGGCGTCTATCAGCAGGACCGTGAGTTTTCCGCTCTCGTAGCGGACCGGTTCGCGCGGCGCGACGAGGCGGAACACCTCTTCTCGCATATCCACCGCGCCGGAGCGATCCCGCGCGCCGTCCTCGTTCATCGATGCGGGGTAAAGCAATCCCTGCATCGTGCCGTGCTCGCGCAGCCGCCGGGTGAGCGACCGGGTGTCGACGCCGGTCAGCCCTGGGACGCCTTCGGCCGAGAGCCATGCGTGCAATGAACGGCGCGCCTCGTGATGGCTGTATGCATGCACGTAATGCTGGACCACCAGGGCCTGCACCTGGATGCGGTCGGATTCGTAGGGCCGATCGAGGCTGTTGGGCCGCCGGGGCGGTGGCACCCCATAATTGCCCGCCAGCGGGTACGTCAGGACTAGGATCTGGCCGCGGTACGACGGGTCGGTAAGGGCTTCCACGTACCCGGTCATGGCGGTATTGAAAACGACCTCGCCGCCCACCGGTTTGACCGCCCCGAATGCGCGGCCCTGCATCTGCGTGCCGTCATCGAGGCTCAGCAGGACTGCCGTGGTACGCGCAGGTTCGGGTTGCACTTTCGAGGGTTCAGGCCGATCCGGATCGTTCATGTCAGCCCGTATCTCAGCAAACTGCGGCGTTGTCAACCGGGCTTTTGTTTCGATTGCGATTCGCCGGAAAAGTATATTCGTAAATTTTTGTTGTAGGAGCAGTCACCGGAATGTCGCAAGGCCGTCTGTTGATACGATACGCGCTTCGGCAGTGTCGTACTTTACATTCACCTGAGCTCACCGTAGTTTCCATATCGAGATAAATCATGTCCGACGGTCGATCCCGCCCCCAAGCTGACTCATGCGCGCGGCCGGCAACCTGGCCGCAATCTGCGTCAGCCCCAGTGCTTGACGCGAATGCTAACTACTCGATCATCAGGAGCGCGGCGGCCACGTTGCGATCTTCGGATAACAAGATAACGTAGCTGCGGCAAGCGGCCGCCGTATCCATCACTTCAAACCCGATGCCCGCGCTTAATAGACCGGCGGCGATGTCCGCGGGTGGAAAACGCAACCGCGCTCCGGTTCCGAAGAGGACGATTTCGGGCTTGAGCTCGGCGATCGCGGTGAAGTGCTCGAGCAGCACCTCATCGAAGCGTTGGGGCGGCCAGTCGCGGAGAAGTTGCTTGGGCGTGATGATGAAGCTTTGCGTCAGGGTCTCCTCATTGACTACGATGGCGCCCCGCCGATAGGAGCGGATGGCATAAGCGCCGGGATGACTTTGGAGATCAAGCCGCATCTGGATCCTCGGCGGGATCGCCACTCAAAGTTTGTGAAAAAACCTACTGCGCTCGGGATCTCGCGTTCCGGCGGTGCTCGGAATCCTCATGTAGTTCAACATACACTCCGGTTGCTCGTCTCGTCCCTGAGACTCGCCCCTTCGGGGCTCGCGCTCCGTTTCGCTCCCGGCGAAACCGTCCTGTGCGCCGGCAGAAAGCCAGGGCCAGGGAGTGGCCCTGCTTGGCGCGCCGAGGATGCAGCGCGACCTCCCTTCGCTCGCGACGTTTTTTTCACAAACTCTCACACCGGCGCCGGGCGCTTATTGAGCTTGCGCTGTAGCGTTCTCCGGTGCATTCCCAGACGCCGGGCGCCTTCGGAGACGTTGCCGCCGCACTCGACCAAGACACGCTGAATGTGCTCCCACTCAATGCGGTCCATCGAGATCGGATGCGGCGCGGCCTCGGCGCGGGTATTGCCGTCGTCGCGGTGAAAGGCCGCCATGATTTCGTCGGCGTCGGTGGGCTTCGTGAGGTAGTAAGTAGCGCCGAGCTTTATGGCCTCGACGGCCGTGGTAATGCTGGCATAACCCGTGAGCACGACAATCTTCATCTCGGGATCTCGTGCCCGGAGCCGGGCCACCAGCTCGAGCCCCGAGGGACCGGGCATACGCAGATCGACTACGGCATAGCCGGGCGCATGCTGTTCGGCCAGCCGTAGACCGTCCCCGACGTTGTGAGCGATGAAGATATCGAGGCCTCGCCGGGCCAGCGCATCGCCCAGAACCTCGCAAAACGCGGGATCATCGTCCACCAGTATCAGGGAAGGCGCCGGAACTTCGAGCATGGCATCGATCATAACGGCTTCTCGGTCATTAAGGGAATAAGCGGTAAGCCGTGTACGCTCGTCCCAAGGGGACCCTGGTCGTCGGGAGAGTTCCCGGCGAAACGAGCTTTGATCGTTTCTTTGAAATCGCGTGACGCGGCTCGCGTTCTTTTTGTCCGGTCCTTCTGCTCCATTTGATATACTCTAACAGGTGCTTTGGCGCGACTGCGGTAACGATCAAGAGTGGCCACATTGAGCGATGACGCCTAAACCGGAATACGCCGCTTCGAAAACCGGCCGGCTTCGGATTGGAGATGACTGGAACGCCATCACAATCATCGCGCTCTCACAGACCAATCCCCTCAAGGCCGTGGCCGAGTTCGTAGAGAACAGCATCGATGCTGGCGCTCGGACGATTACGATCACGCGCGGCCGGGAACACGGGGCGCATTACCTCGCGATCGCGGACGATGGCCGGGGGATCGCGAGAGATCCGGAGGGCCTGCCTGACTTTCGGTACGTGGCGACACATATTTGCGACTCGATGAAACGCCGGCTCAAGGCAAACGGGGCGGCAGGGATCCAGGGGGAGTTCGGGATAGGTCTACTGAGTTTTTGGACGGTTGGGGAGGAACTCACTCTGACTTCGGCGGCTGTGGATGGCCGAACCTACACGATGCGCATGAAGCGCAACGATCCGAGCTATACGGTGACCGCGCGGCGGCTCCTTTTTCCCGCCTGCGGCACCGAGCTCACCGTCGCCCCGTTACTGCCCGGAATTCGGCAGTTCAGTGGCGAGAAGATCCAATGGTACCTCGCCTCGGAGTTGCGCGAGCGGATCCGGCAATCGGGTGTCGCGATCAAGATCGTGGATCGGCACACCCGCAAGGAATTCAAGGTTGAGCCCCGGCAATTCACCGGGCGCTTACTTCACGGCTTGCCGGTACCGACCACGGCGTTCGGCCAAGTCTACGTCGAGATCTATCTGTCGGATCCCGATCCGGCTAAAAAGGTGGGGCTCTATCGCTCAGGCACGCGGCTCATAGAAGATCTGGCTGAGATTGACGCCCTGGCGCGGACCCCCTGGACGGAGAGGACCCTCCAGGGCATCGTGGATGTGCCCTTTGTGCACGTGACGCCGGCGACGCGCATGGGAGTCATTTACGACGACGTCTTTGCCGCTTTCATCGAAAGCTTAAGCCCCCTAGAGGAGGCACTCGCTAAGCTCATGGAGGAACAGCGCCGTGCCGAAGAGGAGCAAACAAGTCAACAGATCTTGCGGACCATTCAGAAAGCCTTCAAGGAAGCTTTGCTCGCCTTGCCGGTGGAGGAATATGACTGGTTCGAGATCCCCGAGCGCTCCCGCCCGGGCGTGGGGTTACCTGCGAGTGGGGTTGCTGGAATGAGTCTGCCCGACGGCGCCGAGGAGGCACGGCAGGCGGGCAAGTCCGAAGAACGACAGCGGCACTTCTTCGAGTTCGCGGGTCCCTTGTTTCAAGTGCGCGTATCACCTGCTTCCTGTGCGGTCGCTGTCGGCCAATCGCGAACCTTCTCTGCCATCGCCCGCGATCGCACCGGCCACCGGGTCGAGGAGGGCCTCACCTGGTCCTGGGAAATCGTCGAGGGCGAAGGTTCGCTCCACGATGCCACGGCCGAGATCGCGAGCTTTACGGCCTCGGCCGAGCCCGGGCTCGTGCGGATCAGGTTGTCCGTCACCCAAGGGCCTGTCAGCGGCCAAGCGGAGGCCCTAGTCACGGTAACCGATTCGCTATTGCCCGAGACCAAAGATAGCTCCGCGAGTCGCTCGGGGCTCCCTGGATATACGTTCCAACGTGCACCGGGTCAACTTTGGCGATCGCGTTTCGATGAGGATCAGAACGTGATCGTGATCAACAACGGCCATCGTGACTTCGTCTACGCATCGAAAAACAAGGCCCTCAAGCTTCGTTACATCAGCCGATTGTTCGCGAAAGAGCTGGTGTACAAGAACTTTCCGGGAATTCCGCCCGCCGAGCTCCTCGAACGCCTGATCGAGCTCTCGCTCTACACCGAGGAGAACCTTAAATAGCGCGGGTAGCCGCAACGTGCGTCACGCCGCGAGGAGAAAAAACGGTCACAGCCCTCAGTTCTAGCTATGGTATCGATCATAACGGCTTCGCAGTCATTAAAGGCGTGAGCGGTAAGCCGATTTTGACGCATACACCGGAAGGCCTCCGCTCTTCCAGATCGAGCGTACCGCCGAGCCGATCGAGCGTCGTGCGTGCGAGATACAAGCCAAGGCCCAAGCCCTTTCCCGCGGGTTTGGTGGTTACGAAAGGCTTCCCGATATGCTCGCGCAACGTTTCGGGCAGGCCGGCGCCATCGTCGTAGACCGTGATCTCGAGGCGATCGTCGGTCCACACCGCCTCTACCGCCACGGTTTGCGCCGCCGCATCGGCGGCGTTGTTGAGCACATTGAGAAGAGCCTGTGTGAGGGTTCGATCGGCGATGATTTGCGCTGCCGGCTGAGGTCCGGAACGCTTCACCCGCGGCGCGAGCCCGGGATTTAGCTCACGCCATTCGCCGATCAGATCCTCGAGATAGCGATCGAGATAAACGGGCCGGCCCGCGTCGGCTTGGGCCGCGCCCGAACGCGCCGCCATGCTCGATAGAATCCCTTTACAGCGCATCACCTGGCTGCGCAATAGCTGAAGTTTTTCCGTGAGCGTCTCGTTGTCCTCATAGTCGTGTTCCAATTCCTTAGCCAAGATAGCGATCGTCGCAAGCGGGGTCCCGAGCTCGTGGGCCGTTCCGGTGGCCAGCGAGCCCAGGGCCGCGAGTTGGCCGGCTTCGAGCGCTTTTTCCCGGGCCTGCGCAAGATCCCGGTCGTGTTGGCGCAAGGTGGAGCCCATGCGCGCCACGAAATACGCCACGACCATGGCGCTCAATAGAAACCCGAGCCACATCCCCCAGACATGGAAGGTAAACTCATGTCCAATCTGGGTGCTCTCCGGAGGATGGACTTCGACGAAAAGCGGGTGCACATGAACGAACAAAAGTCCCGTGTAAAAGAGTGCCGCCTCGGCGGCAATGATCCAGGTATAGCGGCGCGGCAACAGGGCCGCGGCGACGATGACGGGCAAAAGGAGCAAGGATGCAAATGGATTAGCCGATCCTCCTGTAAACAATAACAGCACCGCCAGCCCCAGGACATCGACGAGAAGCTGTTTCAAGATACCGCGCTCCGAAACCCGAATTCCCGATTGAAGGGTGCGCCAACTGAAAAACGTGAAACCGCCGAGAGCGACGATTACAATCGCCACGGGCAGTATTGAGGGCGGCATCGCCAGGATATAATGCGCGGCAATGGCCGCGGCGAGTTGCCCGACGATCACGACCACCCGCACCAGCAATAAGTACTGAAGGCAGAGCTTCGACAGCGCGCTGTCGCGGGGGGCTGGATCGGCGTTCGCGTCTGTAAGCATCTTTGGAGTCCGAAAACCGGTGGATCGCGGCCGTTCTGGAGCTGCTGTCAGACCGCGCAATGTTATTCTAGCATTGCCGTTGCGAGAAACCTTATCCGGACAACAAGCCGATTCGACTTGCAAACATGAGGAACAAACCACAGCGCCTTGGCAAATACCGTATTGTGAGGGAGCTATCCCGCAACAGTTCAGCGGCGGTTTTCCTCGCCCAAGATCCCTACGTCGATCGCCCGGTCGCGCTCAAGGTTCCCGCGGCGAGCATTGCGGAGGCTGCTCCGGAAGAAACCCGGAATCGATTTTTTATCGAGGCGCAAACAACGGCGGCGCTGCGACATCCCAACATCGTGCAAGTATTCGACGCCGGAATCGAGGGTGATACCTGTTATATCACGATGGAGTACATCACGGAAGGGGCGACGCTTAAAGCGCATTGTACGCCGGATCGCCTGTTGCCGGTGGAGCGTGTCGTCGAGCTTGTTTTTAGATGTGCGAAAGCCCTGGATTATGCGCACGCGCAGGGTGTGTTACACCGCGACATCAAGCCTACCAATCTCTTATTGACCCCCGAGGGCGAGGTTAAGATCGGCGATTTCGGTATCGCTTACATCAACCGCGGCAACAGCACCGATGGCCTGACGCTCACTTTCGCGGGCTCGCCAGGCTATATGTCGCCCGAGCAGGTCCAAGAGGAGCCCATCTCAGGCCAAACCGATCTCTTTTCCCTGGGTGTGGTCATGTATGAAATGCTGACGGGCCGGCATCCCTTTTACGCTCAGCGTTTTTCGGAGGTGATCCATAAGGTCGTTAACGAGGATCCGGCGCCGATGAGCGCATACCGGCCCGATATTTCCCCCGTCTTGGAACGTATAGTCGCGCGTGCGCTCGAAAAAGCGCCGGCGAACCGCTATAAACGCGGCCTTGATTTGGCTTCGGATCTCGCGGCGATCTTCGGATCTCTATGGGTGCCTGCACGCGACATATCGCTGAGCGAGCGCTTTCGCGAGCTGCGGCGGCTCGCTTTTTTTTCCGAGTTTAGCGATGAAGAACTGTGGACGATTATCCGCGGCAGTATCCGGCAAGAGTTCTCGGACGAAGACCCGATACTGACCGGTGGCGAGATCGAGGGCGCGTTCTACATCATCGTGGAAGGCAGCGCCGTCGTAGTACAAGCGAAAAAGAAAATAGCCCTGCTCAACGA
>JBIMKD010000028.1:0-9048 GCA_043673815.1 Chromatiales bacterium
CAGTTCCGAAAACGGATCGATGCCCAGTAGTTGCATCGTCTCGCCCGGATAATCCGCGAGCGACACATGATCCTCCAATACCGGCGCCGCCTGCCGGATTGCAGCGCTGATCTTTAATCGAGTAAAAAGAGATTCCTCGAGGCCTCTAGGTCCGCCGATGATGCGATGGGTAGCCTTCCCGACGACCGCTTGAGTGGAAAGCGTGAAAGCGCGATCGGCGCTGGTCCGAGCGGCGTCGATGGCGACCACGACCGCTACTCCCAAAGCGATTCCGAGCACAGCGAGACCGAGCTGCCAAGGGCTGCGGATCAAAAAACGTAAGCCCGCGCGCCATAATATTGAGGTCACGATGCTGATGCCGATGCCGTCAGCCGTCCCTGTCCTAGACGATAGACGCGGTCGGCGACAGCCACCATTTCTTGGCTGTGCGTGACCATAATTAAGGTCTTCCCGGCCTCTCGAACCGTTTCTTGCAGCAGGTTGAGTACGGAACGCCCGGTCTCGAGATCGAGATTACCGGTCGGCTCGTCGGCCAGGATCACGGCGGGATCGTGTATCAAGGCCCTGGCGATGGCGACTCGTTGCTGTTCCCCGCCCGAGAGGTGATCAGGAAAGCTCGACCCGCGCCCATCGAGGTTCAGCCTTTCCAGAAACTCCATGGCCTTGGTCTGGGCCTTGTGGCCCGTGATCCCATTGAGCTCGAGGGGTAACAGCAGGTTCTCTTCGACCGTAAGCGTCGGGATAAGGTTATAGAACTGAAATACGAATCCAATATAGCGGCGCCGAAACAGCGTGCGCTGCGTATCATCGAGCGCGTGCAACCAAATCTCATCGAACCGGACTCCGCCTGCCGTCGGGAGGTCGATGCCACTGATGAGATTAAGCAGCGTCGATTTCCCCGAACCGCTCCGCCCGGTCACGGCCAAGAACAGCCCTTGGGAGAAGACGGCGTTCACGCCTTGGAGGACTACGCGCTCGGAGCCGCCTTCGTGATAAGTCTTGGTGAGATCACGTAGTTCGATAAGCGGTGGCTTAGGCGCCGTATGCACAGTGGCGGGTGTAGTGAACTAAGGATGCGACGGCGCACGACCGTACTCGTTGTCGCCCTGGTTCATGCGTGCGCCGCGCGGATTTAACCCCGTCAACGCAAAAGTTTCGCGATGGCTTTGAAATGCTGGTGTCGCGCGTCGCGTAGCCACTCGAACACCACGGACTCGGCGCTGAGCACGGCTACGCCGGATTGTTGCATGCGCGATAGGGCATTCTGGTAATTTTCCAGCTTACGCGAGCACAGCGCATCCTCGGCAACGAACACGTCGAAGCCCTGGGCGCTGAGGTCAACCGCCGTCTGCAATATGCAAACGTGCGCTTCCATCCCCGCGAGCACCACCTGTGGCCGAGCGGCATTCGTCACGGCGCCGAGAAAACCGTTAGCCTGCACGCATGAGAACGAGGTTTTCTCGAAGCGTTGCACGTCGCTCGGAAGGTGTTCGATGATCCGGGGCTCCAAGGGGCCTAGACCTTTCGGGTATTGCTCGCTGGCGAGCACCGGGATCCCGAGTGTTTTGGCAGCCTCCAACAGCAAAACGGTATTGTCGATCACGCGATTAAGGACCTTCACCGGAATCGTGGCGCCGAGTTTCGCCTGGATATCGATTACCACCAACTGACTCTTGGCGGCTTCGCAGAGCAACGCCGCGCATTTCGTTTCCGATGGAGTGCTGTCTACGCTACTTGTCCGGTTCATAGGAATTACCCTTGCTGGTGCATATCTCATATTAAATGGGTCCCCTCCCACGAACTGTTATAAAATTCACAAACGCATCACGGTTGACGTCGCCCGTGTTCGCTGGCATCCGATCCAGCGATTAATAGAGCACAACCCAAGCTGCTTGTATAGGGGCTCGCGGGGCGCCGCACCGCGCTACAGCGCTCGAACCCTATCTTACAGTAAGCTTTCGAAAAGATGGAAAAGCGGATTGTCAGACGCGTCATCCCGGCGGCGGATGGCCTTATGAGGGGCTTGCGGCCCGTGTTGCAGCGTATTTACCTCGCGCGCGGTGTGCGTTCTTCCGAGGAATTGGACTATTCACTCACCCGCCTTCTTCCCTACCGTGAGCTGGGTGGCATGACCCAAGCCGTGGAGGTGCTCGCCGGGGCGCTTGAACGCGCCGAGCGCATCGTCGTGGTCGGCGATTTCGATGCCGATGGCGCCACCGGCTGTGCGCTCGCCGTGCGCGGGTTACGGGCATTCGGGGCGGCGGATGTGCATTATGTCGTCCCCAACCGCTTCGAGTATGGCTATGGTCTCACGCCCGAGATCGTGGCGCTCACTCTCCCGTGCCGGCCCCAGGTTCTTGTTACCGTCGATAACGGCATCTCCAGCGTCGACGGCGTTGCCGCGGCCCGGCGCGCGGGTGTGCGGGTCGTGATCACGGACCATCATTTGCCGGGGCCCGCGCTGCCTGAGGCGGATGCGATCGTCAACCCCAATCGGCCCGGGGATCTTTTCCCGAGCAAGGTCCTCTGCGGTGTCGGCGTCATGTTTTACGTGCTGACGGCATTACGCGCTCATCTGCGCGCCTCGAATTGGTTCGCCCGCAAGGGAATACCAGAACCGAACCTCGCCTCGTTCCTGGACCTCGTCGCGCTCGGCACCGTGGCCGATGTGGTCCCGCTCGATCACAACAACCGCATTCTCGTGGCCCAAGGGCTGACGCGGATCCGGGCCGGGCGCTGTGTCCCCGGGATCCGCGCCTTGGTGTCGGCCGCGGGCCGCGATTTAGGGCGGCTGTCCGCGCGTGATCTCGGCTTTGCGGTTGCGCCGCGGCTCAATGCCGCGGGCCGTTTGGCGGATATGTCGCTTGGGATCGAGTGCCTCCTCGCCGAGGACGAAGGCACGGCTTCGGGCCTGGCCTCGCGGCTCGACGGGCTCAACCGCGAGCGGCGCGACATCGAGGCCAAGATGCATGAAGAGGCGATCGGATCGCTGGCAGGCCTTGGATCTCGGGAAATCAATGAAACGGCCTATGGCGTTTGCCTGTTCGACGAGGACTGGCACCAAGGGGTGGTGGGGATCGTGGCCGGCCGCATCCGCGAACGCATTAATCGTCCCGTGATCGCTTTCGCTTTGGCCTCGGGAGATGAAATCAAGGGTTCGGCGCGCTCCGTCGCGGGCGTGCATGTCCGTGACGCGCTCGATGCCGTGGCCGCGGCGCACCCGGGCCTTATCAGCAAGTTCGGCGGGCACGCCATGGCCGCGGGAATGGTGTTGCGGCGCGCGGACTTAGCGGCGTTCGCGCGCGCTTTCGACGTGGAGGTCGAGCGGCGAATGTCGCCGGAGACGCTACGCGATATGGTCTATACCGATGGCGAGTTGGGGGCAAGCGACTTAGGATTGGAAATGGCCGAAGTCCTGCAGCAGGCCGGTCCCTGGGGCCAAGGCTTTCCCGAGCCGCTGTTCGACGGTCAATTCGATCTGCAAGCCCCGCGAGTGGTCGCGGACCGGCACCTCAAGTTCGTCCTGCGGCCTGATCGAAGCACGCATTCCGTCGCAGGCATCGCTTTCAACGCCTTGGAGGCGGACTGGTCCCTGGAGGCGGGGCGCGTGAGGCTCGCATACCGGCTGGCGATCAATGAATACCAGGGATCTCGCAGCCCGCAACTGATCGTCGAGCACGCGGTTCCGTTGCCCTGACCAAGGCGGCCATGCTGTTTCTCGAGGGCGCGTACGCCATCGAGGGAGAGCGCCTGTGCTTTCGCCGGGCTAGCGCGCCGATACACGCCACATTGGAGGTACTGGTCCACAGCGCATCAGCGAGTGGGAGCGTCGAGCACGGTTCAGACCCTCGATCCCATCTCCGGCGGCGGCCGTGCCTGATGGATCCCGGTTCTCACGCGTCGACTCACCACAGAGATAGTGTATCGTTCCTATACCTATTAGAATAAACGGGGCAGGACCGCGGCGTGCGGCTATCCGAAAACTAGATCTTTTCACGACAGGAGGGCATATGGGACTGTTCGACTTTGTTCGCGACATCGGTCACAAACTATTCGGCAAAGAGGACGATGCGTCGCAGAAGATTGAGGAGCACATCAAAGCCAATAACCCCGGGATCAAGGACTTGAAGGTCGACTACAAGGATGGTACAGCGGTATTGTCCGGGACCGCCGAATCCGCAGAGGCCATGCAGAAGGCGGTTTTGATGGCGGGAAACGTTCAGGGTGTCGGTGAAGTAAAAATAGAGGGCCTGGCGGTACCAGTCGCGACCGTTAAGGTCGAGTACTATATCATTCAAAAGGGCGATACGCTTTCTAAGATCGCAAAGCACTATTATGGCGATGCCAATGCTTATCCTAAAATCTTCGAGGCCAATCGCGAGGTCATCAAGGAACCAAATCTGATCTTCCCGGGACAGAAGGTCAGGATCCCCCTCTAAGATCGAAGTATAAATGTTGTGTTCTAGCACGAGCGCAGCCTGACGATGCGCGGCCTTGTGTTGGGTGCGGAACGCTTATTGGCTTGAGAAATGGCGCTCACCCACCGTCTTGTGTAAAGTCTGCCATTCGGTGGACAGGACCGCATGGACCCTAATGAGCAGCTTGCCGCCAAACCGATCCGAGAGCGTCGCTTTGGCTGTCTCCCGGTCCTGGCACTCGTGTTGGGCGCAGTTATCGTTACGGCCATTCTCACCGTCTGGGCGGTGAAGGCGAACATCTTCGCAAGGGAGTTTCAGCCAATCAAGCTGAATGCCAAAGAAGAGGCCGTTCTCGACGGCAAGATCGAGAGGCTGGAGTCCCTTGAAGCCTCGCGCGGTAGCGGCCACGTGGGGCCTAGCGGTGCGCTGGAACCCGAAGCCTATAGCGAAGAGGGTGCCAGCAGGCGGATCGCGTTCACTGAGAAAGAACTTAATGCCCTTCTAGCTAAGAATACCGATCTCGCTACGAAACTGGCGATCGATTTGTCGGATGACCTGGTGAGTGCCAAGGTTCTGATGCCCGTCGATGAGGACTTTCCGGTCTTGGGCGGTCAGTTGATCAGGGTCAAAGCCGGGCTCGGATTGATGTACGAGCACGGCAAACCCGAGGTCCTCATACGAGGCATCAGCATCATGGGTGTTCCGCTGCCCAATGCTTGGCTCGGAGGTATCAAGAACATCGATCTGGTGAAGGAATATGGTGGTGAGCAGGGATTCTGGAAGAATTTCGCAGCGGGTATAGATAATATTCGCGTGGAAAACGGCAGCTTGGTCATAGATCTAAAGGAATGAGGCGAAAACGCGCATCGCTGGATCGCTGACCTCAATCCCATGCCCGTGTCCGGGCGTCGTTGCGTATTGGTTCGCCGCCAGGGGGTTGCTTTGCGGCGTTGAGTCTCGTATATTCAAGGTTCAGTGGGACCGACACGCTGCGCTTCCTGCAGGGGGAGCGAGAACGGTGACGCCGTGGGCGGGGGTTGAGAAACGAATGCCGGCATTCGTGTCCGATTCGCTGCACCTTGCTGGGATTCGCCCCGATCATCCGAGGCTTAATGTGTGCGATCCGACGTCGGACCTCGAAATACCGATTACGGCGAGGGCATTTCATCATGGCACTCAATGAGTTGATCTCCGCTAAGCTCACCACCATCAAGGACAAACTCGATATCTTCCCGTTCGTCAATGATGCCGTGGTCATCGGGGCGTTGATCGGACTGTCCTATATCGGTATCGCCCTCACTAACGTCTCCCCGCAGACCAGCCGTCTCTATTGGGGGATCATGATCCCGGTTTTCGGGGCCATCAGCCTCTTGGCGCAGTGGCAGCGGGTGCGGGCGGACCGAGAGAAATGGAGTCTGCTCCTGCGCGGGCAGCTATTCCATTGGATCGGGTTGTGGGTGGCCGTGCAGTTGACGTACATGCTCTTGGGTGTGGGTCGCCTGCAATTCGAGTCGGTAGGTTTCGTCGTCTTCCTGCTGCTGGCGTTCGCGTTTTTTCTTCAAGGGGTCTACGTCAATTGGCGCTTCTACATCGTGGGGGGGTTCCTCGCCGTCAGTCTCCTAGTGGCTATGTATGTTACCGCCTATCTATGGATCATCCTTCTCCTAGCCATCGCATTCTCGGCCGGTGGCGTGTGGTACCTCAGAACGCAGGAGCGCGCGCCGGAGGCCTCTACCTGAGAGCGCTCAGGCGGTATGACCGGTGGTTCTCGATTAGGGCCTTGCCGATTGCTACGGGTAGCGTCGCGGTGGAACGCTTCAGCCTGATCACGGTTCTCAAATACCTGGTGGGGATCCTGCTGGCCCAGGCCGCCGCCGTCGTCATGGCGATTGCAGCCTTCCAGGCGCGGCTCTCGGAACATTGGGGTGTGTTCGCCGTGTTCGCATTGCTGATCGGCATATTCGCCGCGCTTTGGTTCGCAGCGATCGCCAACGGTACCAGGCACCAAGCCGTCGCTCGTGTGAAGGACGATTTTGCCCGGGAGCGGGAAAAGGTCCGTGTACAAGCGGAAAAAGACAAGAGCAAGCTGATAGCACAGACCCACCGCGAGACCCTCAAGACCATTCGCCGCGTGCAGGCCGGGGCGAGCTTCAAGGTCGGTCTGGGTTTCGCGGCGCTCTTGGGCCTGGGTGGCATCATGTTGGTGAGCCAGTTCGTGACGGTGGGTTTGCTGACGCTGTCGACGGCCGGTGGTGCGTTGCTCGGCTACGTGGTGCGGGCTCGCCAAGAGTATCCAGGCCGTCAGCAGGCCGCGGGTGAGCGAATGTTCCGCGGGTCTGAACGATCGGGGATTATCGAGGGTCAGCCGTTACCGCTGACCCGGGAGCGTCTGGTCGAGAGGCACACACCTACAGCGATTACATGAGGAGGAGACCCTATGAGCATCTGGAAAACATTACTTGCTTTCCTGGGCGGGGCGGCTGCCGGTCCGGTGACCACCGGCAAGGTCATCGATGCGGCCATTGCCTTGCTCAATAACCCGCAAACGGGGGGGCTTGCGGGTCTGGTGCAGACGTTTCGGGAGAAGGGCTTGGCCGATGCCGTCTCGTCCTGGATCGGCACCGGGGAGAACCGCGCGGCCTCCGCGGAGCAGGTGCGCCAAGCCCTGGGTGAGGACCGCATCCAACAGGTAGCCCAATCGGCGGGCGTCACCGAACAGAAGGCCAGTCAGGGCCTGGCGGCCCTCCTGCCTCAGATCATCGATATGCTCACGCCCGACGGCAAGTTGCCCGAGGGTGCGGCGGCACAGGGTGGGGCGACACAGGGCGGCGGGACACAGACCGACGGGATCGCCCAGGCCCTCGCCGCGATCCGCAACAAGCTCATGGCGTGAACGGCGTGACCGATGGGTAGATCCGGCGGGTGATGTCCTCGTCTCCGCCGGCATGCTTGCTGGGACCCGCTCGCCTCGTCCCACCTCCCAATCACCGACGGACCCAGATGAGGCTCGCCATGCGCCCCGTGGTGCTGCCCCGGCGGTCGATGTCATGAAGGTCCGCCCGATCCGATGGCTGCCGTGCTCGCGATGAACTTCAGTTACTGGTTTTTCAAGCAACGCGAAACGCTACGGTGTTATTTTCGGCGGGTTCGCGGCCCTCGACGCGGAGGGCTTGTTCTTTCTCGATGCCTATGGAGGTTACGATGCGTTCAGGATCATGCGCGACCGCACCCGTTACGACGGCTACACCTATGTCTGGCATCAAGCGGCCTATAACCCGATCGCGGGCGAAGGGCGGTGTCACATCGATTTCAAATTCGACGATGGCTCGGTGCCCAAGCGAGTGTTCAGTTACGACTGGGCGTCTTTGGACACTGCCCGAAATCCGCGAAGTCCTACTGGAGGCCGGTTTCAGCCCGCGGCGCCTTGCCGACCGTGCCATAGCTCGTCGTCAAGTTGGAAGCATTTTGACCACGAAGTCGAGCATGAGGTCGAGCAACGATAACCCTCTCTGCCCGTAACCCCCGCCCTGCCTGGCTGTTAATGAGGTTGTCGCCCATCAGAAGGCAGGCCGGTAGCGCTATTAGCCGCCATGTACTGTTCCATGTCGCGCAGCGCCCCCCGCGCTATGGCGCTCACCCGCCGGTCTTTATCTTCTCGAAGCTTGTGTAGGGCATCGATGGCGACCGCGTCGGCGAATTCCCGGTCGGCGGCGTGCCGCCACAACGCCTCCACTGCGTTGGCGCGGAACTCCGGGGATTCCGAGGCCGGGCTGACGGCTTGCTCGAGCAAGGCCGCTACTGCGCGTGGATCCTCGTTGCCCACCAGGCGTTCAAGAGCCTCTCGGCGCGCATCCCCGGACGCGGACGAGTGCAGCGTATCGAGGTCACGCGAGAGTGCGGCCTCCATCGCCTCCGCCTCCTTCTTGGCAGCCGCCTTGGATTGCTCATCCCGGTTACGGGCTTGCTGGGCAGCGAACTGTGCGTCGACTTCGCTGGTTGCAGTGCCTGCGGGGCTCGGCGGAGATGCTTGCGATGAGTCGGAGGAGTGGTAAGAGGGGTCGGGCTGTTCGCTCATTGAGGTAATACGCACCACCGGCAGATCGCTGTCGGATTCGGGATAGCTGACGTAAGAGTAACCGTCCAGAATCACTTTTATAGCCGAATCGAGATCCAAACCCGAAACCCGTGCCGACACCTTCCCCCGTGTTATCGCCGGGTTTGCGACATCAATCTTCAATCCCGTTTGTTGGGCAAGCGCCTTGGCGACTTCGCTCAGGGTTGCTTTTCGGATTTCGGCCCAGAGCAGACGATCGTGGTAGCGGACCGAAAGACGATCCGCATCCGTCGAGGTCGACTTCGAAGGCGCATTGCCGTCAGCCAGGCTCAGCGCCGGAAACAATAGCGAGATTACCATAAGCGGGAACGTGATCATGACATCACCTCCAATGCACCGAACTTGCGACGATTGATGTGACAATGGTCCCTCACAGGCTAGCCCGGATTTCTCACCGATAGCCAAGAAAAAGGCCGTATCTCGTGGCATAATATGTGTGCGATCAGCATGTTATGCGCAATGACGAGGACGGCCTTATGGAAACACAGTGTAACGGGTGGCAGATGGAATTTCACG
>JBIMKD010000029.1:0-7210 GCA_043673815.1 Chromatiales bacterium
ACGTCCGCGGGTAGTCAATGCCAGGTTCAGGTCGATGTCCCTCGTCCACCTCCCCATACTACATCTTGGGGTCACTTGCGCGAAGTGGATACCCACTTGAGCGCATTTCTGACTATCTCTCGTCTCACCAAGATCTACGCTACGCCAAAGGGTCCGGCGGTCATCGTCAGAGACTTCGATCTTGATGTGAATACAGGCGAGGTCGTTTGCCTCATAGGGCATTCCGGCTGCGGAAAGACCACGGTGCTTTCCATGCTGGCCGGCCTAACCGAAGTCACTAGCGGCGTCATGGTGCTGGCCGGTAAAGAGATAAACGGACCCGGACCCGATCGGGGCATGGTGTTTCAATACCCGTGTCTGTTGCCCTGGCTCTCGGCGTTCGGAAACGTAATGCTCGGGGTGGATCAGGTCTATTACACGGCCAGCCGGACAGAGCGGCATGATCTCGCCGAGTACTATCTGAGCCTGGTCGGCCTCGCGGACGCGATGCACAGACGGCCGGCGGAGCTTTCCCAGGGCATGCGCCAGCGTGTCGGTATAGCGCGCGCATTCGCCTTAGCGCCCAAGATGTTGCTCTTGGATGAACCTTTTGGGATGCTCGATTCCTTGACGCGTTTTGAATTACAAAAGGTCTTATTGGATCTGTGGGGGCGCGATCAGAAGACCGCCTTTATGGTGACCCACGACGTCGACGAAGCGCTCTATCTCGCCGACCGGGTGGTGATGATGACCAACGGGCCGGAGGCGGAGGTCGGCGAAATATTGAACGTGCGTTTTCCGCGTCCGCGCGATCGCAAAGAGATCATGGACCATCCGGACTATTACCGGCTCAGAGAACATCTGATCACTTTTCTTGAGGAGCGCGCCGAGAAAAAGCGTGGTATCGCACCCGATACGCCACCGCCTGTCAATCCAAGGATCGTCGATCTCGCACCGCCTCGATACCAAGACCGAAACGGTTTAAACCCTACCAGCGCGAGTGTGCACGGCCATCTCAAGCGGGCAGAAAGCAATCGATGAGTACCTCCTAGGTACGTCGACCGCGAGGTAGATATCCGGCTCACGGGCGCGACCTGACCGGCGACGGGAGGCGCCCGGGCGGCGCACCAATATGATGCTGCGTTGCACCATCCTAATGCCAGATCGTCGCGAAACCGAGGCTACCCTTGATTCCGTGAAATTACATAAATAATTAATATTGCGAGAGATGTTGCCATTGCAAATGCGCTGGCACCGGTTTTGCCCACCTTTGTATATCGTTCAAGCGTCCGCGAGAAGTCGGGAAAATACCGCCAGTGAGAGCTGGTGCGACCGGTGGGTGACCGGCCCAGGGATCGATCCTCCTCCTACCACCGGCGCCTCGGCCGCACCACCTGTCACTGGCGTTAGATTGGAGAAGCAATCATGAACTGGTTAGCGTTAATGTTCGGCGGCAATGCGGGCTGGCAAGGGTTCGGGCGGATCGCCCGTATTACCGGAACCGTGGTGGGACTCGCGCTCCTCGCGGGCTTGTTTCAACTTCTTCCCAAAGGCGACACCGCGATGCAAGTCTATGAACCGATGCGGCAAGCCGCCACGGTATTTTGCTCGGCCAGCGCATCGGATCGACGGGTGCTGCGGCGGATCGTTGAAGACGCCGTGAGCCCGCATCTCCTACGCATCGAGTGCGAGTCCGTGGCGGTCCTACAGCATACCGTAGGCCTCCAAGGTCAAGAACGCCGGTAGCTTGGTTGTCGTCACCAGCTTATCCAGGAGCTTGGCGGCCTCGTTGAACTTACAGCTTGCGAATTGCTGCTCCCCGATCTCCTCGCGGACTTGGGCCAGTTCCTGAGTCAGGCTCTCGCGGAATACGTCCAAGGTAACCTTGCGGCCGTCTTCCAGCACACCCCTCGGATAGCGGATCCACTGCCAGAGTTGTGCCCGTGAGATCTCCGCGGTGGCCGCGTCTTCCATCAGATGTGCGATCGGCACCGCGCCCTTCCCGCTTAGCCAGGAGTCGGTGTAGCGCAGCGCGGCGCTAACGTTGTGCCGCAGTCCCTTCATCGTGATCGTGCCCTCGGGAATTCTCAGGAGGTCGGCGGCGGTGACCTGCACATCCTCTCGCAGGTTGTGGATCTGGTTCGGTCCCGGCATGTGCTTGTCGAATACCGCTTTGGCGATCGGCACGAGCAGGGGATGGGCGACCCAGGTTCCGTCATGGCCGTCTTTGGCCTCACGCTCCTTATCGGCCCGCACCTTGGCGAGGGCCTCCTCGTTGGCAAGCTCATCCTCCTTGATCGGGATCTGGGCGGCCATTCCGCCCATCGCATGAATACCGCGGCGATGACAGCTCTGAACCAGGAGCTGCGAATAGGCGTGCAGGAAGTGCTGGTTCATGGTCAACTGGCTGCGATCGGGAAGCACGAACTCGGGGTGATTGCGCAGGCACTTGATGAAGCTGAAGATGTAATCCCAGCGTCCGCAGTTGAGTCCCGCCGCATGCTCCCGCAGCTCGTAGAGAAACTCGTGCATCTCAAAGGCGGCCGTGAGCGTTTCGATGAGCGCCGTGGCGCGGATGGTCCCCCGCAGGATGCCGAGCGCATCCTGGGCGTAAAGGAATACAGCATTCCACAAACGGGCCTCCTTGCGGCTTTCCATCTTGGGCAGATAGAAATAGGGCGCCGTGCCCTTGGCGATCAGTTTCTTGGCGTTATGGAAAAAGAACAAGCCGAAGTCGAACAGGCTCGCCGGAATCGGTTCGTCGTCGAGCAGCACATGCTTCTCCTTCATGTGCCAGCCGCGCGGGCGGACGATGAGGGTCGCGAGCTTACCGTCATTGAGCCGGTAGACCTTGCCCTCCGGTCCGGTGTAGGAGATGGTGCCGTCGATCGCGTCGCGCAGGTTGATCTGCCCATCCATCATCTGTTCCCAGGTCGGGCTCGAGGCGTCCTCGAAATCCGCCATGAAGGTATTCGCGCCGGAATTGAGCGCATTGATGATCATCTTGCGTTCGACCGGACCGGTGATCTCCACCCGCCGGTCCACCAGGTCCGCGGGGATGGGTGCGACCTCCCACTCGCCTTCACGGACGTATTCGGTTTCAGGAAGAAAATCCGGCAGCCCGCCGGCATCGAAGAACTGCTGCCGGCGGACCCGGATCGCCAGTAACTCTTTACGCCGAGGCCCGAATCTCTTAACCAGCTCTTCCACGAACGCCAGGGCCTCCGGCGTGAGGATGCGTTCGTAGTCCAGGGTCATCGTGCCGCGGACGTCCAACAGGGTAGTCATGCTGATTTCCCTCCTTCGACCGGGTATCAATGAGCGCATGATAGCCGAGGTTTGTGCGGCGCAGCAATAGGCGCGTAATGGCTTAGGTCACGGCAGGCGGGAAAAGATTGTCAGTTGGCTTGCACCGGCCCGCCCCGATAAGACCCCTGACAGGAAATTTTTTTACAGTCCCCGTTCAGCATGGTGTAGACAATCGCGCCGGTGTCGTTGCGGGCCTTGAAATGGCCGATGCCGTCGGTATCCCCGCCCCTAGTGTTGACCTTGACCGGCTGCCCCGAGTCCGGGGACAAATGGGTAAAATCGAAGTCCACCCGGCCGGTCGTGGAGCCCGCACCCACATCGAGCTGCGCCCGGACATTGGGCGCGGCCGTGAACAGCGCGCCCTGGGCGCAATCGCTGAACCCCCGCGCGGTGCTGCAATGGACTTGATCGTGTTTGCCGGCGTGCAGCGTATAGAACAGCACCTGCCGGTGGCGACCAGGGATACGGCGCAGGCTGTGTTCGTCCGCGGCGCCGGTCCAGCGGTTGTAGTGAGGGTAAAAGCCGAACACATAGGGATCGAAGATGTTCTGCGAACCGCAGGTTGCGACGGCGGGGTTGGCGGGACCGGCATAGAGGCAGGAATTGAGGCCGCGTATGCCACCGGCGATGTTGACGAAACGGCGGATGCCGGCCCAGGCGTCGTTGGCTTCGAGGGTGGCGATGGCCATAGACACCCCGAGCGAATGGGTCACGAGATCCACCGTGGCGCTACCGGTATAGGCCCGTACCGCGTCGATGAACTTCCTGATGATCTCGTACTTGCTCCGGCGATGGAAGTTATCCTGAGGGGTTTGCTGTTCCTCAGCGCTTAGATAGGTCACCCCGAACAGCTCGCAGTCGTTGTACCCCTGCACTTTGAATTCCTCGTACACGGAGCGAATCGGGGGAGTATAACCGGCCACGCCGCCCTGTACCGGCGAGGCCCAACTGATGGCGCGATCGGCATTGCCGTGAATAAAGACCACCGGTGTCCGTACCGCCTTGCATTCCCCACCGCCAAATCCGCCGAATCCGGCACCCGGATCAAAACCGCCGGCGTATTGCGTATCGGGCGCCGAACATTTGGGGAAGGTGAAGTCCCCGCACTCCAAGGCGCCCGCGGCCGAGCTCAGGACCATGCCGCTCACCAACCCCACATACCTGTAAAGGCCCTTCGCAATTGCGTTCATGCCCGTCCTCCCGAGTCATTTATAACGATAACAAACGATAAACCAACTGATGTTGCGCTGCAATAAGGCCGCCGGCGACACCTTCTGATTCGGTCGACAGATAAGCTCGAATTCCTTATCCTTCAAACCAGCATGGCACCTATCGAACGCAAACCTTCTGCCCCCAAGATCCCGCCCGTCTACAACTGGCGCACAACCGACGAAGATGAAATCGAGCGCCGTCGGCTGCGCGCCCGATCCGAGCATTTCACTATCAGCAATCTCGATGCGAAGCATCCGATTTTTTCCAACTTCCACATCCGCTCCGGAAGCGGGCTTACCTACTGCGTCGAGATCCGGAGCGTTCGCGAACGGCAGTTCGCGTGCAGTTGTGTCGACTTTCGCATCAACGGCCTGGGCACCTGCAAGCATGCGGAAGCGGTGCTGCTGCACCTGGAGGGGCGATACAAAAAGTTGTTCAAGGCCGCCGGAGAAAACGGCAGCTATCGCATCGACATCGTGCCGGACCATGCCGCCGACACGCTGCGCTTGGCGGGCGGGCTGAAGGATCTCACGAGGCCGCTGAGGAGACTCTTCGATAAGCGCGGCGTGCTGAGAGACGGCCATCGAATAGCTGAGCAAGGCGGGGATCCCGGCGCTGCGCATCTCCCAGGACGGCGAGCCGTGGGTGCGGCAAAGGCGCCAGGCGACGGAGCGCAAGTCGCTGCGCAAGGAGTACGAGCAGAGGGTGCACACCGGCGAGTGGCCGCCGCAGGAGACCCTGGTCCCGCTGTTCCCCTACCAGCGCCAAGGCATGCTGGTGTTGGGGCGAAAAGATGGGTGTCGTCAAAGAATCTCTGGCGAACGATCACGCTCCGGGCGAGCCGCTCGCTCTGGCGTTGGAACAATTTCTGAGAGCAGGCGCTCCAGGTTGAGCCGTCGTAGTGAGCGACGCAACGCGCATGTGGTCCGCGAAGCGTCGATGATGTCCTACAAGCTGTGGTGTGCCTCGTCCGCGATGACCACGCCGATCCGGCGCGCTCGCGCCCAAAGCAAGACCCAGGGGCGAGTACCCGAGCGCCAGCGAACAGTCGGCTGGAAGCGAAGCGGGGCCAAAGGCGGCCTGCTTGGCGCGCCGACGATGCAATGGCCCGAAAATTCCCCGATTCTGGACCGAGACCCGCGTGATTGACAATTCCCAGGTCCCTCAGTACTGTTCCTTTCGACCAAGAAAAGGGCGTTTATTGTTTCCTATGCCCGCGTGTCCACGCTAAGCTGGCTCTGGTTCGGGGGATCCCATCACAAGCATTTGCATCATCGCGGCGTCCAGCCTAGCCCTGACCGCGGCGACCTCGGTAGTCGCGCAGACTCGCGGCGAACCGACCGCGTCCTTCGAAGACTGGCGCGTGGCCTGCAACAATGTCCACCTGTGCACTGCCTTCGGGTTCGCGGCGGGCAACGACGCAGCCGGCACGGGGACCTACCTCCGGCTCCAGCGCGGCGGCGCGCCGGAGAATTCCGCTACCGTCCTGATCGGGCTCGGTTGGGGCGAGGCGGCGGAATCCATCCAGGAAGGCGAGCGGGCGCGGTTGCGCATCGAGGGTAGCGGCGCTCCGGCCGAGTTCGCTGGCGTCACCGACGGTGAACCCGAAAGCGGCGCGATGCTCGTGCGCATCTCCGACCCAGCTACGGAGCAGCGTTTCGTGGAGGCGCTCAAGAACGGGACGCAGCTCGCGGTCTCGGTCGAAGGCAAGGACCTCGGCGCGATCTCGCTATCCGGCAGCTCGGCCGCGCTGCGCTGGATGGACGACCGGCAGGGCCGCGCCGGCGGCGTCACCGCCCTGGTGGCCAAGGGTCCGGCCCCGCGCTCGGCCATGGCACGTCCGCCGGCGGAGCCCGTGGTGCGACTCGTGAAGCCGCTGGGCGGCGCCGACCTGCCGACCCGGTTGCCGATGGCCTTGCGCAAGCGCGCGGACGTCCAGCAGTGCATCGAAGACAACGCCGATCCTGAGCGCGAATTCTCGGAGCCACAGGTCGACCGACTGAGCCGGACCGAATACCTGTGGGGCATCCCCTGCGGTCGCGGCGCCTACAACTTCAGCCACCGCTACATCGTCGCCAGCCGCGACGGCTCAAACGCGCGCAGCCCGGGCCTGACCAACTACGACGACACCCTGGTCAACGGCGGCCTCGGCGAGGACGGCGTGCTCGGCGCTTTCAACAAAGGCCGCGGCGTCGGCGACTGCGGCGACGAGACGGCGTGGGCGTGGAACGGACGGCGCTTCAACCTTGTGCGGCAGGCCCAGATGGACGACTGCCAGGGCGTGCCCTCCAGCCTGTGGCCCAGGCTATGGACCGCCCGCACGCAGTGAGGTACGCCCGCTTCGACGCGCGGATTGGGCTTCAAAAGGCAGGATCTCCCGATGAACGTATAGTGCTCCGATTAAGGTTTATAAATAAGGCTCTTCCGCAGAATTTGTGGGTCAGTGGAGAGACGGTATGGGAATGATCGCATGATAAGCTGGGTCTGTTTATTTAGGCCTGGCCACGAGTGTTCGGGTTCGAGATTTCGAGGCAAGGCAAGTGCGCCACGGTTAACTCTCTCTCCCTTCGGGTTGGGGTGAGGGGATAGAGAGGCCGATGAACGGTATGGCCCAAGCGCTGCGGAAGAATTCGACCGAAGCGGAGCGGTGCTTGTGGAGTCGACTGCGCGGTCGACGACTCGAGGGCATCAAGTTTCGACGTCAACAGAT
>JBIMKD010000030.1:0-21422 GCA_043673815.1 Chromatiales bacterium
CGTGGAAATCACCTGGTGGACGATTCTCAAGACCGGTGTGAGCAGCTCGGGGTGAGCAGCGAACAGCAAGCGCAGCGGGATGGGAAAGGAGAGCACCCATTGCCGCACCGGTACCCGGGGGATGATGTGATCGACCAGGTGGGCGGCGGTCTCCACCATACGCCGGGCGCCACAGCTCGGGCAGAAGCCCCGCTTCTTACACGAAAAAGCGACGAGCTTTTCATGGGCACAGTCGGCGCAGCGTAGGCGTAGAAATCCATGAGCGAGGATGCCGCACTCAAGAAACGCATCGAACTCCGCTTTGACGAACTCGGGTAGGCTCGATCCGGTCTCGGCTTCGACTTGGGCCAAAAAGCTGTCGAGGTGCTCTTGGACTACTTGGTAGAGGACGGTGTCTTCGGGACGCCGCCGCTCGTAGTGGATGCGCCTTCCATCCTCAGAGCGCCAACGCGAAGCGTCGGAGCAACAGGATGTTGCCGGCCAGTCCAGGGATGGACGCTTCAGAGCAGGCAACGTCCCTTTGCCTGGCTTTCCCGCCGGCGCAGGCTGCACCGCTCCGTCCATTGTCCCTGAGGTGTTGCTTGTCCCTGCCGACGGGTGCTCTAGTCAGAAGCTCCGCATTGAAATGAGCATGGGTGGGGTTGGCTCGGCCCTAATGAAAATCCCTCGATTGAGTGCTCAAGCGGCCCAGGAGATCGGTATGATCCTCAAGCTTGCGGGCGAGCACGTGTACCACCTCCCCCTCGCGTTGGACCTCGCCGGTGACGCCGAGGAGGCGTGAGCCCAGAAGCTCTTTTCGTTGGCTCTCCACCAAGCGGCTCCAGACGATGAGATTGAGGTAGCCCGTCTCGTCCTCGAGTGTGACGAACACCACGCCGGTCGCGGTCCCGGGACGCTGGCGGGTGATCACTAAACCGGCGGCGCGGACGGTCTCTCCGTGCGCGAGACCCAGGACCCGCGCGGCGGTCACGAAGGCCATCCGTTCGAGGCGCGGGCGCAGGAGCGCCAGGGGATGCTGCCGGAGCGTCAGGCCGAGGCTCCCGTAATCGGCGGCGATCGCCTCGCCCTCGGTGGGGCGGCGCAGCAAGGGCGAGGCTTCGTCGACGGTGGTGGCGGCGAGTAGCGGCGCCGGTGCTTCGATGCCGAGCACCGCCCAGTACGCCTGATGCCGCTGGCCGGCGAGCTGCACCAGCGCATCGGCCGCGGCGAGCGCCTCGAGATCGCGGCGATCGAGCTCGGCACGCCGCATGAGATCCTGGACATCCATGAAGGCCCTCGTTGTGCGTGCTTTCACGAGGCGCTCGGCACCGCTCTTCGAAAGGCCCTTGACCAGGCGCAGCCCCAGACGAAGCGCGGGTTGAGCATTCGATCCCCGCTCCAAGGTACAGTCCCAGGCGCTGGCACCCACATCGACTGGACGCACCTCCACGCCATGCCTGCGGGCGTCTTGCACCAGCTGTGCGGGGGCGTAGAAACCCAAGGGCTGGCTATTCAAAAGGGCGGCCGTGAAGGCCGCGGGGGCGTGACACTTGAGCCAGGCGGAGACATAGACCAAGAGCGCGAAGCTCGCCGCATGGCTCTCGGGAAAGCCATATTCGCCAAAGCCCTCGATCTGCTTATAGATCTGGCGGGCGAAGCGCTCCGAATAACCGCGCTCGCGCATGCCCTCGACGAGCTTGTGCTCGAAGCGCTGGAGGCCCCCGCTCCGTTTCCAGGCGGCCATGGAGCGGCGCAACCGATCGGCCTCGCCCGGGCTGAAGCCCGCGGCCACCATGGCAAGTTTAATGACCTGCTCCTGGAAGAGCGGCACCCCCAGGGTGCGCCCGAGCACCCCGCGCACCTCTTCGCTCGGATAGCTCACGGGCTCGATCCCATGCCGGCGGCGCAGGTACGGATGCACCATCTCGCCTTGGATGGGCCCCGGCCGGATGATCGCGACCTCGATCACCAAGTCGTAGTAACAGGCGGGTTTGAGCCGCGGCAGCATGGCCATCTGCGCGCGGGACTCGATCTGGAAGACTCCCATGGTGTCCGCCCGTTGGATCATCGCGTAGGTCGCGGGGTCCTCGGGGGGCACGGTGGCCAAGGTGAGTTTCTTTCCCTCGAACCCCTCGATGAGATCGAAGGCGCGGCGGATCGCGGAGAGCATCCCGAGGCACAGGCAATCGACTTTGAGGAGACCGAGCGCATCGAGATCGTCCTTGTCCCATTGGATCACCGTGCGCTCGGGCATGGCGCGTCCTCGGCCCCGGCCAGCTTCGCTGGCGCTCGGGTACTCGCCCCTGGCCCTGGCTCTCTCGATGGGGACGAGGTGAGCCAGGGGACCGCGGGAGATGATCATCCCGCCCACATGCTGGGAGAGGTGGCGCGGGAAGCCCACGAGCCGAGCGACGAGCGTGATTAATCGGGCCAGCACCGGATTATCGGGATCGAACCCCACCTCGCGCAGGCGCTCGGGCGCGAGTTGTTTCCCATCCCACCAATAGACGTTCTTCGCGAGGCGATCGACTTGATCGAGGCTCATCCCGAGCGCCTTGCCGACATCCCGGATCGCGCTCTTAGCACGGTAGGTGATCACGGTCGCGGCGAGAGCGGCGCGCTCGCGCCCGTACTTTTCATAGAGGTACTGGATCACCTCCTCGCGCCTCTGGTGCTCGAAGTCGACGTCGATGTCGGGCGGCTCCTGGCGCTCCTTGGAGACGAAGCGTTCGAAAAGCATCTCCATGCGCGCAGGATCCACCTCGGTGATGCCGAGGCAGTAACAAACCGCGGAGTTGGCCGCGCTCCCCCGTCCCTGGCAGAGGATGCCTTGGTTGCGGGCAAAGGCGACAATATCGTGGACGGTCAAGAAATAGCTCTCGTAACCGAGCTCGGCGATGAGTTGCAGCTCGTGCTCGATCTGTACCGCGACTTTCGCGGGTACCCCATCTGGCCAGCGCCGTCGTATGCCCGTCTCGGTCAAATTCCTGAGATACCGGGCCGGCGTCTCGCCCGCGGGCACGAGCTCCTCGGGATATTCGTAGCGGAGCTCGTCCAAGGAGAATTGACAACGCTCGGCGATGCGCACTGTCTCAGTGAGTAATGCAGACGGATAAAGCCGCGCCAGGACTTCGCGCCGGCGCAAATGACGCTCGCTGTTCGGATAGAGCGCATAGCCCGCCGCCTTAACCGTGGTCTTGAGCCGGATCGCCGTCAAAGTATCTTGCAAGGTGCGACGCTCGCGCACGTGCATGTGCACATCCCCCGCGGCGACGAGCGGAATGCCCGTCTCACGGCTCAAGGCAGTGAGCCTTTCGAGCCTCTCGCCATCGTCGCCCTCGCGTAGTAGCTCGACGGCGATCCAAAGGCGCTCGGGAAAGCGCCCGGCGAGCCAGCCGGCCTCGGCTCTAAGCCGCCTCAGCTCGTCTACGCCCAGCCCTCGCTTCGGTAGCAAGAGAGCGAGGCAATGATCGAGACCGGCGGCGAGGTCCGCGCGTTCCAGCCGGTAGTCGCCTTTGGCCGCTCGCCGCCGCCCTTGGGTGATGAGCGCCGAGAGCCGGCCGTAACCCTCTCGATCTTGTGCCAGAAAGACGAGCCGCGGTCCGTCGAGGAACTTCACTTCCGCGCCAATGACAAGCTTGAGGCCGCGGTCCTTGGCCGCGCTATGGGCCCGCACCACACCGGCAAGCGAACACTCGTCGGTCAGCGCAAGCGCCGTGTAGCCGAGTCGCTGGGCTTCTGCCAGCAACTCCTCGGGGTGGGAGGCGCCTCTCAAGAAGGTGAAGTTCGAGAGGCAGTGAAGCTCGGCGTAGCGGGCCAAATCCGGCATGGGAGATAACAACCGAGCGCCGCTTGAACCTAGTCACAGATCCCGTGCACGAACCAGCGCCGCTTCCC
Source organism: Chromatiales bacterium (assembly GCA_043673815.1). Lineage (GTDB taxonomy): Bacteria > Pseudomonadota > Gammaproteobacteria > JACCXJ01 > JACCXJ01 > USCg-Taylor. The sequence continues at coordinate 3,877 of JBIMKD010000030.1, forward strand.
CTCGACCTCGCGGAAGACCCAATAACGGCCGCCGAGGGGATTGCGTGCGACAAAGTAATCGCGCCCCATGGGCTGTCCATCCCACCAGCCGCCTTCGATGCGCTCCCCGCGCTCCATTAGCTCCAAAGGCCCCCGAAGCCGCGGCCGTCCCTCCCGGACTACGAGCGCTTGGGGCGGGTCGAGCAACCACAGAGGACGGCTTCGCACGCCCGGTGATGAGCTTGCCTCCCCGGGCGAGCAGAAGCACCACGCCGCTTCGGGCCGGTGATCGGGGAGCAGACCGAGGCCACGGACGGCATCCTCGCCCAGGCGTGCGCGCAGTCGCTCGATGAAGGCGAGGGACTGCGTTTGGCTTTGTTCCTTGCCGCCCGGCAGGAGCGCGAGCGTGACGCCGGCCAGGGGGCAGAGATCGTCGACCAAGAGCCTCAATGCACGGACAGGCTCGGGGAGCACCAGCCGCTCGAGCCGGCTACGCAGCAGTTGACCGAGATGCTCCGGATCGCGGCTGGGTGTGAGGAGCGTAAGATTGAACGAAGTCTCGCGCCGGTCGCGATGAACCAGCCGCCAATCGAGTTGCCGCGCACCCGCCCCGCGCGCCCGCAAGAAGCCCGTCAATTCCAATAACAACCGCCGTGCCGCGAACTGCAAGGCCTGGGTGTCCTCGGCCTCATGCGGGAGATCGAGAAGACGCCCGAAGCGCGCGGGAGGCTCGAAGGGTAGACGCGGGTCCGGCTGCCGGCCCGAGGCACGGTCGAGCAAGCGCACCAGCGCCGGGCCGAAGCGTCGGGCCAATCCGTCGCGGGGCAGGCGCAGGCACTCCCCCACCTCGCGTAGCCCGAGCCCGACGAGGGCTTCCGCGATGCGCACATCGACGCCCAGGACCGCAAGCGGTAAGCGGCTGAGCGGCGCGTGCAGTTGCCGCGGATCGGTGATGCAAACCTCTTGGTGTGCCCTCACGAAAAAGATCGCCGCGAGCGGCGTGGGCGCGATCGCGAGGAGCGGTTGGTAGCCGAGGTCCAGCACGCCCTCACGCACCTGTTTCACGAGCTTGGCAACGCCTCCGAAGAGGGTGAGGCTCTGGCCGATCTCGAGCAGGAGACCCTCCGGCGGCGCCAGGCTCACAAACGAGGTGAACTGCCCGCACCAAGCGGCGAGCGCCTCGAGGGCGGCCCGCTCGGCAGATTCACGGGGCGCGTACACTTTGACATCCCCGAGCGCCTGCGCCGCCCCGGCGCGCATCCCCGGCGCGATGCCGAGGGCGTAGGCGGCGCGGTTGCCTATCCGTACCCGCGACTCGCGCCCGGGGGTCGTGAGGACGCACGCCTGCTGCGAGTTCCCGAGCCCCAGCGCCTCGAGCGGGAGGGCGGGAAGACCGAGACAGAGCCAGAGCGAGGCGCGCATAACTTTCACACCCGCAAATCCAGATACACGGGCCTCGCGCCCGCACCACCCCGGCGCTTGAGGATGCTTACTGCCGCGAGCGGTCCGTGTGGCTCCAACATTAAACGCAAGGCGGCGGGCGAGGCCTCACGCCGGGCCGCGAGGGGGCGAAACAGGAGGCCCAGGCTTCGGCCTGTCTCGGCGGCGAGCTGCAAGCGGCGCAGTCCACGCCCGTCGAGACCACGCGGCCAGGCGAGCACAGCGCTACACGCTCCCGCGCGCAAGGATTGCTCCAGAGCCCAGAAGCGCTCTCGCGGACTTCCGATCCCCCACACGAGGAGCATGCGCGCGAGCGCGACGCCGTGGGCGGCGAGCGCCGGGCCATAAGGGAGGTGCGGTGGGGCGATCCAGGCCAGCCACTTCTCGGATTGACTCAGGTGCGCAAGGGCCGGGATCACGAGCCGCAGCGCACCGATGCCTTCCATGTCGGTCAAGATCTCCACGAGCGCGCCTCGCGGCCATCCGCCACCGGGGAGGAGCGCATCGATCTCGGCGAAACCGCTCGGGATGGTTTCCGCCTCGACGGGCAACGCCCGGCCGCAGCGCCAAAGCCGGGGATCGCCCAGCACCGCCTCCAAGCTCATACCTTCAGAGCTTGTGAAAGAATCGTCGTGAGCGAAGGGAGGTCGCGTTGCATCCTCGGCGCGCCAAACAGGGCCACTCCCTGGCCCTGGCTTTCCGCCGGAGCGCAGGACCGTTTCGCCGGGAGCGAAACGGCGTGCAAGCCCCGAAGGGGCGAGGCCCAAGGATGGGACGAGCAACCGGAGTGTATGTTGAAATACATGAGGATTCCGAGTACCGCCGGAACACGAGATCCCGAGCGCAGCAGATTTTTTCACAAGCTCTCACCGATAGAGGCGTAGCTTGGCGATCAGCACCCCCTGGATCGTGACGCGCGCGGGGTTGTACGCCATGGGTTTCAGCGCGGGGTTCTCGGGGATGAGGAGCACCTGAGCGTTTGGGCGCCGGCGAAAGCGCTTGAGGGTCGCTTCCTCGCCGTCGATGAGGGCCGAGACGATGTCCCCGTTCTCCGCCGTCTCCTGGCGCCGGAGGAAGACGAGATCGCCATCGAGGATATCGGCCGCGATCATGGAGTCACCGGCCACCTTCAAGACGTAGGTATCTCCCCCGCCGAGGAGAGAAGCCAAATCAATCTCGTCCTGGCCGGGGATGGCCTCGAGCGGCCGGCCGGCCGCGATGCGCCCGAGCAAGGGAAATACGAGCGGGCGCCGGTGTGGCGGGGCCAAGGCAATACCCCGCCAGCCTCCCTGCCCTTCCTGGAGGTAGCCTTTTCCGATCAGGGATCGCACATAACGGTGCAGAGTGCCCTTGGATCGGATACCCAGCGCCTGCCCGATCTCCCTGAGCAATGGAGGTTGGCCTTCCCGGTCGGTGTAATCGCGGAAGATTTCCAGCACGCGCTGTTCGGCGGGGGTCAGCATAGAAAGTTCTCGAAAGTTCTATCCAAGGATAGAGAACTTTAAGAGAACTTTCAAGAGGGCAAACCGGCTAGCCGACCGGCATGGGATGATGCTTATGGGTGGATGACAAATCGGGGCGGATCTCCTATCCTCGATACGAACGATCGTCCTTGTTGGGTCAATGATGATGACTTATGACTAAGAAAGAAGATTTCACCGCAGAAGAATGGCAATGCATCGTTAGCGCCCCTTCCATGGTCGGAATGGCGGTGGCCGTAGCGAGTCCGAGCGGTCCTGTCGGAGCCATGAAGGAGATAGTTGCGCTAGGCAAGGCGTTGGAGGAGGTTGCGGAGCAAGGGAATTCCAATGGTTTAATCTCCGCAGTGGTCGCCGATCTAAAGGGGCGCGTTACGCCGCCCGCGGCGCCGCAGGAGCGTATCGCTTCGGCAGAGGCCGCGAAGGAGCACGCCTTGTCGCAGTTACGGAAGACGTCGGAAATCTTGTTTCGCAAAGTTTCCGATGCCCAGGGCGAGGAATACAAGCGCTGGCTGGTGACACTCGCCGAGCGCGTAGCCAAGGCTGCGAAAGAAGGGAGCGTGCTGGGTTTTGGGGGTGAGCTCGTGTCCGACGAGGAGCGCTCGGCTATAAGGCAGATCGCGTTCGCTCTGGGGCTTCCGGCTACTGGGTGATCGCTACGCTTGCCGCTCCCTCCGAAGCATGAGCTTAAAAAGCACAGTCACCCACAACACCCCTAAAACCATCCCGCCAAGCGTATCCGATGGAAAGTGCACCTGCAGGTAGATCCGAGAGGCGGCGACGCAGGCCACCACCACCAGTGCCGCGCAGGCGACCCACCATGTCCACTCGGGGGCTTGGCGGCGCACGATAAGCACTAGGCACAGGAAAAACGCAGTCGCATGAGCGGCATGCGCGCTCGGGAACGAATCCGAGACGGGTAGCTCGATCAAGAGCGGGTAAAGCGCGGGCCGAGGCCGCGCTATAATCTGCTTAATGGTGTGGGCCATGAGTGCGGCACCGCAGAGGCCCATCCCCAGAAGCCAAGCCTCGAATCGATTTCGGCGATGGGCCAACAGGCTGACCAACCCGAGTCCAGCCGGGATGAGAACATAGAGTGAGCCGAGCCAGGTCATTCCACGAAACAACTGATCGAGGATCTCGGAGCGATGAGCCGCGGCGAATGACAAGAGCGCCGTATCGATGTTAGAGAAACTGGCCATCGTACCTCTGCGCGCTGATCGACCGCGCCCAGCCGGTGGGCGTGTGCAGAAAATGCTCAGGGCTCCCCGGGACGAACGCCAACCGCTCGGGGTCCCAGAAGCAGCAGCTGACGTCGATGTGCGGGCGCTCGATGCGCAGCACATTGAAGGAATTGCGCTCGCCGCGCACGCGCGTCGAGATCGCCGTGCCCGCGCTGACCGCAAGCGCGCTATAGCCGCCGATTCTAAAACGCTCGGCGAGGGGCCCGGTATGGCTGCGATGCAGATGGCCGGCGAGCAGGATATCGAGTCGGCATTGGCCGAGCTTGGCCGTGGCCTCTGGCGGACAGCGAACCAGATCATCCTCGTCTCCGCCTTCGGGCACGTGAAAAGGATGGTGCGTGACCAGGATCCTGATCCTCTCCCCTCCCCCATCGCCTAGCCGCTCGTGGAGCATTTCGATCTGCGTTTCGTTGATGCGCCCGCCCTTGATCGTCAGTGACCGCGCGGTGTTAATGCCGGCCACCATGATCTCCTCGTCACGATAAAACGGCGCGAGGTCCTCCGTGATGTAGCGGCGATACTTGGCGAGCGGGCGAAAAAAGCGCGCGAAGAGATTGCGCATCGGCACGTCGTGGTTACCCGGTACGACGATCCGCGGCGCCCGGATCGTTTCCGGAAATGTTCGAACTGAGAGCTGCGCGCGCTGGGTCAAATCACCCGAGACGGCCACGAGATTCGGCCTGATCCCGTGGATAAAAGCGGTTAGCGAGGCGAGGATCGTCTCATCGATCTGCCCAAAATGCAGATCGGAGAGATGGACGACGGTGCGCACGGGCGTACTCTAAGCTGCGATCGGAAGTAGCCGCGATCAGTCTAGCGGCGTTAGTGCTCTGCCGTTTCCGCCGCGGGCACGAGCACCCGAAGCGCTCCGGGGCGAACACGGTAATGGAGTGGGGTAGGCATCACGGTGACCTCACCGTCGATGGCGACGTGCACGCGCGTGCGCTTCGTCTCGATGTAGACCTCTTCGGTACAGAGCGCATCGAAATCCTTCTCATTTTTCAGCTTGCCGACGAGGGCGCGCAGGGCGAAGCGCAGGAGCCCAAGGCGCCCGGTACGGCGTGCCATGTAGAGACATAGCCGTCCCGCATCGAGGCGTTTGCGGATCTCGAAACGCGCAATCTCGTATTCGTTGTTGCCGATGAAAATGAACGGAGTGCGCCGCACCGATTCGTGATCGCCTGCGTTCACGCGTACCACGAGGAAGGGGTAGCGGCGCAGCACGGAGAGCGCCGCCCATAGGAACGCCGGCCACTGGCCGTGCCCCAGGCGATCTTGCAGCTTCTCGCGATGGCGTACGATCATCGGATAGAGTCCGAGACCCGAATTGTTGAGAAAGAACCGGCCGTTGACCTCCCCGACATCCACTCGCGCCACTGTACCCCCGAGGATCGTGCGCACGGACTCCCCCAGGGCGGGCGGAATATGGAGATCCTTAGCGAAGTGATTGAGTGTCCCAAGCGGCAGCACTCCGAGCGTGCGATCGGTCTCGATAAGGACGGACGCCACGGCGTTGATCGGGGCCGGCGTCCCCGGCGGCCGCACGGCGTGCCAGATCCACAATCTCCTCTCTGCTGCTCGCAATCAAGAAATGCGCCTCGGCGCCGAGATTGTGGAACGCTTCCGCGATGCGCGCCCGCGCCTCCGCGGTCGTGTCCGATCCCGCGGAGTCATTGATGATAATCGCGATGGGCGTAGCCATAGCAGAGTAAGCAATGCCGGCATTCCGGGATTCCCCGTCTCCGCGCATCGATCCCGAGTCGCTTTCCGTGGATTACCGTGGATGTAGGCTGCGCCGCGCGGGAGGGTCGTGTCCCGCTGGACACAAACGTTAGTTCCAGGTGCTTACCGCCGTTCCTCTCAAGGTGAACGACATTTAAAGCTTAGGTTCAATCGCAGATGCGCAGGAGGAATGACAAGGATGAGTATCGGAACGCCGAGACGCCACTGGCGGTATCCCGCTCTTCTTGCGAATTTTTAAGCCTCCTTTTTCCTCAAAAGTGAAGGTACTGCTTAACCTGCGGGGTGTCAATTACGCGTGTCCTGGGTCCAGGATTGGGGACTTCCGGGATATTTATGAGGTACCATCAAAGGGAACTTGTTGGCGAACTCGCGTGCCTGAGCCGATGGACCGGCACTGGCAAGCGCCCAAGTGAAAACTCTCAAATGGGCCGCTTCTCAATGATGCACATGACCTTAAAGCTGGCGCGTCGCGTCGCGATTTGCGTCATCGGAACGACCGTATTGCTTCTGGGAGTTGTGATGCTTGTGCTTCCCGGTCCTGCAGTCCTAGTGATCCCCGCAGGCCTGACAATCCTCGCCGTGGAGTTTGCCTGGGCGCGAAAGTGGCTTCGGATAGTGCGAGCTAAAACCCATGAAGCTCTGAGCGGTAGCTATTGGCGAGGAGGCAACGGAAACTCTGGTAGCCCCGCGTAAACCGGAACGCTGAAGGTGGTTCCGCCGACGTAGCTGTAGCCCAGCGGAGAACGGCCTCCAAACGATGAAGGTACTAACCTGGGCTCTAAGCCAGGTGGAACAATGCCTCAATGGCAAGAGGTGCAGCGATGCTACTGCGCCAGGGCCAACATTGCAGCGTACACGCCCTGCACCACCGCGGCCATGCGCTGGTAGTCCAGCGTCTCCGCTGTGTCTCGGGGGGTGTGATAGTTCGGGTTCCGGTAGAACGCCGTGTCGGTGATCATCACCGCGTCGTAACCCATTTCCCAGTAGTTGCGGTGATCCGAGAAGTCGATCCCCGGCACCGAGCGCGGGGCATTGATGGAGAACACCGGCAGCAGAGAGGCAGCTTGCATGGCCGCCTTCACGCGCCGCACGACCATAGGCTGATTCAGCTTGCCGACCACGGCGATGAAATCACCTTGCGTGGGATAGAAGAGGTTCATTAGCGGATGCGGATAACGCTGGCTATTGGGCGCGTCAGAAAAAAAGCCCAGCATTTCCAGCGAGATCATCGCGCGCACTGGAACACCTTGCTGTTTGAGCGAACGCGCGTGCACAAAGCTTCCCATACGCTGGGTGCGAAAATGCTGTCCCTCTTCCAGGGTGTATGCGACGAGCTCTATCTGCATGGGTGGCGATGTCGCGCCTAGCCAATAGGCGAGGTCGATTAGCCCGGCGACACCGCTAGCATTGTCGTCGGCGGCGGGCACGTCTGCAGCCACAGAGTCGTAGTGCGCGCCGACCACGATGCGTTCGGCGGTATCCGGTCCGAATAGCGCGATGACGTTGCGGTAGGTCTTTCCATCCGAATCGTAGGGCTGATCGGAAACCGTGCCGCCCGCATGTTCAAATTCGCGGCGAATATATGCAGCAGTGCGATCCAGCATGTGTGGGTGACTCTCGTCCCGCGGCACCAGCGTCTCGGACAACATCCGTACGTGTACTTCCAGTCTGGCAGGATCGGTATTGACGGTTGCAGCTTTCGGCGCGCGCGGCAATAGCGGCTGGGTCACCAGCGCCCAGGCAACGACCAGCACGCCGGTCACAACGAGGAAGCTCAGTAACAAGCTAGAACCCAATCGCCTGCGCATAGCATCGCGGCACTCAAAAGTACACCGTGTTTATGCGATCGCTCAAGTTTAAGCTCGGCTCACCGCAGTGCGGAGCCTTAGGCCTACGGCCTCAATCTCTGGCCGGCAGAACCGCCCCCGTTCCGGGTGTCACCCACCGCGCACGGCTAAGGATCATCGGCGAGCAGCGCCTCGATCTTCGCGCGCATTACGCGGAAGTCGTCGGTATCGGGCGCCAGCTTCCCGCCCGGGTGCACGTGACGGATCACGCCGCGCCGATCGAGGAGGAAGCTGACGCTCGTCCACGACCGCTCGTGGCCGTCGAGCCACCAGCGCTTCAAGGTCTGCCAGTCGGGGTCCACGGCCACGGGGAAGCGGACCCGGTAGTGCTCGACGTAGCCGCGCACGGTCTCGACATCGAGCGGCTCGGGGTCCTTGTGGTGGTACACACCGATCACGACCAGGCCGCGGCCGCGGTACTCCTCGTCGAAACGGTTCAGGGCCGGCGCGGTGGCGCTGCAGAGCGGGCAGCTCGGAGCCATGAGCCAGCGCACCAGCACCACTTTGCCGCGCAAGTCCTCTAGCGCGAGCGGCTCGGAGTTGAACCAGTGCTCGAGCTTCCAGCCGGGCGCGGGCTGGCCGATGAGGCCGCTGAGGTCGTCGCTGGCCGGTGGGTCCGCGGTCGGGAGTGCGGAGGCTCCAGCGCATGCTGCGAGCAGGACGACGGGAAGGATCCAGCGCATGCCACCATAGTAGCCCATGGCCGACTTGCGCTGCAGAGGGTGGCGAGGACAAGCCATGGCCAATATCGCGCTCAAGGGCAATCCCATTCACCCCGTCGGCGAGATCCCCAAAGTCTCGGCAACCCGCATTAGGACGGCATTAGCTATTGAAGCGCCAACATACAGGAGCGGGTTTGTTACCCTAACTTAGTGTTTATATTGGTGGCTATGGGTGGTTCGAACCACCGACCTCAGCATATGGACGATGATATCATGCGGTGCTATGCTAGGGTAGTTGAAAGTGATTGCCGGCGAGAAAACGGCCGGGCTGCTTGTCGAATCTGGCGCGCTACATCCTACGCTTCCTCTCCAAGCTTCTACTCGGTAAAGGTAATCCTCGCCGCGAGGCGGAGCCCTTTCACGATACCAGTCGACCAACGACGGCCATGGCTGAACTCCTCCAATGCCCGAGCCTTTGCCAAATGGAGTTCCCCTAGCAACTATACAGGAGATGACGATGATGAAACTACTTTCCCTCAGTTCGATACTGATACTTACGGCGTTGTTCAGCCTCGCTGGTTGCGGCGAGACGAAGCGCGCGCCTGGAGCTGAACCTGAGATCTCCGGCCCGTCGAGCATGGATTTGTGCAAAGAAGTGATGACACTGAATGCCCAACAGCTCGAATCCAAGGAGGCAGAAACGAAACTATTCATGGTAGGCTGCTCAGCGGGCGCCAAGTATGGCTCGGCAGCGTGGCAGTGCGTGCTCACGGCGATGAAGCGCGGGGGTTCGTATGTCAAGGCCACGGATGAGTGTTTCCCGAAAGGATAGTTTTGTTTCGCAGACTGAACGCAGCCCTGTATCAGAACGCTCGGGCTTCTGGCGGGAATGAAGGTTGCCGCGAGATGAACGAGCTAGTGTTGTCCTTAGGCTTTGGGGTCAGCGCGCCTGCACGTTAGCCCAGCTGCGATGGCGAGCTTTCGCTGCCCTTCACCTTTCGTGTGGCCAAATACGCCTTCACGGGATCGACCATCATCGGCTCGTGGTTTCTGATCGCCGTGCTCTACACCGTCCACTATGCGCATCTGTTCTACAGGTCGCCGCCGGATCACCGAGCATTGCAGTTTCCGGATAAAGAGCAAACCCCGGACTATTGGGATTTCATGTATTTTTCGTTCACGATCGCCGTTGCCGTGCAGACATCGGACATCGCCATCATGTCGCATTCGCTGCGCAAGACCGTGCTGGCGCAATCGATTAATTCCTGAACGCAGAACTCACACGAAAAACTGCCCTAAGGGTAAGCCCGTTTCATCCGCGGCAAAAGTTGTTACCAACCATTCATCGGAGTTTGACCATACCGCTTCCCGTGTTGTCGCCACCACCAGCTAAATCTGTATCAACGCTCTCAGCCCTGGCCTAAACTTCGTCCAATGGACCGTTTGCTTTGGGCTCGCGTCTCTCGGATCTGACCAGGATGGCGCGAGGCGTTGAATGTCGTGAAGCTTGCGGTTTGAGGTTCGATACAGTCCACCCCACTTGACAGGCTGCACCCCGGCTGAAGAACGCAGCCAAGATGAGGACCATAGCGATGATAAGGGCGACGACAGAGGACGCCGAGATGCGTTACGACGTGTTCATCTCCTACAGTCACGGAGCCGATAGCCGGACCGCCGCGCAACTGCAACGCGCCTTGCAAAGTATAGCCAAGCCGTGGTATCGCCTACGTGGCATGCGCGTTTTCCGGGACCAAACGGATTTGTCAGTGGCACCGGAGGGATGGCCGGCCATCCAATCGGCACTCGCAGAATCTCGGTTCTTATTGTACATGGCATCCAAGCAGGCTGCGGGCTCCAAATGGATCGCTAAAGAACTCGCCTACTGGCGCGCGAATCGCCCCATTGAAACACTACTGATCGCGCTGACGGGCGGTGACATCGTTTGGGACGACATAAGGGTCGACTTCGACTGGGAGCGCACGACGTCATTGCCAAAGCAGTTGTCCGGCGCGAGTCGGAGTGAACCGTTTTGGGCCGACCTTCGATGGACAAGTGAGCAGCAAATATTGACGCTTCGGAATCCGGAGTTCCTGAGTTCCGTTGCCAAGCTGGCGGCACCGGTACGTAATCTAGATGTCGCGGAACTTGTCAGTGAAGACCACAGACAGCATCGTCGCACGTTGCGTGCGGCATACGCCACGGGGGTGGCATTGATAACAATCCTGGGAATCGCCTTTTGGCAGTTTCAGTCGAGACTTGCGGCGATCGACCGAGAACGCGATCAACACGTTTTGGCATCCGTGGCGCGCGCGTACCAGGCACTGCCCGTCGATCCACTGAAAGCCGTCGACGAGGCGCGCGAGGCACTGACGGTGAAAGAGACTTCGGAAGGCGAGCAGGCCCTGCGAACTGCCATGGAAGTCGGCCTGCGTCGCCGCGAGAACCGCCAGGACGAAAGGGAAGTACTTGGCTCAGGTGTCGGTTACCTGATGGAACGATGGCGACGCGGTGATGTTTTCACGAAGCTGCGAAATGACGGGCGTTACGCACTGGTAGCGAGCGAAAGGGGCAAAGATGGTCCCAATCCGCCGGGCAACGTGTACATGATCGGCATGGACAACCTGCGCACGAAGGAACTGCGGCCAGGCGATGTAGCCAAGGGTCGGCGTGTCGAATATATGGGATTCAGCTCGTCGGGAAATGAAATATTCGTGGCTCGCCAGTTCTATCTGGACGTCTACGATCTCGAGGGGATTCGGATTAAGAGTGTGCAGCTTGAATACCACGCAAAACCGACCCATTTGATCGCTGGCATGTTCGGTTCCTTCGTTCTCGTCGGGGACACAGTCGGCCATGTCATGTTGGCGGACACATCATCCGAGAAGAGACCGCAATTGAAGGGCGGTCTGTACCCGGACGCCGCTTTGTTAATCGAAAGTAACTCGGAGGCCAACCGCGCGATCGTGGTCTTCGAGTCTGGGCGAGTTCAGTTCGTCGTCATCAACGACCCGTCCTCCCCGGCTGAGTATGAGCTCGGGACGAAGGGCACGATTCACGCTGCCTTCATTCCACGACCCCACACGGGTCGTTTTCTCACGGCGAGTCAAACCGGTCAGATTGATGTGTGGCGATTTGCCGACGGCGCTCCCGCGAAGCTCGCGTCGTTCAACCATGGCACAACGCCGGTTGGGCTCGCAAGCTTCTCTGGCGACGGGGCGCGAATAATCTCCTTGAGCGCCGACGACGTCTATAAGATCTGGGATATCAGCAAACGGGAATTGGTCGTTTCATATCCTTGGGGTGCCCAACGATTTGCGCCAGAGATGAGGGAAACTGAAGCAGGTGGAAATTAACCCTACTGAGCTTATCAGACCCCTTCCAGCGACAGGTTCCAGACACGGCCGACGATGGGGCCCGGTGGTACAAAAGATGGCTAAATTCAGGAGAGTGTGTCGCCTTAAAGCGGATCATCGGCGTAGATAAGACTGCGCCACATATGAGCAGCGGGGCTAGTGTCGTAGCCGAGCCCTTCCCTTGGCTCTTTGAAGTGCCGGTCCATGATGCCTATAAACGGCTCGATTGACACCTTCGCAGTGGGATCGAAGCTGTAATCGTCATGCAGCGTAATTAGGCGCGCTTCCATATACCAGGGATGACTCCGCGCATAGGTGTACGCCGCCTCGATGTAGGGCGGAGGCACGTAGTCTTCCCCGAAGATACGGCGATATATCTCGGGGTACTCGTACCCAACCGAAGGGTCCGGGTAGAAACGAAGCGCTTGATGGTAGCGAATGGCCCAACTCACTTTCTCCGAAACATAGGGCTCGACAAGCTGTGCGCTCCACCATCCGTGATTGACCATTATGAGATTCATCCCGATATCGTGCAGCAGACACGCTAAAATCGTTTCTTCTGGGGATCCCTGGTTCATGGCTCGGGTCGCGCTCTGCATACAGTGGCTGACTATGCCCGGCGCAAACCGGAACGCGAAGAAGTCCGCCAAGGTTGGATTTGGGGGCATGGGTTCGAGCGGTGTGAGCGGCCGCGACGGAAATGCGGGATTAAGCGACTGTGCCACAAAGAGGCAGCCCGCTCCCTTCCGGTACGTATTCGTCAACGGTGGTACTCGATCGTCCGTGTGGTGCTTTCCGACTGTTATCATTTAATATTAGCCCTCCTCACTCCGTCTTAACTCAGTGAGTAACTCAGTGAGGTAAGCCCCGGGTTTGCCGGGGGACTCACCGTGGTTTGACCTGTACTACGGTCGGTGTGAAGCTTTGATCTCCGCCAAGAGAAGGGGATTCACAGATGAAAGAATATCAGAGTTTGAGTCCTACGACATGGGACTGCAAATATCCCGTAGTGTTTATACCGAAGCGAGGAAGAAACGGATTTTCGGGGTGCTGCGTCGGCAGTTGGGGAAGAGCTTCCACGAGCTAGCGAGGCACAAGCGCGGACTCCGATCTCTATAAAGCGCTCATAGTAGGCCCGGAGGTTTAAGGTGGACACCGGGCAGGGAACCTGACCGGTTGAACACCTGGCGAGTAGGTAAAAACCTATGCGAAATACTCTTGTATCAGCCGGACGAGAATTCGTCCCGGGCTCACTGACCGTACCGCCGACCGCGAGCGAGCGATTCGACCGCACCATGGCGTTGTTATGCGGTTGGTTAATCCTCGGGCTGTACCTCGACGGGTGGGCCCATCGTCACTACCCGATTGAGACCTTTTTCACGCCGTGGCATGCGCTCCTCTATGCGGCGTTGCTCGCCGTCGCGAGCTTGGTGCTGGTCACGCTCTATCGGAACCGCAGGCAAGGCTATCCCTGGCGATCGACCATGCCCGTAGGCTATGGATTATCATTGCTTGGACTCTTGATCTTTGTGGTCGGCGGAGTCGGGGATTTGCTCTGGCACGAGCTCTTCGGCTTCGAGCATGACCTAGAAGCTTTGCTCAGTCCGAGCCATCTAGTTTTGGCACTCAGTGGCGCGCTCATGGTGGCAGGACCGTTTCGCTCGGCCTGGCATCGCCCAGATGTTCAATTGCCCCCGAGCCTGGGTACCCACTGGCCCATGCTGGTGTCAATGACGCTCTTGCTATCGCTATTCACGTTCTTCACTCAGTTCGCCCATCCGTTGGTCGAGACCTGGCTCATGCAGGATACGCCTCGCTCTGAAGTATACGGAGAGATTTTCGCGATGGACGCCGATGGCCGCGGCCAAACTCGGCTCGCAAAGAATCCTGCACAGAGCATGAACCACCCCTCTTGGTCGGCGGATGGCCGCCGCATCGTGTTCGCCTCAGGGACTTGGAAGTATAACCAAAGTGCACCAAGCGGTGCGGAAATCTACGTGATGAACGCGGACGGCACGGAGCAGAGCAGGCTCACCCATAACGCTGGGTACGACGGACACCCGAGCTGGTCACCCGATGGCCGCGAGATAGCATTCGAATCCGTTCGCGACGGTACCCGAGCGATCTACGTCATGAACGCCGATGGGAGCAGTCAAACGCGCATCACTCGCGGCCAGGGGGATCACAGACTGCCGTCGTGGTCACCCGATGGCAAACAGATCGCGTTCGCCTCCCAGCGCGACGGGGATACCGAGATTTACGCCGTGGGCGCCAACGGTACCAATGAGACGCGACTCACGACCACGGGCGAGAACGACTCCCCGTCCTGGTCACCCGAAGGAGAGAAGATCGCCTTCGCTTCGCGGCGCGATGGCAACTGGGAGATCTATGTCATGGATGCCGACGGTCGAAATGCGCGCAGGCTGACCAACGACCAAGACACCGATAGGTTTCCTGCATGGTCACCCGACGGCAATCACATCGCGTTCGCGTCGAATCGCGACGACAACTGGGAGATCTACAAGACGAATGCCGAGGGGGAGAGTGGTACCAATCTGACGAACAACCCGGTGATGGAGGATGCCAACGATGCCCCACCCTCATGGGCATCCGATGCCACTCGCATCGTCTTCGCTGCGACCGGCCATCCACGTTATTCGCGCTTTCTCCGCCGTGCATTGGGCATCGCCAGCATTCTGGTGCAAACCGCGCTACAGATGGGATTGGTCTTGCTCGCCATGATGCGCTGGAGCCTCCCTTTCCTTAGCCTCACGCTCGTCTTTGTGTTGAACGCGGCCTTTAGCGTGTCACAGGCCCAAGACTACGACCTTCGCTTGGTGGTGACCGCAGCGCTCGCCGGCCTGGTGGCCGATGCTCTGGTGAGAGGCTTAAAGCCATCGGCTGCCAGACCCCAAGCCCTGCGTCTCTTCGCGTTTACGGTGCCGAGCGTCTATTACGCGTTGTTCTTTGTCGTGCTGATGTTGACGCGGGGGCTCGGCTGGTCAACGCACCTGTGGACGGGAGCTATCGTGCTCGCGGGCGTTACCGGGTGGCTGCTCAGTTATGTGTTTCTGGGACCGTTAGGCATCCCTCACAAACAAAAGAGGACGCCATGATCTTGCTCGCTCGTTTGGACCGATGGTGACGCTGCAGCTGAGCACCACCGGTAGCGGCCTTACTCCGGCGCGTTCGCGTGGGTTAGTGAAGACTCTTGCGAACTTACCCGAGCAACCTACGACCCGATTTCGTGCAGCCGCGTAACCGGGCATAGAACCTTGTTCGCTCCCCCTTCGAAGATTGATCCGCTTACATTGGTACGCATTAAATGACTGAACACGTTGAACTCGGGCTCGCCAGGCTATCGGATGCTAAGCGCATAGCAACCATGTCTCGCGAGCTCATCGAGCATGGTTTGGGGTGGTCCTGGACGCCCGATCGGGTAGCCAAGCACATCCGCTGCCCCGATACGGTGGTCCTGGCCGCCAAGGCGCTAGGGGATTTGGTCGGTTTTGCTATCATGTATTTCGGTGAGGAAGACGCCCACCTCAACCTACTTGCCATCAGCCCTTTACATCGACACACCGGCGTCGTCTGATGCGGTGGCTGGAAAGATCGGCAGACTTCGCTGGGATCTGCGCGATCCACGCAGAGGTGCGGGCCAGCAATAGGAGCGCCCAGTCTTTTTACCGTTCGCTTGGCTATCGCCTGGTTGGTCTATGGCCCGGCTATTATTGTGGCCGCGAGGCGGCTGCCCGGATGTCGCGCACCCTACGCAGCATGCGTTGGTCAGAACTGGACCTGAACGATGCGAAACTCACGTCTCCTCTCAATATAGACCAGTGGTCCGAATCGCAGCGTGCCCATGCAACCGAGAACTATGCACTCGGTCCGACCCTTTTTCTTCAGATGCTAAAGGACACGAAAGGCTTGGATGTTTCCCTAGAGCAACGCTTCGCGGCCGAGAAGCCGATCCAGGAATGCATCGCCAAGGCACAGGCCGACAAACCCGAAGGCGATGCCGTCGCGGGTGCACGCCGAACCACATATGATCCAACAATGCTCCGACGTGTGTATAATTATTTGCTAGTATACACATGTGGATCACCAATGCGAACCAATATTGTTATTGACGAAAAATTAATCTCCGATGCGATAAAAGCAACTGGGGCGCGGACTAAGCGAGAGGCCGTAGAGCTAGGTCTTAAGGCGCTGATTCAACTCAAAAAGCAAGAAGTCCTTAAGGGATTCCGCGGCAAGCTTAAGTGGCGAGATGATTTAGATCGCATGCGGTTCGACTAATGATCCTCGTCGACTCCAGCGTGTGGGTCGACTATTTCAACGGCCGCGCTACCCGCGAAACCGACTACCTCGACACGCTTCTAGGGACAGAGCCCGTAGCGAGTGGCGATTTGATTCTTGCCGAGGTGCTGCAAGGCTTCCGAAGCGATGCTGATTTCGCGGCAGCGAAGGAGTTGATGGCATGCTTAACTCTCTATGATCTCCTTGGCGCTACGTTAGCCCTTAAAGTCGCGGAGAACTACCGCGCGCTTCGAAAACGAGGTGTCACCGTTCGGAAAACGGCCGATACGATTATTGCCACTTTTTGTATTGAGCGTGGCGTTCCACTTCTGTATTCTGACCGGGATTTCGATCCCTTCGTTAAATACCTGGAACTAAAGCCAGCCCTTTCTGGCCCATAGCTAACCAGCCGAAAAACCCGTTTTTGAAACAGATCACCGATAATTTCACCCGGTCGGGTAGAATCGGAGCGCACGCACCCTCCTTGCGCAGGGTCATGTTTCCCCGAAGCTCTGTAGTGCGCAACATTCGGACAGTCTGCCGCAGACGCTACCGAGTGATCAAACCAATATAGGGATCCTGTCCGTCGCGAATTCCTAAATCAGGCACTGACCGGGGTCTGAAACAGCCCATGGCAAGGCACCTCGTGGCGCACTAACCTATTGATTTTGATGGCTATGGGTGAACTCGAACCACCGACCTCAGCATTATGAGGACAAAGGCCGCGGAAACGGTACTTGTAAGATCAATAAGTTGCACGCGCCGTCCCCGCGCTAAGATGACTGGAGATGACCGGAAACGACTGGAGATAACTGGAATACGTCACGCTGGTCACGCTAGTTTCGGTCGTTCATATACATCGTAAAATAGGCGGGTGTTCCGGCAGCTACCGAAACGATTCTCCGCGATCCTGTTTTTGGTCATCATGGTGTCGATAGCGTCGCTATCGATACTATCAGCGTCGCCAGCGGGTGGCACCGAGACTACGCTCCGGGCGCAACTGGAAGCCTTGGCGGCTAGCTCCGGTGTCGTCATTTCTGGACTCGACCATATCTCCGCCGGCCCTGCGTACCGATCTGTGAAAGGGACCGTGGAAGAACGGCTCAAGTCGCTGCTGGAGGACTACAACTATATGGTGGTCGAACTGTCATCCGGGCAGATCGAGAAGGTCATCATCATCAGCCTCAAACAGCCACCTGACAAGCGCTACATCAGCCCTTATGTAGCGAGCACGCGTGTGGGTGCTCATCGCCAGGTACGGGCCTTCATCACCGGACCGAACAACCAGGGTCGCGATGTGGCTCTATTGGTCGATACGGGCGCCTCGACCGTTGTGCTACCGGCCTCCATGAGTACGCAACTCGGCTACCACCCTGGAGATCTCGAAGCCGGGGTTGCGCCGCCGGCAAGCGACCGGGTAGCGGCCAAGCTCGGGGTCCTGAAGGCAGTTCGCGTAGGAGAGATTTCCGTGAACGACGTCAAGGTTACTTTCATATCGGAC